>DASXCK010000318.1:0-5480 GCA_036491235.1 Xanthobacteraceae bacterium | reverse complement strand
TCGCGCGCCTCGGCGCTGGACAGCACGTCGTAGGGCGGCGCCAGGACCTCGGCAGCGCGTCCGTCGGCTGGACGCAAGGCGCGGAACGGCTGAATGAGCGGCAAGAGTTCTCTCCACGTGGACGATTGACGGATGATGGTTTAGCGCATGTGCCGCCACAGTGGCTACGGGGCCCGCGGGCAGGTTCTTGTTGCGGTTGGCGACCGTGACGGGTCGAACGTTACAATTGAACAGCCGATGCAAGGCGGTATCGGAGCCGTGACATGAATCGCGGGCAGCATCGCTGCGTGCTGATCGCCGGGCCGACCGCAAGCGGCAAGTCTGCGCTCGCGCTGGCGCTCGCCGAGCGCATCGGCGGCACCGTGATCAACGCCGACTCGATGCAGGTCTACGCCGACCTGAAGATCATCACGGCGCGGCCGACGCCGGCCGAAGAAGCGCGCGTGCCGCATCGCCTATATGGGCACGTCGATGCCGCAGCCGACTACTCGGTGGGACAATACGTCGCCGATGCGGCCGCCGCGATCGACGCGGCGCGGCATGCCGGCAGGCCCGCGATCTTCGTCGGCGGCACCGGGCTCTATTTCAAGGCGCTGACCGCCGGTCTTGCGGCGGTCCCGCCGATCCCGCCCGACATCCGCACCGCCGTGCGTGCGCGGCTCGCCCAGCACGGTGCCGTCGCGCTGCATGCGGAGCTGCAGCGCCGCGACCCGCTCGCCGCGGGCAGGCTCAACATCAACGATCGCACGCGCATCGCGCGCGCGCTCGAGGTCGCGGAGGCGACCGGACGCTCGCTCATCGACTGGCAGCGCGAGGGCCTTCCGGCCTTGATCGGTTCCGACACGCCGCGCGTCTTCATCGCACCCGAACGCACGCTGCTCTATGCGCGCATCGACGCGCGCTTCGACACGATGCTCACGGGTGGGGCACTCGGCGAGGTTCGCGTGCTCGCGGCGCGCAAGCTCGATCCACTGCTGCCCGCCATGAAGGCGCATGGTGTGCCGTGGCTCATCCGCCATCTCGCGGGCGAGATTCCGCTCGCGCAGGCCGCCGGCCACGCCAAGCTCGACACGCGCCACTACGCCAAGCGCCAATTCACCTGGTTCCGCCATCAGCTCGGCGACTGGCCGCGGATGCCGCCCGAAGCGGCGCTCGCGGCGCTGCTAGAGGCCGTTGGTGCTTAACAGCCGGCCAAAATGACCTTGCGGCCGCGGAAATCCGCCCCAGATTGGACTTCTGCGGCGGTTTTCCCTTGACGCCGCGGCGCAGCATCGGTAGGTTTGCGCAACTTTCAAGCCAGAAGGGGCTATCTGTGCGCAATTTTATTACCGTACTTAGGGAGCGCATCGCCGGGGGTGGCTAGGACCGCCTGCGAATGATGGCGATGCGCGGACAGGGGCTCTTCGGGCCCCTTTTTGATTCCCGAAAACACACGGACAGAAGTTCAGACGAGTGGAGCAAGCCATGACAGAGATGACCGGCGCCGAAATGGTGATCCAGGCGCTCGCCGATCAGGGGGCCGAACATATCTTCGGCTATCCGGGTGGCGCCGTGCTGCCGATCTACGACGCGCTCTTTCAGCAGGACAAGGTCAGGCACATCCTGGTGCGCCACGAGCAGGGCGCGGTGCATGCGGCCGAGGGCTATGCGCGCTCGACCGGCAAGGTCGGCTGCGTGCTGGTGACCTCCGGGCCGGGCGCGACCAACGCGGTCACCGGCCTCACCGATGCGCTGATGGATTCGATCCCGGTGGTCTGCATCACCGGCCAGGTGCCGACGCATCTCATCGGCAACGACGCCTTCCAGGAGTGCGACACGGTCGGCATCACGCGCCCGTGCACCAAGCACAACTATCTCGTCAAAAACATCGAGGATCTGCCGCGTGTGCTGCACGAGGCGTTCTATGTCGCCAAGAGCGGCCGGCCCGGCCCCGTCGTGGTCGATATCCCGAAGGACATCCAGTTCGCCAAGGGCGACTACTTCAAGCCCAAGGACTTTCCGCATCGGGGCTATCAGCCGCGGCTCAAGGGCGACCTCAACAAGATCAAGGCGGCGGTCGAGATGATGCGCACCGCCAAGCGGCCGGTGTTCTACACCGGTGGCGGCGTGATCAATTCGGGGCTCGAGGCGAGCCACCTGCTGCGCGAGCTCGTCAAGCTCACGGGCTTCCCCGTCACCTCGACCTTGCTCGGCCTCGGCGCCGTGCCGGCCTCCGATCCGCAGTGGCTCGGCATGCTCGGCATGCACGGCACCTACGAGGCCAATCTGGCGATGCACGATTGCGATCTGATGATCTGCATCGGCGCGCGCTTCGATGACCGCATCACCGGCCGGGTCGATGCGTTCTCGCCCGGCTCGCGCAAGATCCATGTCGACATCGATCCTTCCTCGATCAACAAGAACGTGAAGGTCGATCTCGGCATCATCGGCGACTGCGCCCACGTGCTCGAGGACATGGTGCGGCTGTGGCGCACCGGCTCGGTCACGCCCGACAAGGCGGCGCTCGCGGCCTGGTGGAAGGAGATCGGCAAGTGGCGCGCGCGCAAGAGCCTCGCCTATCGTGGCTCGAACGAGGTGATCAAGCCGCAATACGCCATCCAGCGGCTTTATGAGCTCACCAAGGGCCGCGACGTCTACATCACGACCGAGGTCGGCCAGCACCAGATGTGGGCGGCGCAGTTCTATCATTTCGAGGAGCCCAATCGCTGGATGACGTCGGGCGGGCTCGGCACCATGGGCTACGGCCTGCCCGCCTCGGTGGGCGTGCAGCTCGCGCACCCGAAGTCGCTCGTCATCGACATCGCGGGCGAGGCCTCGGTTTTGATGACCATGCAGGAGATCTCGACCGCCGTGCAGTACCGGCTGCCGATCAAGATCTTCATCATCAACAATCAGTACATGGGCATGGTGCGCCAGTGGCAGGAGCTCCTGCACGGCGGGCGCTATTCGGAGAGCTACACGGCGGCGCTGCCGGACTTCGTGAAGCTCGCCGAGGCCTACCATGCGGTCGGCATCCGCTGCGAGAAGCCGGGCGACCTCGACCACGCCATCCGCGAGATGATCGACGTCGACAAGCCGGTGATCTTCGACTGCGTGGTCGATCCCAAGGAGAACTGCTTCCCGATGATCCCGTCGGGCCGCGCCCACAACGAGATGCTGTTGGGCGACGCCGCCGTGAAGCTCGAGGACGCGGTCACCGAGGAAGGCAAGGTCCTGGTCTAGCGCGGCACCATTCACATCGTCATGGCCGGTCTTGTCCCGGCCATCCACGTCTTTCTCTGCTGCAAAGATGTGGATGCCCACTACGCTCGGGCCGGCCCGAGGCCGGACCCGGATGCAGGGCATGAGGGCTCAGTCAGTTGGGGAAATTGAAATGAAGCTCGCAATCATCGGCGCCGGAGACGTCGGCGGCACGCTCGGCACCGCCTGGGCCCGCAAGGCCGGCCACGACATCTTCTTCGGCGTGACCAACCCACGCTCGGATAAGACGCAAGGTCTGCTGCGTCAGCTCGGCGGCAAGGCGCACGCCGGCACCGCCGCCGAGGCGGCAGCGTTCGGCGATATCGTCGTGGTGGCGACGCCCTGGCCCGCGACCGAAGCCGCGATCCGCAGCATGGGCGATCTGAAGGGGCGCATCGTGATCGATTGCACCAACCCGCTCGGCATGGGCGCGGACGGCCTCGGGCTTGCGAGCGGCCACGACACCTCAGGCGGCGAGAAGGTGCAGGGCTGGGCGGCCGGCGCCTCGGTATTCAAGGCCCTCAACACGACCGGCTTCAAGAACATGGCCGAGCCGGTCTTCGGCGGCGTCAAGTCCGTGATGTTCGTCGCCGGCGACGACGAGGTCGTAAAGCCGAACGTCATGGCGCTCGTTGGCGGCCTCGGCTTCGAGGCGGTCGACGCCGGACCGCTACGAATCGCGCGGCTGCTTGAGCCGCACGCCATGCTGTGGATTCATCTGGCGCTCAACAAGGGTTTCGGCGGCGACTGGGGCTTTGCGCTGGTCAGACACTGAGGATTTTTCACGATGAGTAATACGAGTCACTACCCGGCCGCGACCGTGCATGAGCGGGTCGAGAGCCACACGCTGTCGGTCATCGTCGACAACGAGCCCGGCGTGCTCGCCCGCGTCATCGGCCTCTTTTCCGGCCGCGGCTACAACATCGAAAGCCTCACGGTCTCCGAGACCGAGCACCAGAAGCATCTCTCGCGCATCACCATCGTGACGCGCGGCACGCCCATGGTGATCGAGCAGATCAAGAATCAGCTCGGCCGTCTCGTGCCGGTGCACCGCGTCGTCGACATGACGGTCGCGGGTCCCTCGATCGAGCGTGAGCTCGCCATGGTCAAGGTGCACGGCAAGGGCGAGCATCGCGTCGAGTCGCTGCGCCTCGCCGATGCGTTCCGCGCCCGCGTGATCGACGCCACCACCGAGAGCTTCGTGTTCGAGATCACCGGCGGCTCGGACAAGATCGACCAGTTCGTCGCCCTGATGCTGCCGCTCGGCCTCGTCGAGGTCTCGCGCACCGGCGTCGTGGCCATCAGCCGCGGACCGGAGGGGATGGACCCGAGGTAGCGCGGGACTTGCCGCATTCCGTCATTGAACCTAAAAGCACCGCCACAAAGGGTGATTGAACGTGAGGTGAGCGCGGCGCCTGCGCTCCCTCTCTCCGTAGGGGAGAGGGAGGGGTGAGGGGCTCTCGGTGCCAGAAATGAAACGCCGAGCGGGCCTCACCGGCTCGCTTCGCTCGCCACCCTCTCCCAGGGGGAGAGGGGAGGTTCACAAACCGGGGCCGCCGAAGGCCAAATCGGGGTTAGAAGTAGGGGTTAGAACCATGCGTGTTTATTACGATCGCGATGCCGACCTTAATCTCGTCAAGGGCAAGAAGGTCGCCATCATCGGCTACGGCAGCCAGGGCCATGCCCATGCGCTCAACCTGCGCGACTCCGGCGTGAAGGAGGTCGCGGTCGCGCTGCGCAAGGGCTCGCACGGCGTCAAGAAAGCCGAGAACGAGAAATTCAAGGTGTTCGAGGTGGCCGACGCCGCCAAGTGGGCCGACGTGATGATGATGCTCACGCCCGACGAGCTGCAGGGCGACATCTATCGCGACCATCTGCACGCCAACATGAAGCAGGGGGCGGCGCTGATGTTCGCGCACGGCCTCAACGTGCACTTCAACCTGATCGAGCCGCGCGCCGACCTCGACGTGCTGATGATCGCCCCGAAAGGTCCCGGCCACACGGTGCGCTCGGAATATCAGCGCGGCGCCGGCGTGCCGTGCCTGATCGCGATCCACGCGGATAAATCGGGCAACGCGCACGATCTCGGCCTCTCCTATGCGTCGGCGATCGGCGGCGGCCGCGCCGGCATCATCGAGACCACCTTCAAGGAAGAGTGCGAGACCGATCTCTTCGGCGAGCAGGCCGTGCTGTGCGGCGGCGTGGTCGAGCTGATGAAGGCGGGCTTCGACACGCTGTGC
>DASXCK010000317.1:0-5988 GCA_036491235.1 Xanthobacteraceae bacterium | reverse complement strand
CAAGAAGGACCTCGGTATCACGCTCAATATCGAGATGATCAACGGCAACGACATCCAGGCGCGCACCACCGCGGCCATCCAGTCGGGCGCCGGCCCGGACGTGATTTGCGCGCTGAACAACTGGCCGCAGCTTTATGCGGCAAGCGTCGCCGACGTGACCGAGGTCGCGGAGAAGATCGGCAAGGACCAGGGCGGCTTCTATAACGAGTCGCGCGTCGTCGCGAACAACGGCAAATGGCTCGGCGTGCCGTGGTGCGTCCTCGGCGCCGAGACCTCCTACCGCAAGTCGTGGTTCGCGGAGGCCGGCTTCAACAAGTTCCCCGAGACCTGGGACGAGTACCGCACCGTCGGAAAGAAGCTCAAGGCGAAGGGCCGGCCGCTCGGCCAGACACTCGGCCACAGCTTCGGCGATCCGCCGACGTTCTGGTATCCGTTCCTCTGGTCGTTCGGCGGCATGGAGGTCGAGAAGGACGGCAAGACCGTGGTTCTCGACAGCAAGGCCACGCTCGAGTCGGTCAAGTTCGCCGTCGCCTTCTGGAAGGATTGCTTCGACGAAGGCGGCCTTGCGTGGGACGACTCGAGCAACAACCGCGCGTTCCTCTCGGGGACGATTTCGGCGACGCTCAACGGCGCCTCGATCTATCTCCTGTCCAAGCGCGAGCCCGACAAGTACCAGGACGAGAAGGGCGAGCCGCTCTACAAGGACATCCTGCACGGCGTGCTGCCCAAGGGCTCGGCGGGCGCGTTCGCCTACCACCTGCCGATGACCAACATGCTGATGGGCTATTCCAAGCAGCAGGACGCGGCAAAGAAATTCCTCGCCTGGATCACGTCGAAGCCGGTCTATCAGACGTGGTTCAACTCGCAGGCGGGCTACTCGGTCGGCGCCACGACCGTCTGGGAGCAGGATCCGATCTGGGACAAGGATCCCGTCATGCTGCCGTTCCGGCGGGCGGCGCGCGCCGGACATTTTCCCGGCTATGCGGGGCCGGCGGATCAAAAGGCGGCCGAAGTCCTGAGCAAGTACATCATCATCGACATGTACGCCAAGGCGGTCCAGGGCATGTCGGCCGAGGACGCGGTCAAGTGGGCGACCAGCGAAGTGAAGAAGATTCACGCCTGACTTGGTCCACGCTCCGTGTATGATCCACGGCGGCTGACGGCCCGGTAGCCGTCGCCGCCTACCCCGCCGATGCGAGTCGCGCGGCAGGTCGCCTCGACGCAGAGGAAACGGCCATGGCGGTCGGCGAGATAGTCACCCAGCGCGTCTACGTCCCGGCGCCGCGGCGCGGTATCGCGACGCGGCTCCTCGAGGACGAGCGATGGCTCGCCGCCGTCCTGCTGCTGCCGACCGTCATTTTGCTCGGCGTCTTCATCGCCTACCCCTTCGTCGAGGGCGTGCTGCTGTCGGTGACGGACGCGCGGGTGGGCGTGCCTGGCCACTTCGTCGGCCTGCAGAATTTCGTCGCGCTGTTCAACGACAGCATCTTCCGCGTCGCGGTACGGAACACGTTCGTCTACACGATCGTCGCCACCATCTTCAAACTTGCGCTCGGGCTGTGGCTGGCGCTGCTGCTCAATCGGAGCTTCAAGGGCAAGGCCTTCACCCGTGCCTTCATCCTGCTGCCGTTCATCATCCCGACCGTGCTCTCGACCTTCGCGTGGAAGTGGATGTTCGACCCGACCTTCAGCGTCATCAATTGGAGCCTGTTTCGCCTCGGTCTCATTCACGGCCGCATCAACTGGCTCGGCGATCCCGATCTGGCGTTGATCTCCGTCATCATCGTCAACGTGTGGCGGGGCGTGCCGTTCTACGCCATCAGCCTGCTCGCCGGCCTGCAGACCATCAATCCCGAGCTGCAGGAGGCCGCGGCGATCGACGGCGCGCGGCCGTGGCAGCGCTTCTGGCACGTGACCTGGCCGCTGCTGCTGCCGGTGACGATGGTCGTGGTGCTGTTCTCGGTGATCCAGACGTTCGCGGATTTCCAGCTCGTCTACGTCCTGACCGGCGGCGGTCCCGCGAATGCGACCCAGCTGTTCGCCACTTATGCGTATCAGCTCGGCATCGGCACCGGGTTGCTCGGCATGGGCGCCGCCATCTCGCTCGCGATGTTCCCATTCCTGCTCATCATCGTCGTCGTGCAGCTTCTCTACATCCGGCGCGTCGAGGTGCATTGAGCCATGATCGAAGGCGCGAAGTGGCGGCGTTGGGTCTACTTCTACATTCCGCTCGGCGTTTTCGTTCTCTGGCTGCTGTTTCCGTTCTATTGGATGCTGGTGACCTCTGTGCGGCCGGACCGCGAGCTCTATCGGCCGTGGATGGCGCCGAATTACGCGCCGTTCTGGACCGCGCACCCGACGCTCGTCCACGTCACCGACCTGCTCACGCAAACGCTGTTCATCCGATGGATGATGAATACGTTGTTCATCGCGCTCCTCTCGACCGTCATCTCGCTGTTCTGCGGTCTGCTCGCCGGCTATGCGCTCTCGCGCCTGAAGTTTCGCTTCGCCGGCACGCTCGGCACCGGCATCTTCATTACCTACCTGGTGCCGCAGACGTTGCTGTTCATTCCGCTCGCCGACATCATCCGCAGCTTTCAGCTCGGCGACACCCCGTGGGCGCTGATCCTGACCTATCCGACCTTTCTCATTCCGTTCTGCACCTGGCTGCTGATGGGATACTTCAAGGCGATCCCGCGCGAGCTCGAGGAGTGCGCGCGCATCGACGGCGCGACGCGCTGGAAGGCGATGGTCTACATCATTTTTCCGATCGCGCTTCCCGGCATCCTGTCGGCCGGCATCTTCGCGTTCACGCTGTCGTGGAACGAATTCATCTATGCGCTGGTGTTCCTGTCGTCGGCCGAGCAGAAGACGGTCTCGGTCGGCGTCACCTCGGAGCTGGTCCGCGGCGACGTGTTTTACTGGGGGCAGCTGATGGCGGGCGCGCTGCTCGGCTCGGTCCCGGTCGCCTTCATCTACTCGTTCTTCGTCGAGCACTACGTGGCGGGCCTCACGGGCTCGGTGAAGGGGTAAGATCATGGCGCGGGTGCTGATCCGGAACCTGAACAAGTTCTATGACAAGGACGTTCACGCCGTGAAGGACGTGAACCTGGAGATCCGCGACAAGGAATTCGTGGTGCTGGTCGGCCCCTCCGGCTGCGGCAAGACCACGACGCTGCGGATGGTGGCGGGGCTCGAGTCGATCAGCTCGGGCCAGGTCCTGATCGGCGACACGGTGGTCAACGAGCTGCCGCCGATGGACCGCGACATCGCCATGGTGTTCCAGAACTACGCGCTCTATCCGCACATGAGCGTCTACGACAACATGGCGTTCGGGCTGAAGATGCGCGGCATCGAACGCGGCGAGATCGCCAAGCGGGTGCAGGCGGCGGCCGACATTCTCGGCATCGGCGAGTACCTGCGGCGAAAGCCGCGGCAGCTTTCCGGTGGGCAGCGCCAGCGCGTCGCGCTCGGCCGCGCCATCGTGCGCCACCCGCAGGTGTTCCTGTTCGACGAGCCGCTCTCCAACCTCGACGCGAAGCTGCGCGTGCAGATGCGCGTCGAGATCAAGAAGCTCCACTCGCGCCTCAACACCACGGCGGTCTATGTCACCCACGACCAGGTCGAGGCGATGACGCTCGGCGACCGTGTCGTGGTGATGCGGAACGGCTTGGTGCAGCAGGTGGGCGAGCCGCTGGAGCTCTACAACAGCCCGGTCAATCGCTTCGTCGCCGGGTTCCTCGGCTCGCCGGCGATGAATTTCGCCCCCGTGGCCGTGCACGACGGCGACGGCAAGCTGCGCGCGGACAATCGCGGATTTGCCATCGACGTCCCCGGCGAGCTTGGTCCGCGCCTGCGGCCCTATGCGGGCCGCGACGTCATCCTTGGCGTGCGGCCGGAGGACATGCAGATCGCCAACGGCAGCCATCCGTCGGGTCTCTGCTTCGATGCGATGGTCGAGGTGGTGGAGCGCCTCGGCGCCGAGACGCTGCTCGACCTCCAGGTCGGCGATCAGACCATGGTGGCCTCGGTCGAGCCGACGGTCGCAGCCAAGCGCGGCGACAAGATTCGGTTCGCGATGCGGCCCGAGCGGCTGCATTTCTTCGACGCGACGTCCGAGGCGGCGATCTGATCATTCCGCGGCGCGGGTGGCGAATTTCGAAAGGGGAATTGAACGGCCGGACGCGCGGCTTCGCGAGGCCGACGCAACGGCAGCACGACACGGAATCGCGACCGACAGGGAGGAAGTGCGCATGAAGAAAGTGCTTCTCGCTCTCGCCGCGGCCGCCGCGGTGCTGTTCAGCCCGGCGGCCCGCGCCGACAGCTATCCGAGCCGGCCGATCACGCTCGTTGCCCCGTTCGGTGCGGGCAGCGCCAGCGATACGGTCTGCCGCATCATCGCCGAGCCGTTGAGCGCCGCGCTCAAGCAGCCGGTGATCGTCGAGCCCCGGCCGGGCGTCGACGGCGCCCTTTCGGCGACCTACGTGTCGCACCAGCCCGCGGACGGCTACACGCTGCTGATGGCGACCAACTCGCCGCTCTCCGCCGATCCCTTCTTGCACAAAGGGCTGACCTACGACGCCATCAAGGATTTCGTGCCGATCACCCGCGTCGGCAGCTTCACGCTGATGCTCGTCATCAACAAGAACATCCCGGCCAAGACCCTGCCCGAGCTGATCGCCTACGCCAAGGCGCATCCCGGTGAGCTGTCCTATGCGAGCGGCAACACCTCCGGCATCGTCGCCGGCGAGACGCTCCAGCATTGGGGCGGCTTCAAGATGCTGCACGTGCCCTACAAGAGCACGCCGCCCGCGCTCGCCGACATCATCGCGGGCCGCGTCTCGATGATGTTCGCCGACTTCACCACCGCCATGCCGCACGTCAATGCCGGCACGCTGCGGGCGCTGGCGCAGACGCGCATCCAGCGCTCCTCGCTCTATCCCGAGCTTCCGACGCTCGACGAATCCGGCATCGCGGGCTTCAACATGGATGCCTGGGCCGGCATCGTCGCGCCGGCCGGGACGCCGCCCGAGGTGGTGGCGAAGCTCAACACGGCGCTGCGCAAGATCGTCGACGATCCCGCCATCAAGGCGAAGCTCAGGACGGTCGGCTTCGAGGGATTCTCCAGCTCGCCCGAGGAGCTCGGCGCGTACATCAAGGCGCAGCTCGACACCTGGCGCAAGATGGTCGCGGACTCGGGCGTGCAGGCCGAGTAGGGGCGCTTTCCGCTTCACATCCGTCATGGCCGGGCATGGCCGTTCGAAGAACGGCGTCGCTTCCGCCTGCGCGCTCCGTGTTTCGGCGGACCGAAACCCGTTCCGTAGCTCGCGCAGCGAGCGAAGGCGGGTCGCTCGCCTATGTCCCGGCCATCCACGTCTTTTCTTGCTGGACGAAAGACGTGGATGCCCGGCACAAGGCCGGGCATGACGGCGCGATTTCGTGCCGATGCCACATCGCCCTTCCATGTCCCGCGGTCGACCCGCTATGAAGCGGCCGAACGCGAGTTGAGGACGAAATGGCAGATACACAGGTACTGATCGTCGGGGCGGGCCCGGTGGGGCTGACCCTTGCGGTCGATCTCGGCAAGCGCGGCATTCGCTGCACGCTGATCGAGCAGAAGGACGCGCCGGCGTTCCTGCCCAAAATGGAACGGTGCAACGCCCGCACCATGGAGCTCTACCGCCGCATGGGCATCGCGGAGCGCGTGCGCGGCGCCGGCCTGCCGCGCAACAATCCGATGGACGTCTTCATCGTGCTGTCGCTGATCGAGCCGCCGCTGTGGCGGTTGCCATTCCTCTCGGTGGCCGGCTACGAAAAGGAGATCGCGGCGTCGCCCGACGCATCGATGCCGCTCGAACCCTATCAGCTCATCTCGCAATACACCCTCGAGCCGCTGCTCAAGTCGATCGCCGAGGAGCTGCCTTCGGTCGCGGTGCGCTACGGCCACGCGCTCGAGTCCTTCACCGACCACGGCGGCTCCGTCACCGG
>DASXCK010000316.1:0-3032 GCA_036491235.1 Xanthobacteraceae bacterium | reverse complement strand
CGATTCTG
This sequence comes from Xanthobacteraceae bacterium, assembly GCA_036491235.1. Lineage (GTDB taxonomy): Bacteria > Pseudomonadota > Alphaproteobacteria > Rhizobiales > Xanthobacteraceae > JAVDCA01. The sequence continues at coordinate 3,024 of DASXCK010000316.1, read as the reverse complement.
ACCACGACGGCCGCTGGGCCGTCGGACGCGGACGGCACCGCCGACACGGCTTCGGCTTTGGCGGCCGCCCCGGCTTTGGCGGCGGCGACATGGTGCGAGTTGGCCGCATGCTGGCGACCGGCGACTTGCGGCTCATCGCGCTCGCGCTGATCGCCGAGCAGCCGCGCCACGGCTACGAGATCATCAAGGTGCTGGAGGAGAAGACCGCCGGCTGGTACTCGCCAAGCCCGGGCATCGTCTATCCGACGCTCACGTTTCTCGAAGAGGCCGGCTACGTCATGGCGCAGGCCGAGGGCGCGAAAAAGCTCTACACGATCACCGACGAAGGCCGCGCCTATCTCGACCAGAACCGCGACTTCGTCGACGCCGTTCTGGAACGGCTGAAGAAGATCGGCGGCAAGATCGCGCGCATGCGCCGGCGCCTCGGCCGCGACGACGACGGCGAGGAGGACGAGCGGCGCGGCTTGCCGACGCTGGTGCGCGCGGCGCTGGAGAACCTGCGCGAGGTCGCGGGCGAACGCCTCGCGAACGATGCGGACACGGAAGCGAAGCTCGTCGAGATCCTGGCGCGCGCCGCGCTGGAGATGAAGAAGGCGTGAGGGTGCCCGTTCGCGGCAGCGCACTCAGCGTCATCATCGCGCAAGCAGATGATCCGATAACCACCGCCGATGCCGGTGTGTACCGGGGTGCCCGCCATTGGCCAGCGAAGCGACGCCGTTCTTCGAGCGGGCTATGCGCGGGCATGACCGCGGTGGGTTTGGCAACTCACTCCACCCTTAGCCCGAGCTTCCTGATCAACGGCGACCACTTCGCCGCCTCCTTGTCCATGTCGGCGGCATATTCCTCGGGCGTCGAGACGAGCTCGTCGCCGCCGTCCGCATGGATGCGTTTCTTGACCTCGTCCGAGGCCACCGCCTTGCGCAGCTCCGCGCTGAGCCGGGCGATGATCGGCGCCGGCGTGCCGGCGGGCGCGAGCAGGCCGTAATGCAGCATCGCCTCGAAGCCAGGCATGCCCGACGCGTCGGCCGTGGGCACATCGGGCAGAAGGCTCGAGCGTTTCGGCGCCAGCACCGCAACCGCGCGCAACGTCCCGGCCTGCAGGTTGCCCATGGCGGGCGCCATCACGTTGAAGGCGACCGGGATCTGGCCGCCGAGCAGGTCGTTGGTCAGCGGGCCGGTCCCTTTGTAGAGGACGATCGCCACGTCGACGCCGGCCGTTGCCTTGAACAGCTCGGCCGAAAGATAGCCGCCGGTGCCCATGGTCGGCGTACCGATGTTGAGCTTCCCGGGATTGGCCTTCGCATAGGCGACCATCTCGCCGATCGTCTTCGGCTTGAACGACGGGTGCGCCATGATGACGATCGGCGTCGACGCGATGAGGCCGATCGGCACGAAGTTCGTGTGTGGGTCATAGCCCGGATTGGCGTAGAGCGTCGGGTTGATCGAGGTCGTGCCGGTATGCGCCATCACCAGCGTGTAGCCGTCAGGCTTTGCGCGCGCTGCAAGCCGCGTACCGATGGTGCCGCCGGCGCCGCCATGGTTCTCGATGACGATCGGCTGACCGAGCGCCCGCGCGAGCTTGTCGGCGACGATGCGGGCGACCGCGTCGACGCCGCCGCCCGCCGGAAACGGCACGATCAGGGTTATGGGATGGCTCGGATAGTCCTGCGCGGCACCCGGCAACGCCGCCGCGAGCAGCATCACCACGGCGACCACCCATCGCGTCATTCGACCGTCCTCCGGTTCAGCGGGCCTTGCGGGCGCAAAAAAAGCCGCCGGCCTCGTTAGCACGGGCCGGCGGCGTGACGGCATTTGTCCAATCGATGCTGTGCACGGACGCCCTACCCCGAACGGCGGCGGCGGTCAGCGCACGCGCGTCAGACCGTTCAGTGAACGGCAACCCCGCGCAAACGTTCGATCTCGTCCTTGAGGTGCAACTTGCGACGCTTGAGTTGAACGATCGCCATATCGTCGATTGAGGGATGCTGCTGAGCCTCTGTGATCTCCGTCTCCAAGGCTTTATGACGGAGCTCAAGTTCCGCAAGGTGCGTCTGTAGGGACATTGGAGTGGTCTCCTCTATGGTCAGATTTGGGCCTGACTAAACCGCGCTCGCGAACTGGGAGGATACTGGCCAGTCGACGGGAGCAAGCGCGTCTCACACAACGAGTTTGCCATGCGGCAACCTGTAAGTCGATGGCGGCCGAATTGTGCGGCGCAAAAATCCACCGATCTAAGCTTATCGGATAGCAGGTATGTGGTTGAGGTACCCCCCTTGAGGCATTGTTGAAGCTTGGGTTTGACATTGTTGAAGCTTGGGTTTGCCTTTGGCCGGCGGCCCGAACGCATGATAGGGTTGCGCGGACCGAGCGGCACGGATGACCCAAGAAGAAGAAACCGAGTTGCGGGCGCAGCTTGCCCGATTACGGCAGGAGCATCGCGATCTCGATGCAGCCATCGAGGCGCTGCAGGGGTCGCCAGCCTCGGACATCCTGCAAGTTCAGCGACTCAAGAAGCGCAAGCTGGTCCTGCGCGACCGGATGACCTTCATCGAAGACCAGCTCACGCCGGATATCATCGCGTAAGAAGCGATTGGCGAATAGCAGGCAGAGACCGCCCTCCCCATTCGCCATTCGCTGCTCCTATTCGCCCTTCCTCTTTCGCTTGCGCTCATACATGGCAGCGTCGGCGCGGGCGACGAGGTCGCCGACATCGGTTTCCGCCGCGAGTTCGGCGACGCCTGCCGTGACGCCGACCGTGAGCCTTTGCTCCCCCCAGAGAACCGTGGTTGTCGTGATCGCATGCTCGAGCGCATCGGCCTTGTTGCGTGCCGCCTTGGCATTCAGGTTCCACAGCAGGACGGCAAATTCGTCCCCGCCGATCCGCGCCACCACATCGGAGGCGCGCACCGCGCCGACCAGCGCGGCCGCCACGGCCTTGAGAACCGCGTCGCCGGCCGCATGGCCGTTGCAATCATTGACCGGCTTGAAGCGGTCGAGGTCGAGATAGATCAACGCGGCGTTGCC
>DASXCK010000315.1:0-1730 GCA_036491235.1 Xanthobacteraceae bacterium | reverse complement strand
TTGAACTGATCGGCGTCGCCGCCACGATCGGTGCGTTTGCGCTCGGGCGGCGGATCGAAGCGCGACTTGCGCGCCGCCTCCGCCTCGACCTTGCGGATCGCCTCCTCGAGCGCGAGGCGCTCGCGCGTGATCTCCGACTCCGAGAGCGCCGGCGCGACGCCGCGCAGCTGCGTCACCAGGGCGGTGCGCGCGCGCTCATACAGCGCACGGCGCGCCTCGCCGGTGCTCTTGTCGAGACCAGCGACCGCCTTGGCGATCAGGGGGTAGTAGTCGGCCATCAGGTTCCGAGGTTGATAGGTCTACCTTCCGAGCATGATCTTACCCGAAAACTGGCGCCCACTTTTCGGGATCATGCACTTTTCCAGCATGATCTTGTCCGAAAACCGGTGCCCACTTTCCGGGATCATGCTCTTTTCCAGCATGATCTCGTCCGAAAACCGGTATCCACTTTCCGGGATCATGCTCACGACTCGAATGGGTTGCGCATCAGGATTGTGTCCTGCCGCTCCGGGCTCGTCGATAGTAAAGCGACCGGACAGCCGATTAATTCCTCGACGCGGCGTACATACTTGATCGCCTGCGCGGGCAGGTCCGCCCAGGAACGGGCGCGCGCGGTCGCCTCCTGCCAGCCTGCGACGGTCTCGTAGATCGGCTCGACCCGCGCCTGCGCGTGCTCGCCGGCCGGAAGGTAATCGATCTCACGACCGTCGAGGCGGTAGGCGACGCACACCTTGATCTCCTCGAATCCGTCGAGAATATCGAGCTTGGTCAGGGCGAGCCCGTCGATTCCGCTGGTGCGGACGGTTTGCCGCACCAAGACGGCGTCGAACCAGCCGCAGCGGCGCGGGCGCCCCGTGACGACGCCGAACTCGCGACCGCGCTCGCCCAGCATCTTACCGATGTCGTTGAGCTGCTCGGTGGGGAACGGCCCCTCGCCCACGCGCGTCGTGTAGGCCTTGCAGATGCCGAGCACATAGCCGACCGCGCTCGGGCCGAGGCCGGAGCCGGTCGCGGCTTGCGCCGCGACGGTATTGGACGAGGTCACGTAGGGATACGTGCCGTGATCGACGTCGAGCAGCGATCCCTGCGCGCCCTCGAACAGGATGCGCTTACCCTCGCGCCGCTTGGCGTCGAGCAGCGCCCACACGGTGTCCATGAACGGCAACACGCGCGGCGCGACGCTGGCGAGTTCGTCGCTGATCGCACCTGCCGTGACCTCTTCCATGCCGAGACCGCGACGCAGCGCATTGTGATGTGCGAGCAGCCGCTCGATCTTCGGCTTGAGCGCCGGGATGTCGGCGAGATCCATGAGGCGGATGGCGCGGCGGCCGACCTTGTCCTCGTAGGCGGGGCCGATGCCGCGCCGCGTGGTGCCGATGCGGTGCTGCGCATTCGCGGACTCGCGGATGGCATCGAGCTCCTGGTGCAGCGGCAGAATGAGGCAGACGTTCTCGGCGATGCGCAGACTGTCGGGCGTCACGGTCACGCCCTGCGTGGCGAGCGCGTCGATCTCCCGGCACAGCGCATGCGGATCGAGCACGACGCCGTTGCCGATCACCGACAGCTTGCCGGGGCGTACGACGCCGGAGGGCAGCAGCGAGAGCTTGAAGGTGACGCCGTCGATCACCAGCGTATGGCCCGCATTGTGGCCGCCCTGGAACCGCACCACGATGTCAGCCTGCTCGGAGAGCCAGTCGACGATCTTGCCCTTGCCCTCGTCGCCCCACTGG
>DASXCK010000314.1:0-14796 GCA_036491235.1 Xanthobacteraceae bacterium | reverse complement strand
ATCCTCACTTACGCACCCTCGCACCTGCCGGCGCCGCCGGCGGTCGCGCCGCAGGACGCGCTCGAGGCGACCGAGACGTTCTGGCAGGAATGGGCATCGCACTGCCGGCCTGCCGGACAATGGACCGACGTGGTGGTGCGCTCGCTGATCACGCTCAAGGCGCTGACCTACGCGCCGACCGGCGGGATCGTGGCGGCGCCGACCACCTCGCTGCCCGAGCAGTTCGGCGGCGCACGTAACTGGGACTATCGCTTCTGCTGGCTGCGCGACGCGACGCTGACGTTGTTCACGCTGCTCAATGCCGGCTACCACGACTCGGCGCAGGCCTGGAACGAGTGGCTGCTGCGTGCGATCGCGGGCAGCCCCGACCAGATCCAGATCCTGTACGGGCTCGCGGGCGAGCGGCGCATGATCGAATGGGAGGCGGACTGGCTCTCCGGCTACGAGGGCTCACGGCCGGTTCGCATCGGCAATGACGCGCACCGGCAGCTGCAGCTCGACGTCTACGGCGAGGTGATGGATGCCGCCCACCAGGCGCGGCGCAGCGGGCTCGCGACCCACGAGTCCGGCTGGGACATGCATCGCAAGCTGCTCGACCATCTCGCTGAGATCTGGAAGGAGCCGGATGAAGGCATCTGGGAGGTGCGTGGCGGGGCAAGGCAGTTCACCCACTCGAAGGTGATGGCGTGGGTCGCGTTCGATCGCGCGATCAAGAGTGCCGAGATGTTCGGCTTCGAGGGGCCGATCGACCGCTGGCGCAAGCTGCGCGCGGAAATCCACGCGACGACCTGCGCGGAGGGTTTCGATAACGAGCTCGGCAGCTTCGTCCAGTATTTCGGCGCCAAAGAGGTCGACGCCAGCCTGCTGCTGATGCCGAGCGTCGGATTTCTGCCGATAGGCGACCCACGGGTGCGCGGCACCGTCACGACAATAGAACGGCACTTGCTCACTGACGGTTTCGTCATGCGCTACCGCACGCACACGGGCGTCGACGGCCTCGAGCCGGGCGAAGGCGCGTTCCTCGCGTGCAGCTTCTGGCTTGCCGACGTCTACATCATGCAAGGACGTCTCGCCGAGGCCGAGCGCCTGTTCAAACGCCTGGTCTCCTTGTGCAACGATCTCGGGCTGCTCAGCGAGGAATACGATCCTCGTGCGAAGCGCCTGGCCGGGAATTTTCCGCAGGCGTTCTCGCATGTCGGGCTCGCCAACACCGCCTTCAACCTGACGCAGAGCGCGACGACGATCGAAAAGCGCTCGCAGTCCGGCGACCCGCTCGCGGCAACCCGCGGGCCGGCCTGAGACGGGCCACTTTGCCGGGCGCATGTTCTCTCCCGCGACCCGGTATCCACCCCTGGATCGACTCCGGGGCAGGCTTTCGATCAGCGCCAATAACGATCTTCCCAGCTGCGCGACAGCCGCATCGCACTGAGGATCAGGCCCGCCATCGAGTAGGTCTGGGGAAAATTGCCCCACAGCGCGCCGGTCTTGGGATCGAGGTCCTCCGAAAGCAGGCCGTAGCGGTTGCGGTGCGCGAGCGCGTCCTCGAACAACTCGCGCGCGGCGTCGACCCGGCCGAGCGACCACCACGCATCGATCAGCCAGAACCGGCAGATCAGGAACGCCGTCACCGGCAGGCCGAAATCGTCGGCATCCGCATAGCGCATCACGTGCTTCTCGCGCACCAATTCGCGCTCCATCGCCGCGACCGTGCGCACGAAGCGCGGATCGTCGGCATCGAGGACGCCGAGCTCCGGCAGCAGCAGCACGCTCGCGTCGAGATCCTCCGAGTCGAATGCCGCCGTGAACGCGCCGCGCTTGTCGTTCCAGGCGCGGGCGAGCAGCGCGTCGCGGATCGGCGCCGCGATCCGATTCCAGTGGTCCGCGCGGTCGCTGAGGCCGAGCCGCGCCGCAATGGCGGCGAGCCGATGGCAGCCGGCCCAGCACATCGCCACCGAATGGGTGTGAACGCGCTTGCGCCCGCGAAACTCCCAGATGCCGGCGTCCGGGATCAGGGCCGTCTGCGCCGCCTTGCTGCCGAGCGACTCCAGCAGGCGGAAAAGCCCCTCGTCGCCGGGCCGCGGCAGCCGCCGGTCGAAGAACATCGGCGTCGCGGCGAGGATGATGCTGCCGTAGGTGTCGTGCTGCGCCTGCTCGGCCGCCGCATTGCCGATGCGCACCGGTCCGTCGCCACGATATCCCTTGAGCGCCGGCGCGGTCATCTCCTCGAGCGGGTCGGTCGGCACCACGCCGTAGACCGGCCGCAGCATCTCGTCGCGATCGGCGGCGATCGACAGCGTGAAGGTGATGAAGTCCTCCATCGTCTGCGTCGCACCGATCTTGTTGAGCGCCTTGACGACGAAATAGGCGTCGCGCAGCCAGCAGTAGCGGTAGTCCCAAGTGCGACCGGAGCCGGGCGCCTCGGGGATCGATGTCGTCATCGCCGCGATGACGCCGCCGGTCTCGTCGAACGTACTGAGCTTGAGCGTGATCGCGGCACGGATCACCGCCTCCTGCCAGTCGTAGGAAATCGACAGCCCGCGCACCCAGGTCATCCAGTAGTCGCGCGTGCGATTGCAGAACTCGTCGACGATGTGCGCGAGCTCGCCGGTGAACGGCTCGTCCGGACCGAAGACCAGGTGCAGCCTGCGGGTGACGACGAACGGCGCCTCGCTCTCGATCAGCGACAGCGGCGCATCGGTCGTCACGCGCAGCACCGAGCCGTCCTGGTGGTAGCGGATGTGGTTGCTGCCGACCGAGTGCTGCTTGAACGGCTGGCCGTAGTCGTGGGTCGGCCGCACCCGAATGGAGATGCGTGGCAAGCCGGAAACCGGCTCGATGATGCGAAAGAGCTGCGGCGGGCGAAACACGCGGCCGAACTGCTGGAAGCGCGGTGCAAAATCGGTGACGCGGATCGAATTGCCGCGCCGATCGGTGAGCACGGTCGAGACCACCGCGGTATTGCGCAGATACTCGGACTGGACGTGCGCCAGGTCCTCGAGCACAACGTCGGTGAACCCCTTCTCCTCGTCGCCGGCGAGCAGACGCGAGAACAGCGGATCGCCGTCGAAACGCGGGAAGCACCACCAGACGATGCGCGCCGAGGGATTGACCAGCGCCGCCGTGCGTCCGTTGCCGATCATCGCAAGGTCGAGACCGTAATCGGTCACGCCGGCATCGGTCATGACCCGATCAGTCCTGGCATGCTCATTCATGGCGCCACGCTCTCGCGCGCCGGCGCGATCCGGTCGAGCCAGGCGCGCACGCGCGCCGGCGTCGCAAACTGGCCATCAACGCCCGCGACGTCGCGGCCGACCGAGAATGCCGTGCCGTCGAGCTCCGGCATGATCGCGAACACGCTCTCGTCGGTCGTGTCGTCGCCGATGAAGATCGGGCGGCGGCCCGCGAAGGGCGCCTGCTCCATCAATTCGCGCACGCCGCTCGCCTTGCTGAAGCCCGCCGTCTTGATCTCGATCACGGCTTTGCCGGGAAGAATCTCGATCGGCATCGACCATGGCTGCGCGCAGATCTCGTCGACCGCGGCGCGCAAAGGCTTTGCTCGGTCGGGCGCCAGGCGATAGTGCAAGGCGACCGAAACCTCCTTGTCTTCCGCCGCGATTCCATCGTGCGCGAGCGCTCTCAGCTGCCGCCGGAGCTCGGCATCGAGTCGCGGCGCCGCGCGCAAACGCGCGCCGGCGCCGCCGAGCAGCCGCAGCTCGGCGCCGTGCCCGCCGACGGCCGCGAACCGCAGCGGCGCGAACAGATGATCGAGATCGGAGATCATCCGGCCGCTGACCAGCGCGAGCGCGCCGTCGGTCGCCGCGATCAACCGTGACAGCACGTCCCGCAGCGAGGCGGGCACGCGCACCGCATCGGGCCGCAACGCGATGTCGACGATGGTGCCGTCGACGTCGAGCAGAAGCGCGCTTTTGCGCAAATCCGGATGCAGAATCGGTTCTTCCGTGCTCATCGAGCAGTCCCGTGCCTTGAAAAATCCCGTGCCTTGTCCTGGCGTCGCATGCCGCGTGATCCCCCCTCCGACTCAGTCGGTTGCCGCGAGCGGGCGCGCCACCGCCTCGAGCGGTTGCCCCTCGGCGGCGATGCCCCACTTCCATTCGACCGCGCCCGCCGCGACCATCAGCGCCGCGCCGATCAGGTAGCCGACGAATACGCTCGCACGGGAACCGCTCTCGATCAGCGCGCCGAACAGGAGCGGGCCGAGGACCCCGCCGATGCCGGTGCCGACCGCATAAAAGAATGCGATCGCGAGCGCACGCATCTCGAGCGGAAAGATTTCGCCGACCGTGAGATAGGCGGAACTGGCCGCTGCCGACGCAACGAAGAAGATCATCATCCAGGCGATCGTCTGGGCCTGCGCCGAGAGCACCGCAATGCTGAACAGATAGCCGGTGAAGGCGAGAAGCAGGCCGGAGACGGCGTAGGTCGATGCGATCATGGTCTTGCGCCCGATCGTGTCGAAAAATCGACCGAGCAGCAATGGCCCGAAGAAATTTCCCGCCGCGAACGGGAGGATGTACCAACCGACCTCGGCGGAGGGCACCGAATAGAAATTCGTCAAGATGAGCGCGTAGGTGAAGAAGATCGCGTTGTAGAAGAACGCCTGCGCGGCCATCAGGCTCAAGCCCACGAGCGTGCGGGTCCGGAACGTACGGAACAGTGCGACCGCGACCTCGACAAGCGGCGTGCTGCCGCGTGCCCGCAGGCGCACGCGTGCGCCTTCGACGGGCGGGAGCACGTGACCGTGCGCGCGCACGCGCGCCTCGATCCCGGCAACGATCGTATCGGCCTCGTCGCCCCGCCCGTGCGTCACCAGCCAACGCGGGCTCTCCGGAATCCACATGCGCATGAACAGGATCACGAGGCCGAGCACTGCGCCGACCAGGAAGGCTAGGCGCCAGCCCCAGTCGGAGCCCTTCGGCACCGACCCGAGCAGCACGATCGACACCACCGCGCCGAGCGCCGCCCCGATCCAGAAGGTTCCGTTGATGGCGAGGTCGGTGCGGCCGCGGTAGCGCGCCGGGATCAGCTCCTGGATGGTCGAGTTGATCGCCGTGTATTCGCCGCCGATGCCGGCACCGGTGAGGAAGCGGAAGGCGAAGAAGCTCACGAGGCCCCAGGAAGCCGCGGTCGCGGCGGTGGCGGCGAGGTAGACGCCGAGGGTGACGAAGAACAGCTTCTTGCGCCCTAGCCGGTCGGTGAGCCAGCCGAAGAAGATCGCACCGAGCACGGCGCCCGCGACATACGCGCTGCCGGTAAGTCCGACCTCGAAGGTGGAGAAATGCAGCACCGGGCTCGCCTCGAACGCCCCCGCCAGCGAGCCCACCATGGTGACCTCGAGACCGTCGAGGATCCACGTGATGCCGAGCGCGACGACCACCAGGGTATGGAAGCGGTCCCATGGCAGGCGGTCGAGCCGCGGCGCGACATCGCTGTCGATCAGCCCGCACGCGTCGGCCGCGCCTACCCCGGCCGACGCGTCGCCGCGACGGCCGTCTGGCAGGCCCGCGATCTGGCCGGAGGGGTAGCTTAGGGCAATCTGCGGCTCATGCGGCGAAGGATTGCGTAAATTCATCCGAAAATTCATCGCGTCGCTGGCGACTGGCGTATCTCAAGTAGAACGCCACCATGGAACTTCGGTTCCGGTCGACCGCGCGCGCGGAACCTCACGCGGCGGCGCGATGCTTGGACAGCCGGGTGATTTCCCGTTCGACGAGCTCGCGGTAGAGGCCGTCCTGCCGCATCAGCGCGTCCGGCGGGCCGTCCTGCACGACACGGCCGGACTGCATCACGACGATGCGATCGAAGCTGCGCACCGTGGAGAGCCGGTGCGCGATCGCGATGACGGTGCGGCCGTGGATGAGATTGCGCAGCGCGTCGCGGATCGCCTCCTCGGAATCCGTATCGAGCGCGGACGTCGCCTCGTCGAGCAGCAGGATCGGCGCATCCTTCAGGAAGGCGCGCGCGATCGCGATGCGCTGGCGCTGGCCGCCCGACAGCTTGACGCCGCGATCGCCCACGATCGTGTCAAAACCTTCCGGCATCGCCTCGATGAACTCGCAATGCGCCGCGATCGCGGCGCGCAGCAGCTCGTCGTCGCTCGCCTCGGGCCGGCCGTAGCGGATGTTCTCGGCTACCGAGCGGTGGAACAGCGAGGCCTCCTGCGGCACGACCGCAATGGCCTGGCGCAGGCTTTCCTGCGTCACGCGCGCGATGTCGTGGCCGTCGATCAGGATGCGGCCGGCCTGCCTATCGTAGAAGCGCTGCAGCAGCGCGAACAGCGTCGACTTGCCGGCGCCCGATGGGCCGACGATGCCGACATGCTCGCCCGCCTCCAGCCGCAGGTCGAAGTCCTTGAAGATCGTGTGGCCGTCCGGATAGCGGAAGTCGACCTTCTCGAACTCGACGCTGGCGCTGCGCTGCGCGAGCGGTGCCGCCTTGGGATGATCGCGCAACTCGTGGGGAACGAGCAGCGTCGAAAGCGCCTCCGACAGGCGGGCCAGGTGCTGCGTCACGTCGACCAGCGCAACCGCGAGGTCGCGCGTCGCATGCAAGACTGACATGCCCAGCGTGCAGACGAGGACGACGTCGCCCGTCGTTGCGTCGCCCTGCTGCCACAGCCACACCGCCCAGGCGAGCAGCGCAATCGTGAGCACGATGGTCGACCCGGCATGCAGCAGGCGCAGCTTCTCGAGATAGATGAGGCTCGCGCGCCGCGCCGCCATCTCGCTGTCGACAGTCGCCTCGAAACGGCGCCGCTCGCGGCGGAAGCCATGGAAGGCGCGCACCAGGGGCATGTTGCCGATGATGTCCACCATCTCGCCGTCGACCGCGGCGGCGCGGTCGGCGAAGTCGTGGTGCAGCGGCCGGCCGGCCGCGGCGAGACGGAACATGATGCAGACCAGGATGCCACCGAGCGCCAACAGAACCCCGGCCATCGCGAGGCTCACGGTCGCGACGAGGGTGATCGCCGCGACCGTGGCGGCGCAGGGCGGCATGACGTTCCACACGAACATGTTTTCGACGGTGAAGATCGCGTTGGAAGTCGCCGTGATGCGGCTCGTCAGCATGCCGGGCTGACGCTCGGCGAAATAGCTCGGCGCGTGGCCGGTGAGGTGGCGGAAGAGATCGCGCCGCAGATCGCCGGTCACGGCCGTGAAGGCGCCGCTCGCGATCCAACTCGCGACGCGCCACAAAAGGTTGTCCGCCGCGATGAGGGTGACGAGAACGCCGAAGGCGAACCAGATCCCCGCCGCCTGTGGACCCTGCGCCAGGGTGTCGACGAGGTATTTGACCCCGTATTGCGTCGACACCGAGCAGGCCACCGCGGCAGCGACCGCCGTCAGGATCACGGTATGCGAGCGCGGCCGTCGGCGCAGGTAGCGCCCGATGAATGCAAACGGGCGGTGCGCATATGAGGACAAGTCTTCCGGAGGAAGCGCCGACGGCCGTCCGGCGCTCAGTCGGCTGATCGCACGCGCCAATGCACCGCCCAGCGGCCCCTGCGACGCCCGTCTCGGCATCGCAATCGTCTGTTGACCATCAGTCACGCGCCGGCCTCCCGTTAGCACGAACCGCGTTCCCGGCCACACCGGCGCCGGAATGCGGCCAGAATTGCGTCATGATCGAACTCGCCCCACGACACACCAAACTCGACGAACCAGCGTTTGATTCGTTCCGCGGTTCCTTTCGCAAAAAAAGTTGCATCGCTTATGACCGTTTGCGGACGTTTGCGCGTTGCTTGGTGGCCGGTGGTGTTCTCACACTTAAACTCGCACAAAGGAGATTCCTCCCATGCGCATTGCGCAGATCGCGCCGTTGACGGAAGCGGTACCTCCAAAGCTGTACGGGGGTACCGAGCGCGTCATTCATTGGCTGACCGAAGAGCTGGTCGCGCTCGGACACGACGTCACACTGTTCGCGAGTGGGGATTCGAACACCTCGGCGAAGCTCGAAGCCGGCTGGCCGCGTGCGCTACGACTGGACGGCGCGGTGCGCGACGCCAATGCGCTGCACCTCGCGATGCTCGAGAACGTGCGCCGGCGCGCGAACGAGTTCGACTGCCTCCATTTCCATCTCGACTATTATCCGTTCTCGCTGTTCTCCCGGCAGCCGACCCCGTTCCTCACGACGCTGCATGGCCGCCTCGACTTGCCCGAACTGCATCCGGTCTTCAACGCGTGCCCGACCGCGCCGGTCGTCTCGATTTCGAATTCGCAACGGCGTCCGCTGCCGCAGGCGCGCTGGGTGCGCACGATCTATCATGGGCTTCCCGATCAGCTGGTCACGCCGAGACCGGTGCGGCCGTCGTACCTCGCCTTCCTCGGCCGCATCGCGCCCGAGAAGGCTGTCGATCGCGCGATCCACGTCGCGCGCAAGTGCGGCATTCCGCTCAAGATCGCCGCCAAGGTCGACCGCGTCGACGCCGAGTATTATGAACAGCGCATCCGTCCGCTGATCGAGCCGCCGTACGTCGAATACGTCGGCGAGATCGGCGACAGCGAGAAGTCCGAATTCCTCAGCGGCGCGCACGCGTTGCTGGCGACGATCGACTGGCCCGAACCGTTCGGGCTCGTCATGATCGAAGCCATGGCGGCCGGCACACCGGTCATCGCCTTCAACCGCGGCTCGGTGCCCGAGGTGGTCGACGACGGGGTCACCGGGTTCATCGTCGAGGACGAACTCGGCGCCATCGGCGCGGTGCAGCGCCTCGCCGAGATCGACCGCGCCGGCGTCCGCAGGCAGTTCGAGCAACGGTTCACGGCGCGGCGGATGGCGCAGGAATATCTTGGGGTCTATCGCGCCCTCGCGGAGATCCATGCGCCGCGCCTGCGCGTGGTCGGTGCGGACGAGGCGCCCGCGCTCGCCGCGGCGAGCGACGTGTCCTAGGGCTTACTCACTTTCCAACACATTTTGCGTCATGGCCGGGCTTGTCCCGGCCATCCACGTCTTTAGCCGCGGGCAAAAAAGACGTGGATGCCCGCGACAAGCGCGGGCATGACGGTGCTTATGTTATGACGCCGAAACCGGCCGCGGCGGTTCTTCGTCGGGCTCCTCTGGCCGCGTCTCCGGCATCAGCGCCCAGATGCAGGCAAGGCCGGCCGCCGCGATGACGGCGAGCACCAGGAAGGCGGTCTTGCTGCCGAAGTGATCGCTCACATACCCGGCAAGCGTGGTCGACAGTGTGGCGCCGAGGCCGATCGCGGTGCCGGCGACGCCGAGCGCGAGGTTGAAGTGGCCGGTGCGGCGCGTGACGTCGGCGACGACGAGAGGCACCAGCACGCCGAAGACCGCGCCCGAGATGCCGTCGAGCAGCTGCGCGATGACCAGCACCTCGGGATTGTGGATCACGGCGAACAGCACGCCGCGGATCGGGAGCACCGCGAAGCCGAGAAGCAGCAGGTGGCGGCGTCCGACAAGCTGCGCGCGCCGCCCGATCCAGGGCGAGATCAGCGCGACGAGAAGCTGCGGCACCACGATGCAGGCGGCGATCAGCACCGAGGCCCAGTGGCTCGAGCGCATGGTCAGGACGCTGCCCATCAGCGGCAGCATCGCCGAGTTGGCGAGCTGAAAGAGCATGAAGCTTCCCGAGAAGATCAGCAGCGGCCGGATTCGCTCCGGCTGCCACAGGCTCGACAGCGGCCGTTCCGGCGGCTGCTCGGGCTGGCCGCCGTGGGCGCGCTCGGGATCGATCTCAGTCGTGCGGATGAAGGCGAGCGCGACCAGCGCCGGCACCAGCAGCACCGCAGTGACGACGAACACCGCCTGGTTCGACCAGTGGCCGACGATGCCCATGGCGGTGGCCGCGATGCCGTTGCCGATCGCGGCGAAGCGCGCGTTGCGCCCGAGCCGTTCGCTCATGCCGCCATGGCCGACGAGCCCGAGCGTGATCGCCGCCATCGCCGGCCCGAGCACGCAGCTTGCGGCGGCATGCAGCACCGACGCGCCCAGCACCGCCACATAGAAGGGCCAGATGGCGAAGATCAGCGCGCTGCCGCCGACGATCGCGACCGCGATCGCGGCGACGAGGCGTTCCGACGGCACCGCGTCGACGATCGCACCGCCCGGCATCTGGCCGAGCAGCGCGACGAGGCTGCCGATCGAGAGGACGATGCCGATATCGACCTGCGTCCAGGCCGCCGACGTCAGATAGACCGAAATGAACGGGCCGAACCCGGTCTGCACGTTGGCGACGAAGAAGACGAACCAGTCGAGGCCGCGCTCGCTCGTGCGCGAGGGATGCGGGGGCGCGCCGGCGATGACGGCGGGGAGCGCGACGCTCTTTGCGCCCGCGTGGTCGGGCCCGGCAGCGTCCGACGCGGGAAGCGGCGCGACTGACAGGATTACTTCTCCCGTGCTTGCGGCGGCGGCGACGCGGGCGGCGGACTTGCCGTCGCTCCGAGCGCAACCAATGGGCTCCCCTCCTTGAACTCCGGCGCCCCCTTCACCTGGTCGCGTGTGAGCGCGACGGTGATCAGGTTGCCTTTCGGGTCACCTGGCACGAACTTGAGCACGCTCCAGTCGACCGCGATCTTGCGGCTTCCGACGCCAAGGAATCCCCCGAAATCGATGATGGCGGCGCGCGGGCGTCCTTCGGTGTCGACGATCACGTCGACCAGGCGCCCCATATCCTCCCCGGTGCTGCTGTGGACGTTCTTGCCGAGGATCGGCACGAAGTCCTTGGCGCCGAGCGAGGACGGCAGGCCGGTCTTGCCGGTGCCGCCGGCCTCCGCCTGCAGCGAGTTCGCCTCGTCGCCCGCGTGCGTCCCGGATCCCGGCACCTGCGGCCCGTGCCAGCGATGATGGATCCGTGCCCATGCCGGAGAAGCCACCGGCGAGCCCATCGAAAAAGCCATCGCGGCAATGAATGCGGCACCCGCCACGGCCGCAACGACACCTCGCGAATGCTTACGCATGCCGCCTCGCAAACTCGGTTCCACGACGATGATCATATCAACGCGAAGGAACCGTTCCTGGTTCCGCCGCGCCCCCGTCCGGCGGCCGCATCATCGCGAGAACACGGCCGTGACCTGAATCTTTCCGCTGGTCTGCAACAGCTCCATCGAAACCTCGTCGTCATGACGGCGGACGACGAGATCGACGCTCGCGTTGCCGAGCTGGAGGTTGCGCAGTACGAGGTCGCCGAGGAACCGCGGCAGGCGCGGATTGCGCAGGCGAATCTCGCGCGCCTCCGGATCGAACTCGAGCCCGAGCGATGCCTCGATCAGCGAAAACGGCGTTGCACTGGCCCAGGCCTGCGGCGCACAGGCGACCGGATAAAGCGTCGGGCCGCGGCCACGCCGGCGCGCAAAGCCGCAATAGAGCTCGGGCAGCCGGCGCAGATCCATGTAGCTCGCGGCGTCGAACAATCCCTGAAACAACTGTTCGACCGAACGCTTCAGCCCGTAGCGGGCGAGCCCGAGCGCGATCAGCGCATTGTCGTGCGGCCAGATCGAACCGTTGTGATACGACATCGGATTGTAGCGCGCCTCGCCTTGCGCGATCGTGCGGATGCCCCAGCCCGAGAAGAAATGCGGGCGCATGAGGTCGTGGGCGATCTCGGCGGCGCGCTCCGGCGCGCAGATGCCGGTGAACAGGACCTGCCCGGCATTCGAGCTGCGCACACGGCAGGGCTTCTTGTCGCCGTCGAGCGCAAGCGCATAGGTGCCGAGATCCGGGCACCAGAACGCGGCCTCGAACGCGTCGGCGAGCCGCCTCGCCTCCGCCTCGAGCTTGCTCGCCTGTTCGTCGCGTCCCATGCGCCGCGCACAACGCGCCGCGAGATGCTTGGCGGCGTACACATAGCCCTGCACTTCGGCGAGCGCGATCGGCCCCTCGGCGAGGCGGCCGTCGGCATGGAAGATCGCGTCGAACGAATCCTTCCAGCCCTGGTTGGCGAGGCCCGTTTCGGTCGCCCGGTAGTATTCGACGAAGCCGTCGCCGTCGCGATCGGCGGGGCCATTGATCCAGGCGAGCGCCGCCTCGATCGCGGGCCACAGCTCCGCGATGGTCGCGTGGTCGCCGGTGCGCTCCGCATAGAGGCCGGCCAGCATCACGAACAGCGGCGTCGCGTCGACGCTGCCGTAATACAGCCCGAACGGGACTTCGCGCAGCGCCGCCATCTCGCCGCTGCGCATCTCGTGCACGATCTTGCCGGGCTGCGCGTCGGCGAGTGGATCATCCTCCTTGGCCTGGAACGCCGCGAGACGCCGCAGCACGCCGCGCGCGAACTGCGGGCGGAACGCCAGCATCTGCATCGCCGTGATGAGGCCGTCGCGGCCGAACGTGGTCGAGTACCAGGGAATGCCCGCGTAGGGATAAGGTCCCTGCGGCGTATCGGTGATCAGCATGCACAGATCGGACATCGACCGGCACAGCACCTCGTTGAAGATGTCGTTGCCGGTCTCGACCGTGGTCGCGTTGCGGGTGGCGTTGCGCAGGTCGCGCCGCGCCGCGCGCAGGCCGCGCAGGAACGGCCCCGGCTTCGGCATCATCTCGCCGTCGCAGCTCGCGAACAGATAGATCCGATGCACCTTGCCGGGCGCGAGCGTGAAGCGATACACCGCCGATTTCGCCTGCAACACGGTCGGATCGGGGTCGAAGGCGAGCGCGGTGCGGCGCATCTTGTCGTCGAGCCCACGATAACTGAGCAGCACCCGCGCCGGCTCGATGACGCTGCGCGTCATCGTCCCGCGCCGCTGCCGCGGCGTACCGCGTACCTCGAAGAGGTCGGCGAAGTCGGCGTCGAACGTCACCGCGAGATGCAGGTCGACCGACTGGTCGCCGTAATTGCCGATGGCAAGGCGCTGGTAAGCCGTGTTCTGCCAGAGAAAGATGCTGCGCACGATGTGCACCGTGTCCTTGGGCAGCACCCGATGCCCGCCGCGCGACATGTCCGGATTGGTGAGGTCGACGGTGAGCATCGAGTTGTCGTCGTTGAGATTGGAGCCGAGCAGCAGCGGCTGCGCTCCCTCGAGCGTGAGCGCGAGCAGCGAGAGAAACCGCGTGTCGTTGTGGAAGAGGCCGTCGGTGCCGTCGGGGACGACGCCGATGTCGCCGTGGCTGTCGACCAGGATGAAGGAGTCGCCATGCTTGAGCGTGCGGCGCGGCCGCGTCGTCGAGGCAGTGCCGGCCACCGCGAACTGTTCCTCCGGAATCGTCGCGACGCTCGGATGAGCCGGCTGCTGCATGGGCGGCCTCAAAGGGGATAGAAATGGATGGGCGCGTGCTCGGCCGCGCGCCCGTTTTCGCGCGCCGCCTGATTTTAGACAACGCGGCGCCGGCGGCTATGGTTCCAGGCACTGCGCACCGGGCCGCTTTCGGCCGGGTGCCTGATCCGGCTATCATTTTCCGGCGTAACGCGGATCGTGCCGGCCGATCGACCATGCGCATCGACATCGACCAACTGACCGAGGCGGAGCTCGTCGACCTCAACCATCGTGTCGTCGAGCGTTTGCGCTTTCTGCACCAGATGCGCTCGCACAAGCGCATGCTCGATTTCCGCATCGGGCGATCGGGTGTCGTTCCAGTCGCAGGACGGCGCAACGGTAATCGGCGTGCGCACGCGTGACAGTGTTCTTATCGTAGCGCTCGTCACCGACGCGGGTCAGTGCTGGAACGTCTCGCCGATCCAGCTGCAGCCGGTCGCGGCGCGAGCGGAGGGCGGCACACCTAATGCGGTTGTGCCGGTCAAGAAATGACTTCCCTGGAAACAGCCCGTCCGGGATGGTGCTTGGTACAGCTGGGTGGACTCGAACCACCGACCTCCTGATCCACAGTCAGGCGCTCTAACCAACTGAGCTACAGCTGCACGGGCCCTCGCGAGCGGCCGAAAACTAGGGGGGCGGGTCAGGTTTGGCAAGGGCGCGCGCTCTGCCGCGTGCCGCTGCGCGACACGCGGACGCCGAAACGCTGATGGCCGGGACGTGCCCGGCCATCAGACTGATCGAGATGCTGATCAAGACGCCGACCGCGGCGTCAGGTCACGGCGCTCAGGCGGCCTTCTTGGCCGCCTTGGTCATGCCTTCCTTGATCGGCTCGGCCGTCTCGGTCGCAACCTTCTGGGCGAGCGCGGCGAGCTCCTTGCTCTGCTCGGTGAGCGCCTCGAACTGCTTGCGCGCATGTGCGCTGGAGAGCTCGACCACCTCCGAAAAGGTCTTGGCGCCGAGCAGCTCGGTCGCAAAATCGAACGTCGCATTGGTGTTCTCGCGCGCGAGCTCGAGCATCTTGAGGCCGTAGTCGGCCGCGCCCTTGCTCGCCGTCGCGTAGGTGCTCTCGAGCACGCCAGTCGCCTCCTCGGCCGCGGACCGCATCCGCTCGTAGCTGTCCTTCGCGTGCGACAGGCTCTTCTCCGCGATGTCGCGGAAGGCTGCCGGAGCCTCGACTCCCGCGAATGCGGAGAACGGGGGGGTCTGCGACTTCGATCGCGTGTTGGTGCTGGCCTCTGACATGGGAATGCTTCCTGTTGGCGCGGGACTTTCCACCCTCGTCCCGGTCCGGCGCTGTTTGCGGTTCTGGTTTGGTCGCAGGCGTGGGGCGTGCATGCGGCCCTCTCTTTCCAAGATGTCCATATAACGGCTTTTTTGGTGCAACGCAACAGAAAATTTTGCAACGCACAAAAAAGCCCATATCCCACCTGCCGGCGCTGCGTCTCGACGCAGGCCGCCGGAACTCCACGATCTGCACCCCGCCGGGACGGTCATGCGAGCGCACGTCCGTCCATCGACAAACGCCGGTCGGCGCGAGCCTGTTCCTGACGCCGGAAGCGGGCCGATACCACCG
>DASXCK010000313.1:0-4419 GCA_036491235.1 Xanthobacteraceae bacterium | reverse complement strand
CTCCCATGACACGAACTGGTCCATGAACGGCTGTGGATCCGGATAGGGCATGGTCGTGTTGTACATCTGCAGATCGCAGTAGAACTTGGTGTAGGTGTCGGGGTTGCCGACGTCGGAGGAGAAGAAGACGGACGCCGGCACGGCCTTGAGCTCGAGGTCGATGCCGGCCTTCTGGCACGCCTGTTTGACGATCTGCTGGTTCTTCTGGCGCGGCGCGTTGATCGAGGTCTGGTAGACGAAGTGCAGCCGCTTGCCGTCCTTGGCGCGGATGCCGTCCGAGCCGCGCTTCCAGCCGCCGGCGTCGAGAAGCTGATTGGCCTTCTCGATGTCGAAATCCATCGGCATGTTGTTGGAGTGGTAGCGTTGCGGGTTGTTGAGGAAGTCGGGGGTCGCGATCCCGGTACGGCCGTAGATGAACTGCTGCACCGACTTGCGATCGACGAGGAGCGCGAGCGCGTTGCGCACCGCCGTGTCGGACAGGATCGGATGCTTGGTCTTGACGCTTGCCCGCTCGCCGTCGACCTCTTTCCACGGATCAGTGGTGTTGAGCTGCAGGTGCTCGATGTCGCCGCCCGGCGCGATGTCGATGTGGCCCTTGCCGGCCTCCTCGAGCCGCTTGAGGATCACGTCCTCGACCTGCATGTTCCAGGCAAAGTCGTATTCGCCGGTCTGCAGCACGGCGCGCGCCGCCGAGACCGCATCGCCGCCGCCCTTCATCTCGATCGAGTCGAAATAAGGCCGGTTCGGCTTGTGATAGTCGGGATTGAGCTCGCCGCGAACGAGGTCGCCCGGCGTGAACGAGACGAACCTGTACGGACCGGTGCCGACAGGCTTGAGATTGGTCGGCGCCTCGCGCGATTTGCCACCAATGTAGGCTTCGAACAGATGCTTGGGGATGATCATCCCGCGCGAGCCGACGAAGGGGTTGGCCCAGAACGGCGTCGGCTTCTCGAAGTGGATGCGCACCGTGAGGTCGTCGACCTTCTCGGCGGTCATATCCTTGTAGGTGCCGATGCTGTAGGCGGCGGTCGCGGGATCGGTCGCATATTTAGCGGTGAAGAGGACGTCATCGGCCGTGAACGGCTTGCCGTCGTGCCATTTCACGTTCGGCTTGAGCTTCCATGTGACGGTTTTGCCGTCGTGCGAGAGCGTGTCCTTCTCCAGGTCGGGAAGCTCGGAGACGAGGATGGGGATCAGGTTTCCGTCGCGGTCCCACGCCGCCAGCGGCTCGTAGAAGATGCGGCAGGCTTCCTGATCCTTGGTGCCGACCGCGAAATGCGGATTGAGCAGGGTCGGGGCCTGCCACCACAGCACCTTGAGGGCGCCGCCGCCGCCGCGCTTGGCCGGCTTGTACTCGAACGGCGTCGCCGCCGCCGCGACGCCGTTGTAGGCGAGCATCTGGTTGGCCAGCGGGGCGGTGAGACCGAGGGCGACCATCCTCTGCACGAACGTGCGCCGCGACACCTTGCCGGCTTTGACACGTCCGATGAGACCTCGCAGATGCTGCTCGTTCATGTGACGCTCCCACGTGTTGTGTGGCGAGCACAACATTCGCGCCGGCGCTCGCCGTCCATCATTTTGAGGATGCTAGCGGAAGATACGGACGAGCAACATCGACTTTTTGCCACGCCCCGTGGCCGGGCGATCAGCTCTTGGAATGCCAGCAGGGTTCCGGACTTGCGTCGGCGTTAGCCACCCGGCGGACTGCTGCGCCGCGGCAGGACCGGATCGCTCACGCCGGCAAGTCCGGCGAGCGTCAGGATGGTGAGCAGCGCGTTCTGCGGGCCGAGGTGCGCGTCGGTCGGCTTGTACCATTCGCTGAGCGAATGCTGGCCGCCGCCTTCGCCACCGGCGCCGATGGTCACGGCCGGAATACCGAGGGACATGGCGAGGTTGGAGTCGGTGCTCGATGCCGCAAGCTCGACCGTCTTGCCGGGCGCAACCGTCGCCACTGCGCGCTGCGCCGCCTCGATGATCGGGGACGTGGGCGGGGTCATTCCGGCCGGGCGGTCGCCGATCAGCTTGATCTCGATCGCGATCCTGTCCGACCCCCACCGTTTGTTCTCTTGCGCCACCGCATGTTGCACGACCGCTAGTATCGCCTCCTCGAGTTGCAAAAGCGCCTCGGTCGCATTGGAGCGGATGTCGACCGCCATGCGCGCTTCCTTGGCGATGGCGTTGACCGAGGTGCCGCCGCGCACCGTGCCGACCGTGAACGTCGTCTTGGGATCGGCGGGCGTCTGCAGGTCTGAGATCGCCGCGATTGCCCGGCCCATGGCGTGGACCGCGCTCGGCAGGCCGAACGCCGCAAAACTGTGGCCGCCGGGACCCGTGAAGGTCATCTCGTAGCGATGGCTGCCGGTCGCCTGATTGACGATGCGCGTGACCTTGAGCCCGTCGATCGCGACGAAGCCGTCGATGTCCGCGTGATCGCGCAGCACTGCCCGCACGCCGCGCAGGTTGCCGAGCTCCTCTTCGCCGACGGTGCCGACCCACAGGATGTCGCCGACCGTCTTGATGGCGTTGCGGTTCAAAGTGTTCAACAGCGACAGCAGCGCCGCGAGGCCGCGCGCGTTGTCGCCGATGCCCGGCGCGTGCAGGACGCCGTCGACCTCGCGCACCGTCACGTCCGTGCCCTCGGGAAAGACGCTGTCGAGATGCGCGCAGACGACGATCTTCGGGCCGCGCCCGCTCCCCCGGCGCCACGCCGTCACGTTGCCTTCGGCGTCGATCGCCGCATCTTTGAGGCCAAGCTCGCCGAAGCGCTTGAGATAGTAAGCGGCGCGCGCGTGCTCCTTGAACGGCGGCGAGGCTATCCCCGCAAGCGTTCGCTGCTCCGCGAGCGTGCGCGCCGCGTCGGCCTTGAGCTGATCGAGCATCGCCGTCACGGCGGGATTGGCCGTCAAGGCAGTGAATGCCGCCTCGACGTCACTCACGTCAGTCTGTTGCATCGTGCTCCTGGCCTTCGCGTTGCGCGCGGCGGATAGGCGGTCACGCCGTCGTCTATCACGCCTTCATCGGCGGATAGTCGCGCGAGTAGACCGGCTGTTGCAGAAACCACTTCGGATCGTAGGTCCAGAACTGGCTCACCGCCGGATAGGTCTTGATCGTCTTGTTGACCATCTTGCCGCCCTGCTTCTCGACGCGGCGGATGTAGATGTTGCACACAATGTTGTTGTGGTCGTCGAAGCTGATCGGACCGCGCGGCGTGTCGCTGAGCTTGACCGACCGTATGGCCTGGATCAACGCGGTGGGGTCGTCGGACTTGCCGTTGGTCTTTGCCAGCGCCGCCTCGATGACCTGGCCGTTGAGATAGAAAGTAGCCGCGTAAGTCCCGATCGCGACGTTCGGCCCGATGTGCTTGTGCATGTCGGCGAGGAAGCGGTGGTTGGCCTCGGTGTCGAGATCGAGCGTATAGGGGCAGGTGTTGATCAATCCGGCCGCTTCGTCGCCGAACCCGCCCATGATGGTGTCGTCGGCCGCGGTCGTGCCGCCGAGCAGCGGCTGCTTGAGGCCGAGACCGTGGTAGGCTTTGGTGAATTTGAGCGGATTGGATCCCGTCAATCCGTGGCAGACGACGTCGCAATCCTGAATCTGCGCGATGTACGGCACATAGTCCGGCGTGTTGAGGGGCGACCACAGCTTCTTGACGACGCGGCCGCCGCCGTCCTCGAAGGTGCGCTGGAAGCCCCCGACCTCCTCGTAGCCGAAGGCAAAATCGTCCATCACCGTGACGGCGCGCTTCACCTTCATCTCCTTGATGGCATAGTCGGCGAGCGGGTAGAGGCCCTGCGCCGACGTGTAGGAGGTGCGCAGCAGGTAGGCATTGCCGCGCCGCTGCGTCACGTCCTCGGCGCCCGCGAACGCGAGGGTCGGCATCTTGTGCTGGGCGAGGTAGTCGAGGACCGCGAGGAGTTCGAAGGCCGCGAACGGACCCATGATGAGGTCCACCTTGTCGCGCTCGACGAGCTCGATCGCCTTGGTCTTGGCGCCGGCCGGGTTGCCGCCGGTGTCGGCGACGATCAGCTCGACTGTCCGCCCGCCGAGCTTTGAATCATGCGACTTGAGATAGGCGCGGAAGCCTTCCTCGATGTGGATGCCGCCGGCCGCGAGCGGGCCGGTCTTGACCGTCATGAGGCCGATCTTGAGCGGCGCGTTCTGCGCCACCGCCGGCATGGCGATCGTGGCGGAAACGCTGGCGGCGCCGGCCGCGGCCGCCGTGCCCTGCATGAATTTGCGACGATTGATGCGAGCCGACATGGTGTCCCTCCCAGGACTTCGTTTTTTGCCTCGTAACGCAGTAGGGTGGGCAAAGGCGGCCACGACCATCCCTCGGGGCATGGCGCTGTTTCCACCCTGCCCACGCGGCCTACGCGGCGTTGCGCCCGTGGGCGCGGCGGACCGTGCGCGGTGCGAGCA
>DASXCK010000312.1:0-1938 GCA_036491235.1 Xanthobacteraceae bacterium | reverse complement strand
GCCGGCGGTTCGCCGAGGCGTTCGACGATTATCGCGGCTTCGCCGTGAACGAGCCGCGCGGCCATGACGCGATCGTCGGCGCCCTGCTGTGCGAGCCCTGCGACACGAGCTGCGCCGCAGGCGTCATCTTCTTCAACAATGCCGGCTACATCGGCATGTGCGGCCACGGCACCATCGGGCTCGCGGTGACGCTGGCGCACCTGGGCAAGATCGCGCCGGGCACGCACCGGATCGAGACGCCGGTCGGCATCGTGCGCGTCGAGCTCAGGTCGCGCAACGCGGCGACCCTCGAGAATGTCGCGAGCTATCGCCTGCGCGCGGGCGTGACCGTCGACGTGCCCGGCCGCGGCCGCTTCGTGGGCGACGTGGCATGGGGCGGCAACTGGTTCTTCTGCGTGCGCGAGGTGCCGGTCGCGCTCACCATGGCCAACATCGGCGAGCTCACGCGCACCGCCGAGGCCATCAAGGCCGCCCTCATCCGGCAGGGCATAACGGCGACGGACGGCGCGCCGATCGACCACATCGAATTCCACGGGCCCCCGACGCTCCCGGGCGCGCACAGCCGCAACTTCGTGCTCTGCCCGGGCGGCGCCTACGATCGCTCGCCCTGCGGCACCGGCACCAGCGCCAAGCTCGCGTGCCTCGCCGCCGACGAAAAGCTCGCGCCCGGCGAGGCCTGGGTACAGGAGAGCATCATCGGCAGCGTGTTCACGGCGCGCTACCGCCGCGACGCCACCGGCGCGATCATCCCGAGCATCACGGGCCGCGCCTACGTCACCGGCGAGGCGACGCTCCACCGCGATCCGGACGACCCGTTCGGCGACGGCGTGCGCGTGGTGTGAATGATCGACACGGCGAAATCGTATTGCAAAACGCCGAGGGCCGCCGGATGTCGCTTCGCCGATCCCGCTTCGGTCGCTGCGATCACGGCTCGCCATCACCCAGCGCCGCGAGGATCGTGTCGGCCGCCTTCACCCTGTCGGCGATGGGAAAATTCCGGTTCGCCAGGATGACGACGCCGAGCCGCATCTTCGGAACGAAGGCCGCATAGGCGCCAAAACCGTTCGTGGAGCCTGTCTTGTTGAGCAGCATATCCGGTCGCGGCGGCGCCGGCGGCGCAAGCCGCCTCACCGCATGGACGTCGAGCGCCATGTCGGCGGAATTCCCCGCGAGCAGCCGGTCGAGCGGCGTCGGATAGTCATACATTTCCCATCCGAGCCCCTGCGTCATGTCGTCGACTTTGTAATATCCCGTATGCGTCGCCGCGATCGCGCGCCGCAGCGTTGCGTCGAGCCCCGCGCCATCGATGTTCGCCTCGACGAAGCGGATCATGTCGGCCGCGGTCGTCTTCACGCCATAGGCTTCCGCGCCGAAGACGCCCGGGTTCACCCGGATCGGCTCGTCGGCCTTCGCATAGCCGTAGGCGTAATGGTCCATCTGCGCGCGCGGTACCTTGATGTAGGTGCGCGCGAGGCCGAGCGCCGGGAAGAGCTCGCGCTGCATGAGATCATCGAACGGCGCGCCCATTCTTTTTGCGACGAGGTAGCCGGCGAGGCCGATGCTCGGGTTGGAGTAGAGCCGGCGCGTGCCGGGCGCAAAAGCCGGCCGCCAGTTCTTGAAATAGTCGGTCATCTGCGCCTCGTCGGTGACGTCGTCGGGAAACTGCAGCGGCAGCCCGCCCGCCGTGTAGGTCGCGAGATCGAGCAGGCTGATGTCATCGAAGCTGCCGCCGGCGAGCGCCGGCAGATACTTGCTCGCGGGATCCGCGAGCGCGAGCACGCCGCGCGCCAGCGCGAGGCCCGCGAGCGTCGCCGTGAAGGTCTTGCTGAGCGAGCCGATCTCGAACAGCGTGTCGTCCGTCACCTTCTGCCCGCTCTCCCGCGACGCGACGCCGTAATGGAAGAGCGATCGCTTGCCGCGGACTGTGACCGCTACCGC
>DASXCK010000311.1:0-13720 GCA_036491235.1 Xanthobacteraceae bacterium | reverse complement strand
GTCAAAAATCTTCATGGTGGCGATCGGCGTGTTCTTCCCGCTGGTGATCAACGCCACCACGGGCGTGCGCGAGATCAGCCAGATCTATCTCGACGTCGGCCGCAACTACAAAGCCGATCGCTGGAACACGTTCTGGACCATTGCGCTGCCGGGCGCGTTGCCGGTGATCATGACGGGCTTCAAGCTCGGCGTCGGCATCGGCCTGATCCTCATCGCCATCGCGGAAATGAACGGTGCCAAAAGTGGACTCGGCTTTCTGATCTGGAGCGCGTGGGAAACGTTTTCAGTCGAGCAGATGTATGCGGGACTGTTCATGTTCGCGCTGATCGGCTTCGTGTTCACGGTCGCGCTCAACGAACTCGAGCGCATCATCATTCCGTGGAAGGCGTCATGAGCGTCATCGCGGCATCGCTCGACGAGGCGCTCGACCTCATTACCGACGGCTGCATGCTGGCGGTGCCGCGCGAGGTCGCGGGCGTGCCGATGGAAGCGACGCGCGCGCTGATCCGGCGCGGCGTCAAGCGCCTGCATCTCGTCGCGCTGCCGACGTCGACCTTGCAGGCCGATCTCCTGATCGGCGCCGGCGCGATCGCGACGCTGGAGACTTCGGCTGTGAGCCTCGGCGAGTTCGGCGCGGCACCGCGTTTCACCGACGCGATGGTCAACGGCCGCATCCGCATGCTCGATGCGACCTGCCCGGCCCTGCATGCGGCCTTTCAAGCCGGCGAGAAAGGCGTGCCGTTCATGCCGTTGCGCGGCATCCTCGGCTCCGACGTACTGAAATTCCGTCCCGACTGGCGCGTGATCGACAACCCGTTCGGCAATGCGGACCCGATCGTGCTGCTGCCGGCGATCAGACCCGACGTCGCGCTCATCCATGCGCCGATGGCCGACCGCGCCGGCAATGTGTGGATCGGCCGCCAGCGCGAGCTCGCCACGATGGCGCACGCGGCGGCGAAGACGGTCGTGACCGTGGAGAAGATCCACGACGGCGACCTGCTCGCTGACCCGGTGCTCGCCGCCGGCGCACTGCCGGGCTTTTATGTGGAGCGGATCGCGGTCGCCGAGAAGGGATGCTGGCCGCTCGGCCTGCCGGATCATTATGCGGCTGATCTCGCGCATCTTGCGGTCTACGCCAAGCTGGCGACGACCGCGGAAGGTTTTGCGAAATATCTCGATGAGCATGTGTATGCGCGACGGGCGGCTTGATCTCATCGCCACGAGCACGGCGCCTGCGCCCCCTCTCCCGTTTGGGGGGAGAGCCGGAGACGGGGAGCCGCTTGCTCATGACTCGTGGCTTCCCCCTCCCCGCCCTCCCCCGCAAGCGGGGGTGGGCGTCCTCGCGTAGCGCAAGCGGCTCGCGATAATGACCTCGACCTATCGCTCCGAAGAACTCCTCGCCGACGTCATTGCGCGGATGATCGGCGACGTGCGGCATGTCGCGGTCGGCAATGCGTCGCCGATTCCCGCGACGGCGGCGCTGCTTTGCCGCGCGCGCGGCGGCGGGCGGCCGTATGTATCGCTGCTGCAGAGCCGCAGGCATAATTTCTTCACCGATGGCGGGCGCGAACTCTTCGACTGCGCGGGCCAGGGCCGCATCGATGTATTCTTCCTCTCCGGCGGCGAGATCGACGGTGAAGGCAACATCAACCTGGTGAGCATCGGCGAACACGATCATCCGAAGGTGCGCTTTCCAGGCTCGTTCGGCTCGGCACATCTCTATTACGTGGTGCCGAAGGTGATCCTGTTCCGCCTCGAGCACTCGCGCCGCACGCTGGTGCCGCGAGTAGGCTTCGTGAGCGCGCCGGGCGCGAGCCCCGACAATGTCTATCGGCCGGGCGGCCCGATCGGGCTTGTCACCAACCGCTGCGTCTTCGGTTTCGACAAGACGCGGCGGCGGTTCCGGCTCGACAGCGTGCATGCAGGCCACACGGTGGACGAGGTCGTCGAGCATACGGGGTTCGAGTTCGACCGGCCCGCGTCGGTGCCGCAGACCGCGGCGCCCTCGGCGGAATCGCTACGGCTCATGCGCGACGTGGTGGCGCCGGAACTCGCGGAAGTCTATCCGCAGTTCGCGGCCGCGGTCTTCGGCCATACCGCCGCGCTGCCCGCCTGACGATTTGCTTCGATTCGCGTTATCATGACGCCTGTCCCGTGGGCGCCAATCGAGGTATGGGGGAAGGGTGCCGAAGGTCGATCGCCGCGCTTTTCTGGTGAGCGCCGCCGCGGTTGGCGGCGCACTGTCGCTCGGCTTCGATGTTCCCTTCGGCGCGGCGGCGCGCGCCCAAAAAGGCACACATCAGGGCGCGACGGAAATCACCTGCTGGATTGTGATCGCGCCCGACGACCGCGTGACCATCCGCGTCGCGCGCTCCGAGATGGGCCAGGGCATCTTCACGGCGCTGCCCATGCTGGTCGCCGAGGAGCTTGGCTGCAACTGGAACAAGGTCGGCGCTGCCTTCGTGGCGCCAGAAGAAAATCTGCGCCGCAAGCGCGTCTGGGGCGACATGTCGACCGGCGGAAGCCGCTCGATCCGCACCTCGCAGCAGTATCTACGCAAGGCCGGTGCGACCGCGCGCGAAATGCTGATCGCCGCGGCCGCCGAGCGCTGGGATGTGGCGGCAACGGAATGCATGGCGCGCGACGGCATCATCACCCACCGGCCGAGCGGCCGCACCTTGCGTTTCGGCGAGGTCGCGGCGGCCGCCGCCACGGTCGTGCCACCGACATCCGTACGACTCAAGGAGCCGCGCGAGTGGACGCTGATCGGTACACGACGCAAGCGGCTCGACGTCGCCGACAAGGTCACGGGCAAGCCGATTTACGCCATCGACGTGCGGCTGCCCGGGATGCTCTACGCCGCACTCGCCCAATGCCCGGTGTTCGGCGGCAAGCTGGCTGCCGCGGACGAGGCGAAGATCGCCGGCCGCAGGGGCGTGCGGCGGGTGGTGAAGTTCGACAGCGCGGTCGCGGTCGTGGCGGAGACCTGGTGGCAGGCGAAGACTGCGCTCACCGCTCTGCCGATCGTGTGGGACATGGGCACGAATGCCAATGTCTCGAGCCACACGATCGCCGCGATGCTGCGCGCCGGGCTCGATGCGCCGGCAAGCGAGGCCGGGCTCGGCCGCGAGGAAGGCGACGTCGGTAGCGGCCTTGCCCATAGCGCGACCCGGATCACGGCCGACTACCACTTGCCCTATCTCGCCCACGCGACGCTCGAGCCACAGAACTGTACCGCGCATGTTGTCGGCGATCGGGTCGAAGTCTGGGTGCCGACCCAACATGGCGAGTCGGCGCTCTCCGTCGCCGCGCATGCGGCGGGCGTGCCGCCTGCCAATGTCCGGGTGCACAAGATGATGCTGGGCGGCGGTTTCGGCCGGCGCGGCGTCGTCCAAGACTTCATTCCGCATGCGGTGAAGATCGCAAAGGCGATCGGCACGCCGGTGCAGACCATCTGGTCGCGCGAAGAGGACATGCGGCACGATTTCTACCGGCCGACCATGATGGCGCGCATGACGGCCGGCCTCGACGCCGCCGGCCTGCCGCAGGCATGGCACGTGCGGCTAGCCGGCAACTCGATCATGCATACGATGTTTGCCGGCGGCTTTTTTGGCGGCGGCGTCGATCGGCAGGCGCAAGAAGGTTTTACGGACGATATGCCGTATGACGTGCCGAACTATCGGGTCGACTTCGTCGAACGCAACGCCCACGTACCGGTCGGCTTCTGGCGCGGGGTGAGCCACACGCAGAACTGCTTCTTCAAGGAAAGCTTCATCGACGAGATGGCGCACGCGGCCGGCGAGGATCCGTATCTCTATCGCCGCCGCTTGATCAGACGGCATCCGCGCGCGCAAAAATTCTTGAACGTGCTCGACGCAGCCGCGCGAGCGGCGCGCTGGGGCGAGCGGGCGCCGGCTGGCGCATCCCGCGGAATCGCGGTCGAGCAGGTCGACGACGCTTTCATCGCTGCCGTCGCGGAGGTCTCGGTCGGCGCAGACGGCGCGCTCAAGATCCATCGTTTCGTCTGCGCCATCGACCCGGGCGAGGTCGTGAACCCGATGACCATCGAGATGCAGATCGCGAGCGGCGTCACGTTCGGCCTGACAGCGGCGCTCTACGGCGAGATCACGATCGAGCATGGGCGGGTCGCGCAGGGCAATTTCCACGACTACGGCATGCTGCGCATCGCCGAGATGCCGAAGGTCGAGACCGTGCTCCTCCCGTCGGGCGGCTTTTGGGGCGGGGTGGGCGAGCCACCCTGCGCGATCGCGGCGCCGGCGCTGTGCAATGCCATCTTCGCGGCGACCGGCAAGCGCATCCGCTTGCTGCCGCTCATGCGCCACGATTTGCGGCAGATTTGACCGGCAGGTGCATGGTGAATTGACGGTGGCCCGCCCCAGGCCCCTGTTCGCCATTCGCTACTCTCTATTCGCGCCCTTTCCCGTCACACACGAATGTGACGCAAGGGCCTTTTTAGAGCCGCTCAAATCAAGTTATGATCCCCGCCCCAACGCCGCACGTGGCGGCAAATACCCCACCCGCTGCGCCGGTCAGGCGTGACCCGTAAACGGTGATCAGGAGGAATGGATGATAAAGCTCGCCATCAACGGCAAGACGCACGAGGTCGACGTCGAACCCGATACACCACTCTTGTGGGTCATCCGCGATACGATCGGAATGACCGGCACCAAATACGGCTGCGGCATCGCGCAATGCGGCGCATGCACGGTGCATCTCGACGGCGAAGCCGTGCGCTCCTGCGGTCTCGCGGTCAGCGACGCGGCCGGCAAGCAGATCACCACCATCGAGGGGCTCGCCAAGAACGGCAAGCTGCATAGAGTGCAGCAGGCGTGGATCGACAACGATGTCCCGCAATGCGGCTACTGTCAGAGCGGCATGATCATGGCCGTCGCGGCCCTGCTTAAACAGAATCCGAAGCCGACCGACGCCCAGATCGACGAGGCGATCACCAATATCTGTCGCTGCGGAACCTACCAGCAGATCCGCGCCGGCATCCACACCGCGATCGCGAACGCTTGAATCGGGAGGATGCCATGAATTTCATGCCAAAGATGAATCGCCGTACCTTCGTCGTCAGCAGCGCGGCCGCAGGCGGCGGGCTTGCGCTCGGCTTCACGCTTCCCTTCGGCGCCGCGCACGCGGAAGCGAGCGAGCCGGAGGTCAACGCCTGGGCCGTGATCAAGCCGGACGAGACCGTCGTCATCCGCATCGCCCGCTCCGAGATGGGTCAGGGCACGCTCACGGGCCTCGCCCAGATGACGGCCGAGGAGCTCGGCGCCGACTGGTCGAAAGTCACCTACGAGTTTCCCACCCCTGGCGAGAACGTGAGGCGCAAGCGCGTGTGGGGCGACTTCTTCACCGCCGGCAGCCAGGGCATCCGCTCGTCCAATCAGATCGTGCGCAAGGGCGGCGCTGCCGCACGCATGATGCTGGTGTCGGCCGCCGCGGCCGAATTGAAGGTACCGGCCGCCGAATTGACGGTCGCCAACGGGGTGATCTCGCACAAGGGATCGGGCAAGTCGGTCAGCTTCGGCAAGATCGCGGCCGCGGCCGGCAAGCTCGAGCCGCCGGCTCCCGCCGACATCAAGCTCAAGGATCCGAAGGACTGGACGATCATCGGCCAGCCGAAGAAACGGCTCGACACGCCGCTGAAGGTCAACGGCACCGCGATCTACGGCATCGACACTCGATTGCCCGGCATGTTGTACGCCGCGATCAAGGCTTGCCCGGTGAACGGCGGCAAGCTCAAGAGCTATGATGAAGCCAAGATCAGCGGCCGCAAGGGCTTCAAGAAGGTCGTCAAGGTCGAGGACTATGCGGTCGCGGTGATCGCCGACAGCTGGTGGCGCGCGAAGACCGCGCTCGAGGCGATGCCGATCGAGTGGGACCTGGGTCCGAATGCCAAGGTCTCGAGCGAGTCGATCGCGGCCTGGCTCAAGGAAGGCCTCGATGTTCCGGAGGGGCTGGTCGGCAACAAGACCGGCGACGCCAAAGACGCCCTGGCCAAAGCGGCCAAGAAGGTCGAGGCGGTGTACGCCTATCCGTATCAGCACCACTGCACCATGGAGCCGCAGAACGCGACCGCGCTCTACACCGACGACAAGTGCGAGGTGTGGACCTCGACCCAGAACGCCGAGGCCGCGCTCGCCCTCGTATCCGAGACGAGCGGGCTGCCGATCCCGAAATGCGAGGTCTACAAGACCTTCCTGGGCGGCGGCTTCGGCCGGCGCTCGACCTCGCACGACTATGTCAAGCAGGCCGTGCAGATTGCCAAGCAGATGCCGGGCACGCCGATCAAACTCCTGTGGTCGCGCGAAGAGGACATGATCCACGGCTGGTATCACCCGGTCACCCAGGCCAAGCTCACGGCGGGCTTCGACGAGAACAAGAACCTGACCGCGATGCACATCCGCATCTCGGGCCAGTCGATCCTCGCGACCGTCATGCCGGCACGCATGCAGAAAGGCGCCGACCCCGCAACCTTCTCGGGCTTCTATCCGGGCGGCGCCGAGGCGGCGATCGGTTACGACACCCCGAACGTGCTGGTCGATCACTCGATGCGCAACCCGCACATCCATCCAGGCTTCTGGCGCGGCGTGAACATCAACCACAACGCGATCTATCTCGAGAGCTTCATGGATGAGCTCGCGAAGGAAATGGGCGTCGACCCGCTCGAGTTCCGGCGCAAGAACATGGCGAAGCATCCCAAGCATCTCAGGGTGCTCAATGCCGTGGCCGAAAAGATCGGCTGGGGTACGCCGGCGCCGGCCGGCGTCCACCGCGGGCTTGCCCACTTCATGGGCTTCGGCAGCTATATCGCGGCCGCCGCGGAAGTCTCGGTCGACGGCAAGAAGGTGAAGGTCCACCGCATCGTCGGCGCGACCGATCCGGGCTACGCCGTCAACCCGGCGCAGATCGAGCGGCAGATCGCGGGCTCGTTCGTCTACGGGCTCACAGGTCTGTTCCTCGGCGGCATCGAGGTCAAGGACGGCCGCGTCGTGCAGGAGAATTTCGATACCTATGATATGATGCGGCTCGCGCAAATGCCGAACGTCGAAGCGATGGTATTGCCGTCGAGCGATGGCGTGTGGGGCGGTGTCGGCGAGCCGACCATCTGCGTCGCGCCGCCGGCGGTGCTCAATGCCATCACGGCAGCGACGGGCACACGCTATCGCACGTTCCCGCTGCGAGACCACGGGCTGACGCTGGCGTAAAGAACGGGAGGCGGCGGCCGCGACGCCGCCGCCATCCCCATGCGTAAATGATCTCGTAATGATATGCAGGGGAATGCCGATGGCACGCACCCTGATCAACCGACGCAAGATTCTCAGCACCACAATGGCGGCCGCAGCGGCCGCCGTTGTGTCTCCGCATGTCCGCGCGCAGAGCGCCGGGCCGCGCATCGTCGTGGTCGGCGGCGGGTTCGGCGGCGCCGCCTGCGCGCGGGCGCTGCGCCAGGCCGATTCACGCTTCGCCGTCACGCTGGTCGAACAGAACCGCACCTACACGGCGAGCCCGATGAGCAATGCGGTGATCGCCGGCCTGCGCGATCTGTCGGCGCAGCAGTTCGGTTACGACAAGCTCGTGCGTGACGGCATCACGCTGGCGCTGTCCGCAGCGACCGCGATCGACCCGCATGGGCGTAGCGTGACGCGCGCGGACGGAACAAAACTCAACTACGACCGGCTGGTGGTCGCGCCCGGTATCGACTTCCGTTGGGGCGCGATCGCGGGCTACGACGAAGCGGCGTCCACCGTCATCCCGCATGCCTACCGAGGCGGCGACCAGATCTCGTTGCTGCGCCGGCAACTCGAGTCGATGCAGGACGGCGGCCTCGTCGCAATCTCGTCGCCGGCCAACCCGGCGCGCTGCCCGCCGGCGCCCTACGAGCGCGCGAGCCTGATCGCGTATTATCTCAAGCGCAACAAGCCGCGCTCAAAAATCGTCATCCTCGATGCCAAAGACAACTTCGCGATGCGCGAACTGTTCGAGGAGGCCTGGAAGGCGCTCTATCCGGGACTGATCGAATGGATTCCGGTCGGCTCAAGCGGCCTCGTCACGTCGGTCGACCCGAAGACACTTACGCTCACCACGGACTTCGACAACTACAAGGCGGCGGTTGCCAACGTGATCCCGCCGCAGAAGGCCGGACACGCGGCCGAGCTTGCCGGCGTCGCCGACCGCACCGGCTGGTGCCCGATCGATCCAGTGACGTTCGAATCGAAGCTGCAGCCGAACGTGCACGTGATCGGCGACGCCGCGATCGCAGGCGCGATGCCGCGTGCGGCTTCGGCGGCGACCGTGCAGGCGAAGATCTGCGCCGACGCGATCGTAGCCCTCGCCGCCGGCAAGACTCCGGCAACGCCGACGCTGAAAAGCTCATGCTTCAGCCTGATCGCGCCGGATTATGCGATCTCGCAGCGGAGCACTTTCCGCCCCGCCGACGGCCAGTACGAAGAGTCTCCACCCGGCACCGGCATTGTGGTGAGCCCGCGCAACGGTGCGCCGTCAGTGCGCAGCGGCGAGGCGAAGGAAGCGGATGCGTGGTTCGCCGAGATCACGGCCGCGGTATTCGGATGAAGATGCGGCCGGCCCTTGCGGCATTCATTTATGCCTGCGCGGTGCTGATGGCCGGCGCACATGCCCGCGCCGATGCGCTGCGTCCCTACACGATCGTCGGTGACGCGATTCCAATCTCACTGACCGGCGCCAATGGCGATCCGGCGCGCGGGCGCGCGATCGTGACCAACCGGAGCGTCGGATTGTGCCTGCTGTGTCACTCGGGACCCTTTCCGGACGAGCGGTTCCAGGGAAATATGGCGCCGGACCTCAAGGGAGTCGGCGCGCGCTGGTCGGAAGGCGAGTTGCGGCTGCGCCTCGTCGACGCCCGTCGGCTCAACCCGGCGACCATCATGCCGCCCTATTACGTCGTCGACGGCATGAACCGGGTGGTGCCCTCGCTGAGCGGCAAGCCTATATTGACCGCGGAGCAGATCGA
This sequence comes from Xanthobacteraceae bacterium, assembly GCA_036491235.1. GTDB lineage: Bacteria > Pseudomonadota > Alphaproteobacteria > Rhizobiales > Xanthobacteraceae > JAVDCA01. Next base: position 4,701 of record DASXCK010000311.1, on the reverse strand, counting down.
GGATGTGGTCGCGTTCCTGACCACCCTGAAGAATTGAGATCATGCGGAGATCGGCATGAGCCACGACTGTACGAGCACCACGCGCCGCGAGCTCCTGCTCGCGGGCGCCGCCGGCGTCGGCGCCATCTTGATCCGGATCGAGCCTGCGGCCGCGACGCCCGAGACCATGCAGCGGGCGATCCGCCAGGTGGTCGGCGAGGCGCCGGTGCGCAAGGGCAAGGTCACGCTCGACGTGCCGGCGCTGGTCGAGAACGGCAACTCGGTCGGGCTCACCATTGAGGTCGCGAGCCCGATGACGGCCAATGACTACGTCAAGGCGATCCACGTGTTCAACGAGAAGAACCCGCTGCCGAACGTGGTCACCGCCCACCTTGGGCCGCGCGCCGGCCGCGCCAAGATGACCACCCGCTTCCGCCTCGCCGACACGCAGGCGATCACCGCGATTGCGGAAATGAGCGACGGCACGTTCTGGTCGGCGTCCGCCGACGTGATCGTCACGCTGCAGGCCTGCCTGGAGAACCTCGACTGATGGCGCGCGCTCTCATCAAGGTGCCGCCGCAAGCCAAGCGCGGCGAGATCATCGAGATCAAGACGCTGATCTCCCACATCATGGAGACCGGCTTCCGCCGCGATAACGTCGGCAAACCGATCCCGCGCAACATCATCACGCAATTCACCTGCACGTATAACGGCGAGGAGATCTTCAGCGTCGATCTCTATCCGGCGATCGCCGCCAACCCGTTCATCAGCTTCTTCACGGTCGCGACCGAGAGCGGCACCATCGCGTTCGAATGGACCGGCGACAACGGCTTCCATGAGATCGGCTCCGCGAAGATCACCGTGGAATGAACCTCCATAGGATCAGCCGTAGGGTGGGCAAAGCGAAGCGTGCTCACCATCGCGTGGGCACGACGCTCCGCGCCTTTGCCTACCCTATGCGCCCGCTTTCGCGGGCCATGACGATGCCGATGTGCATTACTCTTGTCGCGCTGTTCACACTCGCCGCTGCCGACATCCCGCCAGACCAGCGCCGCTCGGGCTATGCTGACCTCGGGGCCGAGACCAAGGCGATGGAGGACGACGACACCGCCAACCCCGGAATGCTGTGGGTCCTCGACGGCGAGGCGCTGTGGAACGCCAAGACGGGCAGCGCCAAGAAATCCTGTGCCGAATGCCATGGCGATGCGGCGCAGAGCATGAAGGGTGTCGCCCCGCGCTTTCCCGCGTTCGACTCCAAGGAGAACCGGCCCGTCGATCTGGAGGATCGCATCAATCTCGAGCGCCGCGACAAGCAGCAGGCACCGCCGCTGCAATTCGAGAGCCACGACCTGCTCGCGCTCACCGCCTATATCGCCAACCAGTCGCGCGGCATGCCGATCGCGCCGCCGAACGACCCGCGGCTCAAGCCGTTCATCGCGCGCGGGCGCGCGCTGTTCGAGATGCGTCAGGGCCAGATCAACATGTCCTGCGCGCAGTGCCATGACGACAACTGGGGCAAGAAGCTCGCCGGCAACGTCGTGCCGCAGGGCCAGCCGACCGGCTACCCGGTCTATCGCCTGGAATGGCAGAGCCTCGGCTCGCTGCAACGGCGGCTGCGCAACTGCACCATCGGCATGCGCGCCGAGCCCTACGCGTACGGATCCGCCGAAAACGTCGCGCTCGAGACATATCTCATGCGGCGCGCCGCCGGCCTGAAGATGGAAACGCCCGGCGTGCGACCGTGACTCTTTGACGATAATCCGTAGGGTGGGCAAAGCGAAGCGTGCCCACCCTACTAAGTGAGCCATTCAATGTCCCCCGTCATCGATTGCCACGCCCATATCGTGCCGCCGCAGATGTGGCGCACCATGCAGACCGACGGCGCGCGCTACGGCGTCGAGATCTGGGAGGACAGGGAGCGCCGCATGATCCGGCTCGCCGGCTCGCGTTATGCGCGCCCGATGTACATGCCGCTCACCGCGACCGACGAGCGCATTGCCACCATGGATCGCCAGGGCGTCGACCAGCAGGTGCTCTCCGGCTACATCGACTTTTCCGGCTACACCATGCCGCTCGACCTCGGCACGCGCTTCGCCGAACTGCAGAACGAGACGATCGCGGCCGTCGTCGCCGCAAGTCCTTCGCGCTATCTCGGCGCCGCCAATGTGCCGTTGCAGGACACCACGGCGGCGATCCGCGTGATGGAGCGAGCGCACCGCGACTACGGTTTTCGCGCCGTGCAGGTCGCCCCCTATTTTGGCGGGCAGAAATTTCTCGACGATCCCGCGCTCGATCCGTTCTGGGCGGCCGCGCAGGAAATGGGGATCCTGATCCTGTTTCATCCTTACGATGAGCAGCCGGCGGCTGGCTTGAGCGACTACTTTTTGCACAACTGCATCGGCTATCCGCTGCAGACCACGATCGCGGCGGTGCGCATGATGTTCTCGGGCGTGTTCACGCGTTTTCCAAACCTGCACATGCGGCTGCCGCATGCCGGCGGCTTCCTGCCCTACCAGATCGAGCGCTTCCGTCATGCGGCCGATTTTCGCCCCGAGCCGCGCTCGCGCGGCTTCAAGGGTGATCCGCTCGACGTGCTCAAGCGGCTCTATTACGACACCGTGACGTTCAGCCCGACCACGCTGCGCTATCTGGCCGATCTCGTCGGCGTCGACCGGCTGCTGCTCGGCAGCGATTTCCCCTTCGAGATGGGCGATCCCGACCCGGTCGGGACCGTAAAGGCAGCCGTCGCGCCCGAGCATCACGCGAAGGTGCTGGGCGGCACGGTTGCGCGGCTGATGTGTCTCGACGCGGGATGCTCGGGCTAGCAGCCCTCGTAGCCCGGATGGAGCGAAAGCGAAATCCGGGAGGATAATCGGGAGGAGGACGCCGGATTGCGCTGCGCTCCATCCGGGCTGCGAATTTTGCGCTCTCGCCCGATGGCCATAGGGGGTTATCAATAATGCAGTCACGCCGCCGACTGATCCACACTGCCGCGATAACCGCAGCCGCCTCGCTGATGCCGCGCCTTGCCGATGCAGATACGTTTCCGTCGCGCCCCCTCCGTCTCGTCGTCGGCTTCCCGCCCGGCGGGCCGAACGACACGCTGGCGCGGCTGATCGCCGGATGGCTTGCATCGCGGCTCGGCCAGCCGGTTGTCGTCGAGAACCAGCCGGGCAACGCCGGCAATATCGCGACGGCCGCGGTCGTGCGCGCGATGCCGGACGGGCACACATTGCTGCTGGTCGGGCCCGCGAACGCGATCAGCGCATCGACGCCGGACAAGCTCGATTTCGTCTTCCTGCGCGATATTGCACCCGTCGCCGGCATCACGCGCGAGCCGCTGCTGCTGGTGGCGCACCCGTCGGTGCCGGCAAAAACGCCGGCGGAGCTGATCGCCTACGTCAAGACTTATCCCGGCAAGATACGCTTGGCAGCGACGGGCACGTGGAGTTCACCGCACGTGACAGCCGAGCTGTTTCGCATGCTCGCCGGCATTTCGGTCGAGATCGCGCAATATGGCGGCGGCGGCCCGGCGCTCAAGGCGCTGGCAGCCGGCGATGCGCAGATGATGTTCGAGCCGATGTCGGCGGCGATTGGCTTGGTGCGCGCAGGCAAGCTGTGCGCACTCGCGGTCACTACAACGATGCGCAGCCCGGCGCTGCCGGATATTCCGCCCCTCGCCGACACGGTCCCGGGCTTCGAGGCCAGCGCCGCGACCGGCATCGGCGTGCCGCGCGGCACGCCGATGCTGTCGTTGCCCGGCTGAATGCCGAGATCAACGCGGCGTTTGCGGACGCGGCGATGCGGGCGACGCTGCTCGACACCGGCGGCATGGTGCTGCCGGGATCGCCGGCGGAATTAGCGAAGCTGCTGAAGGATGAGACGGAGAAGTGGGGGAAGGTGGTGAGGTTCGCGCGAGAAAGGGACTGAGGCTGCTCACTCTCCCCGCTTGTCGAGATTGCTCTCCCTCCCCCGCTTGCGGGAGAGAGACGCCGGCACCTATCTTCCCGGCGGCCGCTGGCCGTCCTGCTTCAGTTTCTCCATCGCATCCGGCATCATGCGGGCGAACAGCGTGCCCAGCAGCGCCGGCGGAATGAGGCCGGTGCCGACGTTGTTGCGAAGCGAGATGCTTTTGCAGAAAGCAGGCATCGACTTTTTCGTCGATTTTATTTCATGCGCCGATCCCGAGCAGCCGCGCCGCGTTGCCGCCGAGGATCGCGATGCGTTCGTCGTCACTCAGCGTCGTGGTGGCGAAGATGTGGTCGACCGGATGCGTCTCCCACGGAATCGGATGATCGGAGCCGAGCATGAGCTGGCTGGTGCCGACTACCGCCGCGAGATGGCGCAGCGCCTCCGGCGTGAACACGAGGCAGTCGTAGTAAAGCTGCTTGAGGTATTCGGTCGGCTTCTTCTTGAGATGGATGTCGGAATTGCAGTTCTGCGGCGAGACGAAACAGGGATGATCGTCGCGATCCGCATAGGATGGGAGATAGCCGCCGCCGTGCGCCGCGATGATTTTCAGGCTGGGGAATTTGTCGAGCGTGCCTTCGAAGATGAGATGCTGGAGCGCGAGCGTGGTGTCGAGCGGGTTGCCCACCGTATTGGAAAGCCAGCCATTGCCCTTGAAGCGCGCGGCGAGTTCCGGTGTGCTCTGCGGATGGATGAACAGCGTGGCGCCGAGCTCCTCGGCCTTGGCCCACACGGGATGATATTTCGGCTGCG
>DASXCK010000310.1:0-5367 GCA_036491235.1 Xanthobacteraceae bacterium | reverse complement strand
CGCATCCTCGCGTTCGCGGAGACGCTGCGCAAAGCGTTGCGCGCGCCCATCACGTTCAACGATCGCGAGATCTTCCTCACCGCCTCGGTCGGCATCGCGCTCGCCGACAACCAGTCGAGCCGCAACGAAGAAGTGCTCAAGGACGCCGAGCTCGCGATGTATCACGCCAAGCGCATCGGCGGCGACCGGCTCGAGGTGTTCAAGCCGGCGATGCGCGCGCGCAAGACCGACCGGCTCACGCTGGAGTCGGAGCTGCGCCGCGCGCTCGAGCGCGAGGAAATCACGATCCTCTACCAGCCGATCGTGCGGCTCGAGGACCGCTCCGTCGCAGGCTTCGAGGCGCTCGCGCGCTGGGACCATCCCAAGATGGGCCGCATGTCGCCGTCCGAGTTCATCAACGTCGCCGAGGAGATCGGGCTGATCGTCGACCTCGGCCTGTTCGTGCTCGAGCGCACCGCCCGCCAGCTCGGCATCTGGCAGCGCGCCGTACGCGGCCGCGCGCCGCTGTTCGCGAGCGTCAACGTCTCGTCGCGGCAGTTGCTGCGCCACGACCTGATCCACGATCTGCGCACCGTGCTGGCGCGCTCGGGGCTCGTGCGCGGCACGCTCAAGCTCGAGCTCACCGAGTCGCTGGTGATGGAGAACCCCGAGCTCGCGGCGCAGATGCTGCAACGCATGAAGGAGCTCGGCGCCGGCCTCGCGCTCGACGATTTCGGCACCGGCCACTCGTCGCTGTCCTACCTGCAGCGCTTCCCGTTCGACACCATCAAGATCGACCAGTCGTTCGTGCGCACCGGCGCCAAGGGCAAGCGCCCCGTGATCCTGCGCTCGATCGTGTCGCTCGCGCACGACCTCGGCATGGAGGTGGTGGCGGAAGGCGCCGAGACCGACTCCGACGCGGTCGAGCTCTACCAGCTCGGCTGCGAATACGCACAGGGCTTCGCCTTCGGTGAGCCGATGTCCGCCGAGCACGCGCGCGCGCTGATCACGTCGGAAAGGCTCGAGACCGTACGGTGATTTCGTAGGATGGGTCGAGCGCGGCGAAACCCAACGCCTATGTATCGGCCGTAGAAGTGATGGGTTTCGCTGCGCTCAACCCATCTTACGGGCGCATCGCCCTACGCGTGCCCCGCTTCGCTCGACAGCATCGCCAAATCGATGCCGAGCTTCCTCAGCGCCTTCTCGTATTTGCCGTCGTTGTCGGTGCCGAAGATCAGCTCGGAGTCGGCGGAGCAGTGCAGCCAACCGTTCTCCTGGATTTCGTTTTCCAGCTGACCCGGCGCCCAGCCCGCATAGCCGAGCGCGAGCACCGCCGAGGCCGGTCCGTCACCGCGCGCGATCGCCTTCAGGATGTCGAGCGTCGCCGTGAGGCAGATGCCGTCGTCGATCGGCAGGGTCGAATTCTCGATGAAGAAATCGGCCGAGTGCAGCACGAAGCCGCGGCCGGTCTCCACCGGTCCCCCCTTGAGCACCTTCACGGTGCCGGCGCGCTGCGGCAATTGGATGAGATCGGCCGCCGGAATGACCTCGAGCTGCACCAGCAGGTCGGGAAAATTCACGTTGGCGGCGAGTTGATTGACGATGATGCCCATCGCGCCCTCGGATGAGTGCGCGCACACATAGATCAAGCTGCGGGAAAAACGCTCGTCGCGCATGCTCGGCATGGCGATCAACATCTGCCCGTCCAGATAGCCGCGCTTGGGTCCGCCGCCGGACTGAGTCTTCTTCTTCGCACCCTTCATTGCAAAAGGTTAGCCTGATCGCCCGGGTTGATCAAACGCCGCAGCCCATATCCGGTTCATTGCCCGGTTCACGACATTTTCAATGGCCGCGACGGCACATGGTCGCTAAACGTTCAAATATGATTGCATCCACATTGCGGCAACAGCTTCATCTTGGCGCGGCCTGTCCCGTCATAATCGCGCTCGCCTTCGCGAGCGGGGTCGCGCACGCGGCCGATGCCTCGCCGTGGGACGCGGACGCGCGCGCCGGCGTCCGCCTGATCGCCGGGAACCCGCACGCCGGCGACGCCGGCCTGCACGCGGGCGTCGAGATCAAGCTCGCGCCCGGCTGGAAGACCTATTGGCGCTATCCGGGCGACTCGGGCGTGCCGCCGCGCTTCGATTTCGCAGCGTCGCAGAATGTGAAATCGATCGCGATCGAATGGCCCGCGCCGCATCGACACGACGACGACAGCGGCACCACCATCGTCTACACCGACAACGTGATCTTCCCGCTGCGCGTGGTGCCGCAGGACCCGGGAAAGCCCGTCAAGCTCAGCCTCAAGGTCGGCTACGCGGTCTGCGACAAGCTGTGCGTTCCCGCCGAGGGCCATGTCGAGCTTCCTCTCGACCAGGCGCCCTCCGCCTTCGATGCCGCGCTGAGCGCCGCGGAGGCGGAGGTCCCGAAGCCCGAGAAGCTCGGCGACGCGGCGCCGCTGGCGGTGCGCACCGTGCGGCGCGAGGCGGGCGGCGATCATCCGCGGGTGATCGTCGACGTCGCGGGCCCCGGTCCGGTCGATCTTTTCGCCGAAGGGCCCTCGCCCGAATGGGCTTTGCCGGTTCCCGAGCCGGTCGCGGGCGCGCCCGCGGGCCTGCATCGTTTCGCTTTCGCGCTCGACGGCCTCCCGCCTGGCGCCAAGGCCGACGGCGCTCTTTTGACCTTCACGCTCACGTCCGGCGCCGGCGCCATCGAGGTGAAGACCCCGCTCAAGTAGCGCATATCCCGGCGAAGTGGACGCCGGTTCGCCGGCAAGGATATGCGCCAAACAATAGCCCCGCCGCGACCCCGCTTCCATCGGGCCGGGATGTGCTCTAATCCTGCGCCCGGGTTAATTCAGCGCCCCATCGATCAAGCGATTTTCAAACTCCAAGCATGAGAGAGGATCCACCATGGCCATCAAGGTCGGCGATCGCCTTCCGGAAGCGAAATTCAGAGTGATGACGGCCGAGGGGCCGGGCTGGAAGACCACCGCCGAGGTCTTCCAGGGCAAGAAGGTCGTGCTGTTCGCCGTGCCCGGCGCATTCACGCCGACCTGCCACAAGAACCACCTGCCCGGCTTCGTGAAGAATGCCGGCGCCATCAAGGCGAAGGGCATCGACACGATCGCGGTCACCGCGGTCAACGACGGCTTCGTCATGGACGCGTGGAAGAAGGCGACCAGCGCCGACGCCATCGAATTCCTCGCCGACGGCAACGGCGATTTCGCCAAGGCGATCGACATGACGCTCGATGGCTCCGGCAACGGCCTCGGCATCCGCTCGAAGCGCTACTCCATGCTGGTCGACAACGGCGTCGTGAAATCGCTCAATATCGAGGACGCGCCCGGCAAGGCCGACATCTCCGGCGCCGACGCGCTGCTCAAGCAGCTGTAAGCTCGACACACTCGGCAACATCGTCATGGCCGGGCTTGTCCCGGCCGTCCACGTCTTTCTTGACGCATGTCCGCAAGGAAGACGTGGATGCCCGGCACAAGGCCGGGCATGACGAGGTCATTTGATTATCCCCTTCCCGCCGCCCTTATCTCCGCAATCCCCGCCCGCGCCAACTCATCCGCGCGCTCGTTGAGATCGTGGCCGGCGTGGCCGCGCACCCAGTGCCAATGCACGGTGTGGTTCGCAAGCGCGGCATCGAGCCGCTGCCACAGGTCGATGTTCTTCACCGGCCTCTTGTCGGCGGTCTTCCAGCCGTTGCGCTTCCAGCCGTTGATCCATTTGGTGATGCCGTCGCGCAGGTACTGGCTGTCGGTGTGCAGGTCGACGGTGACGGGCCGCTTCAGGGACTCCAGCGCCGAGATCGCGCCCATCAGCTCCATGCGGTTGTTGGTGGTGTGCGCCTCGCCGCCCTTGATCTCGCGCGTGTGCTCGCCCCATTGCAGGATCGCGCCCCAACCGCCCGGGCCCGGGTTGCCCGAGCAGGCGCCGTCCGTATGGACGATGACATTCCCCTCCGCCACGCAAATATCCTTCATGCCTGGCGCGTGATCCGATCCGAAAAACGGTAGATCACTTTCCCGGATCACGCGCTAACCTATTCCGTAATCGCGCACGCTCGTGACCGTTTGGTGGAAGCGCAGCTTGCGATGATACTCGAGCGGGTCCTTCGGCTTGACCAGCGCGCCCGGCGGCACGTTGAGCCAATCGACAAGCCGCGTAAGCAGAAAGCGCGCCGCCGCGCCGCGCGCGAGCAGCGGTAGCGCATCGAGCTCCGCCGCCGACAGCGGGCGCCGCGCCGCATAGGCTTGCAGCAGCGCGCGCCCCTTGGTGACGTTGTAGGAGTGATCCGACTCGAAGCACCAGGCGTTGAGGCAGATCGCCACATCGTAGGCGAGCGTATCCGTGCAGGCGAAATAGAAGTCGATCAGGCCCGACAGCTTCTCGCCGAGGAAGAACACGTTGTCGGGAAAAAGGTCGGCGTGGATCACGCCGCGCGGCAGATCGCGCGGCCAGCGCGCCGCGAGCACGCCGAGCTCCGCCGCGATCGCGCTCGCGAGCCCGGTCTGCACGCTGTCGGCGCGCGCCTCGGCGCTCTCGTACAGCGCCCGCCAGCCCTCGACCGAGAGCGCATTGGCGCGCTGCATGGAAAAATCCTCGCCCGCGAGATGCAGCTCGGCGAGCGCGCGCCCGAGGCCGGCGCAATGGGTCGCGCTCGGCCGCCGGATCCACATGCCGTCGAGGAAGGTCACCATCGCGGCCGGGCGGCCCGCGAGCCGCCCGAGCGTCTCGCCGGCGCGGTTCTTCACCGGCTGCGGGCAGTTGAGGCCGCGCGCCGCGAGGTGCTCCATGAGGCCGAGGAAGAACGGCAGGTCGGCCGCCGCGACGCGCTTCTCGTAGAGCGTCAGGATGAAATAGCCGCGGCTGGTGTGCAGCAGAAAATTCGAGTTCTCGACGCCCTCGGCGATGCCCTTGTAGGCGAGCAGATCACCGAGGTCGTAGGCGGTGAGAAACGCCGCCAGTTCCTCGGCCGCGACATCGGTGTAGACGGCCATGGATGGACCGGCGGGGTGAGAGGCCTCGAGATGCGAAAGACGCTTTACTCGGCTGCCGCGATATCGCGCAACGGCCGCGGCAGCGGGAAGAACACGTCCTCCTCGGCGGCCGTGACGGTCTCGATGCGCAGCGTGTAGCGCTTGGCGAGGGCGTCGAGGATCTCTTCGACCAGCACCTCCGGGGCGGACGCCCCGGCCGTGATGCCGAGCTGCTTTGCGGTCGCGAGCCGCTCCCAGTCGATGTCCTCGGCGCGCTGCAGCAGCACCGCATAGGGGCAGCCGTTGCGCTCCGCGACTTCCTTGAGCCGCTGCGAGTTCGACGAATTGGGCGAGCCGACCACGATCATCGCGTCGACGATGTGCGCGACCTTCTTCACCGC
>DASXCK010000309.1:0-2705 GCA_036491235.1 Xanthobacteraceae bacterium | reverse complement strand
CCTTCACGATCCACGACCGCGAGGATTCTGCCGACCTCATCAATTTGATCCGCCACGATCTCGGCTACTCGAAAACCGACCGGCGATTTCCCGCCAAGAACACCTGCCTTTCCATCTACTCGCGCGCCGTCAACGCCGAGTGCCCGCTCGAGGATGTGCTCAGCGCGTCATTTCCCTGGTGCGGCGGCTGGGAGGACGAGTTGCGCGCGCTGTTCGCTGCTTATGTCGAGGCGAAGCAGCGCCAGCACGTGCTCGATTACGACGACCTCCTGCTCTACTGGGCGCACATGATGGCGGAGCCCACGATCGCCGAGGAGGTCGCGACGCGCTTCGACCACGTGCTGGTCGACGAATATCAGGACACCAACCGGCTGCAGGCCTCGATCCTGCTCGCGCTACGGCCGAAGGGCGACGGCGTCACGGTCGTCGGCGACGACGCGCAATCGATCTACTCGTTCCGCGCCGCGACGGTGCGCAACATTCTCGACTTCCCGCATCAGTTCGCGCCGCCCGCCGAGATCGTCACGCTGACCCGCAACTATCGCTCGAGCCAGCCGATCCTCGCCGCCGCCAATGCGGTGATCGAGCTTGCGAGCGAGCGCTTCACCAAGAACCTGTGGTCCGACCGCGCCTCGGCCGAACTGCCCGCGCTGGTGAGCGTGCGCGACGAGACCGAGCAGGCGCATTACGTGGCCGAGCAGGTGCTGGCGCAGCGCGAGGCCGGCATGGCACTCAAGGCGCAGGCCGTCCTCTTTCGCGCCTCTCATCACAGCGCTCCGCTCGAGATCGAGCTCGCGCGCCGCAACATTCCGTTCGTGAAATTCGGCGGCCTGCGCTTCCTCGAGGCCGCCCACGTCAAGGACGTGGTCGCGTTCCTGCGTTGGGTCGAGAACCCGCGCGACCGCGTCGCGGGTTTTCGCGTCGTTCACCTCCTGCCCGGCGCCGGGCCCGCGACCGCCGCCAAACTGCTCGACCGCGTCGCCGAGACCGCCGATCCGCTCGCCGCGATCGCGGGCTTCAAGCCGCCGGCCGCCTGCGCGGCGGACTGGCCCGAATTCCTGCGTACCTTCGAGCTCGCGCGCCACAAGGCGGCGGGCTGGCCGGCGGAGCTCGACCTCATCCGCGGCTGGTACGCGCCGCACCTCGACCGCATCTACGAAGATGCGGCGATGCGCGAGCAGGACTTGAAGCAGCTCAGCCAGATCGCCGCGACCTTTCCGAGCCGCGAGCGCTTCCTCACCGAGCTCACCCTCGATCCGCCCGGCGCCACCAGCGGCGAGGCCGGCGCACCGCTCCTCGACGACGATTTCCTCATCCTCTCGACCATCCACTCGGCCAAGGGTCAGGAATGGAAATCGGTGTTCGTGCTCAACTGCGTCGACGGCTGCATTCCGTCCGACCTCGCGACCGGCGCCGAGCAGGAAATCGAGGAGGAGCGCCGCCTGCTCTACGTCGCAATGACCCGCGCCAAGGATCACCTGCATCTCGTCGTGCCGCAGCGCTTCTACGTGCAGCAGCAGCGCCAGAATGCCGACCGGCACATGTACGCGACGGTGACGCGCTTCATTCCGGCGGCGATCCGCCGCCACTTCGCGAACCGCGCCTGGCCGCCGGCGAGTTCGACCGCGTCGTCGCGCGCGCCGGCGCGGCCGCCGGTGGATCTCGGCGCGAAGCTGCGGCGCATGTGGCGGTGATGTGAGCACGACGCCCGCGCGGGGAGAGCGAGCGCCGGCGCCGTGCGCCCCTCAATTCAGCCGGTTCGACGGCGGCGCCTCGTCGTCATCCTCGTCCGCGAGCGCAATCGGGCTTGCCTGGTGGTGCACCATGCGCCACTCGCCGCCGAGGCGCCGATAGACATTGGTCGCGGCGAGGGCCGCGCCCCCGACGATCTCGATGCACAGCACGCGGGCCTCGTCGCCGGCCACCAGCGCGACATCGTCTTGATGCGCGATGCGCACCCGGTTTTGCGACGCCAGGATGCCGCGATAGGATTCGATGACGTCGTCGCGCCCGATCAGCGGCGGCCAGCCGGGGTGCACGCACGAGACGCCGTCCTCGGCCCAGACTCGCGCCATGGCGGAAAAATCGCCGGTCGAGAACGCCTGGTAATAGGCCGCGTTGGCGGCGAGGATCGCATCATTGTCGGACATTTTGGGTGCTTCGATGCTTTCGTCGGTCACACGCACCGACCCCCGTCGACCTCGACGATGTTGCCGGTGACGAAGGCGGCTTCGTCGGAGGCGAGAAAGAGCGCGACGCTGGCAATGTCCTGCGGCTGCGCCAGGCGGCCGAGCGGCACGGTCGCCTCGAATTTTTGCCGCTGGCCGGGCATGGGGCCGAGGAAGGTCGCGAGCAGCGGCGTCTCGGTCGCGACCGGCGCGATCGCACAGACGCGGATCTTGTCGGGCGCAAGTTCGACCGCGAGTGTTTGCGTCAACGTATGCACCGCACCCTTGGTGGCGTTGTAGGCCGACAGACCCGGCCGCGGCCGCAGGCCCGCGGTCGAGCCGATATTGATCATGACGCCGCCGCCCTGGCGGCGAAAAACCGGCACCATCGCCTGACTGAACAGGAAGAGGCCCTTCACGTTGACGGCGAAGACGCGGTCGAACTCGGCCTCGCTGATCTCGGTCACCGGCTTGTTGACGTGGGCGACGCCCGCGTTGTTCACCAGGATGTCGACGCGGTCGTAAGCCGCGAGCGTC
>DASXCK010000308.1:0-7265 GCA_036491235.1 Xanthobacteraceae bacterium | reverse complement strand
TGCGGCCTCATTGAAGCGCGGGCGGGGGAGGGGGGGCGGACATGGCCTTTGAGGTTTCCGCAGCACAGGTGCTGCGGCCTCATTGAAGCTTCGACACCGAAACGGGGTCCGACTTTCTGATCCCGGAGGTTTCCGCAGCACAGGTGCTGCGGCCTCATTGAAGCTTCTTCGTGTGCATACCTACGTGAGCATCGCCCTGTTTGGTTTCCGCAGCACAGGTGCTGCGGCCTCATTGAAGCCAAGCTCGCGCGCGCGCGTGCTGGCGACCTACGCAATGCTGCAGAGGTTTCCGCAGCACAGGTGCTGCGGCCTCATTGAAGCCAGAGGAGGACCCACGCTTGGGTCCCACGCGCGCGGCGCGGTTTCCGCAGCACAGGTGCTGCGGCCTCATTGAAGCGTCCTGCGCAGCGAGATGGTCGATGACGATAAATTCAGGGGTTTCCGCAGCACAGGTGCTGCGGCCTCATTGAAGCTTGTCGGGCTTGGGTGGGACGAGTTCTGCGATCGTCATGGTTTCCGCAGCACAGGTGCTGCGGCCTCATTGAAGCCATTCCATTGGCGACGACGAGACGCGCGATAGCGAGCTGGTTTCCGCAGCACAGGTGCTGCGGCCTCATTGAAGCGTGCGCCGCCGGCTACACCTCCGAGCTCCTCCCCATCATGGTTTCCGCAGCACAGGTGCTGCGGCCTCATTGAAGCCAGTCGCCCGACAGCTTGAAGTCGAGCGCGATCTTGGTTTCCGCAGCACAGGTGCTGCGGCCTCATTGAAGCCTCGGTCCGATGGCGGGCACGACGCCGACCACGGCGGTGGTTTCCGCAGCACAGGTGCTGCGGCCTCATTGAAGCCGCACGTACATCTCGCGCCAGTGCCCCGCGTGGACCACGGTTTCCGCAGCACAGGTGCTGCGGCCTCATTGAAGCGACGCCATGAAGGCGCACGAGGACCTGGACCAGCAGCGGGTTTCCGCAGCACAGGTGCTGCGGCCTCATTGAAGCACGATCTGTGTTCTGGTGATGCGCAACGGCTTCGTCGTCGGTTTCCGCAGCACAGGTGCTGCGGCCTCATTGAAGCTTCTTCAAGCAATTCGGTGAATACCTTCCAACCGATGGTTTCCGCAGCACAGGTGCTGCGGCCTCATTGAAGCCAGATCCAATACCGCCAGGAGTTCGTCGCGCAGTTCGAGGTTTCCGCAGCACAGGTGCTGCGGCCTCATTGAAGCTGTCTCGGCGACAGCGGCGCCCGCATGACGGGCTTGGTTTCCGCAGCACAGGTGCTGCGGCCTCATTGAAGCGCGAACGCGATTGCTCTACTCATCCCTTGTTGTTGATCCCTTCGCGGCGTTTTCGTCGCGGCTTCCTGGGCAGAAGCAGGTCATCCGCGGCCCGTCCTTCGAGACGCATTCGCGTCGCGAGTGCCCTCGGGATGAGGCCGAATACGTGGAGCCGCTTTATGCTGCGCAAGCTCGTGATCCTCTCGCTCGGTATCGTCGTCGTCTGCGGCGTCGCGTTCTGGATCCTCACCGCGCCGCAGCGCGTGCCCGCGAGCGCGCTGCCGGCGCACACGCCGGATCTCGCCAACGGGCGCACCATGTTCGAGGCCGGCGGCTGCGCGTCCTGCCACGCGGTGCCGGGGCAGCCCGACCGCACGCGGCTCGGCGGCGGGCTCGCGCTCAAGACCGCGTTCGGCACCTTCTACGCGCCCAACATTTCGTCCGATCCGAAGGACGGTATCGGTGCATGGAGCGAGCCCGCATTCGTCGCGGCGGTCACCAAGGGCACCTCGCCCGAGGGTACGCACTACTATCCGGTCTTTCCCTACCCGGCGTACCAGAACATGCGCATCGACGATGTGCGCGACCTCTTCGCCTATCTCAAGACGCTGCCGCCGGTCGCGGGCCGCGTGCGTGACCACGACGTGCGCTTCCCGTTCGGCATCCGCCGCGTGATCGGCGGTTGGAAGTTCCTATTTCTCGCGAACGAGGCCTATCGCCCGGATCCCGCGCAATCGCCGGCGCTGCGACGCGGCGCCTACCTGGTCAACGGTCCTGGTCACTGCGCCGAGTGCCACAGCCCGCGCAACGCGCTCGGGGGCGTGGTCGCGAGCGAGCGCTTTGCCGGCGGCCCCAATCCGGAAGGCGAGGGCTGGATTCCGAACATCACCCAGGCAAAGCTCTCCGACTGGTCCGTGAAGGACATCGCCTACATGCTCGACACCGGCGACACGCCGGACGGCGATTCGGTGGGCGGCGGCATGACCGAGGTGGTGAAGAACACGGCGCAGCTGTCGCCGGCCGATCGCGACGCGATCGCGGCCTACATCAAGTCGTTGCCGCCGGTGGCGGGACCGACACCGCCCAAGAAGAAGGGCGAGTAGGGAACGGCGAATAGCGATTGGCGATAGCGAATAGGGGAGTTGTGCCCAGCGGCGGTATTCAAGCGGCGCGCTATTCGCTACTCCCTATTCGCCATTTCGCGGGCTGCCCGTCGCGATTCTCCTGATTCCAATCTGGCCGCATGAAAGTTGCCCACGCCATCCTCATCAAGATGCTGTCGGTGCTGCTGTTCGCGCTGATGTCGGTGCTCATCCGCTGGCTCGGCGACCGGGTGCCGTTGGGGCAAGTGGTGTTCTTCCGCAGCGCCTTCGCGATCCTGCCCGTGCTCGCGATCTACGCCCTGCGCGGCGAGGTCTTCGCGGCGGTGCGCACCGCGCGCCCGTTCGGCCACCTCGGCCGCGGCCTGATCAGCGTCGCCGGCATGTTCCTCAACTTCGCGGCGCTCGCCCGCCTGCCGCTCGCCGACGCCAACGCGCTCTCGTTCGCCTCGCCGCTGATCACGGTGGCGCTCGCCGCCCTCATCCTCAAGGAGCAGGTGCGGGTCTATCGCTGGACCGCGGTCGCGATCGGCTTCGTCGGCGTGATGGTCATGCTATGGCCCTATCTCGATATCGGCCACATGACGGCCTCCACGGAAGCGAGCGTCGGCGCGATCTGCGCGCTCACGGCGGCCTTCACCAATGCGGGTTCGGTCATCCAGACGCGGCGGCTCACCGACAGCGAGACCACTCCGTCGATCGTGTTCTACTTCTCGTTCATTTGCGCATTGATCGGTGCCTGCACAATTCCGTTCGCGTGGCACCAGCCGACGCTCGGCGAATTCGCCGCACTGGTCGGCATCGGCTTCATCGGCGGCGTCTCGCACATCTTCCTCACCGAGAGCTACCGCTATGCGGCCGCCTCGGTGGTGGCGCCGTTCGACTACGCAGCGATGCTGTGGGCCTTTTTGTTCGGCTATTGGGTGTTCGGCGAGATCCCGACCGTCCATGTGTTCATCGGCTCCGGGATCGTAGCGGCGAGCGGACTGTTCGTGCTCTGGCGCGAGCGTCGGCGCGGCATCGAACGCATCCGCACCAGCGCGATCGAAGGGCCACCGGTCGGTGAAATGTCGGCGCGGCCGTGATGTTACGTGATGTTGGGTGGCTGTGATCTGATGGTAAAATAATACAATTGGCTATTGCGTGTACGTCACGCTCGGCGGCGAAAAAATCAATCCCGGCTCCGCGTCCGATCTCAGAACGCCTTGAACGTGATGATGGTGCGGGTGTCCTGGATGCCCGCGATCGTCTGCACCTTCTCGGTCACGAAGTGGCCGATGTCGGTTTCCTTGTCGACGTAGAACTTGACCAGAAGGTCGTAGTCCCCGGCGGTCGAGTAGATCTCCGAGGCGATCTCCGACTCGGCGAGCGCGTTCGCGACCGAATAGGCCTTGCCAAGATGGCACTTGATCTGGACGAAGAAGGGAATCATGGCATGGCTCCGGTCCTTGGTTGCGCATATCCTTGCCGGCGAACCGGCGTCCGCCTCGCCGGGATATGCGCTAAAGCGCGATGACTTTTCTTCGAATCGTCATCACGCTTTAGCTCATTGTTCGAGCATGATCTTTTCCGAAAACCGCTGCACGCCTTTCGGGATCATGCTCCAGCATCGGCGTTGCAATCCAGCAAAATCGGGGTGAAATGGCAAGGCGTTGTCCTGCGGGCGGAGCGCCGTAAATCCGTCATGCCCCGTGTCGCTTCGCCCCATCCGGACTGCGAGCTACGATCTTGCGCGCTTGCCGCGGCACCTTATGCTCGCTCGCAAACGATTTCCGAGGAAACGTCATGCTCCGCGCCGCCTGCCGCCTGATCCTGCTTGCCCTGCTGCTCGCGCCCGCGGGCGCGGCGGCGGAGAGCTTTCCGTCGCATCCCGTCAAGATCATCGTTCCGTTCCCGCCGGGCGGCATCAACGACATCCTGGCGCGCATCGTGGCCGAGAAGCTGCAGGCGAAGTGGGGGCAGCCGGTCATCGTCGATGACCGCAGCGGCGCGGGGGGCAACATCGGTGCCGCGGCCGTGGCGCAGGCGGAGCCCGACGGCTACACGCTCCTCGTCTCGGCCGCCGGCCCGTTCGCGATCAACGGCACCCTCTACAAGCATCTCACCTACGTGCCCGACAAGTTCGTGCCGATCGCCCTGGTCGGCTCGGTGCCCAACCTCGTCATCGTGCGCAACGACTTGCCGGTCAACTCGGTCAAGGAGCTGATCGACTATCTCAAGGAGCACGACGGCAAGGTGATCTACGGCAGCCAGGGTGTCGGTGCGACGACGCATCTCACCGCCAACATGTTCATGACCATGACGGGCACCCACATGGTGCACGTGCCCTACCGTGGCGAGACGCTCATCCTGCAAGACATGCTGGGCGGCCGGGTCGACCTGTTCTTCGGCAACATTTCGGCGGCGCTCGCGCTCTACCGCGCCGGCAGGGTGAAGGTGCTCGCCATCACCGACAAGAAGCGCTCGCCTGCGATGCCCGAGGTGCCGACCACCGCCGAGGCCGGCCTGCCGGGGCTCGTGGCGGTCGGCTGGTTCGCGATGGCGGGCCCGCCCGGATTGAAGCCGGCGATTGCCGAGCAGATCTCCGCCGCCGTCGATGAGGCGCTCAAGATGCCCGACGTGCAGCAGCGCCTGCGCGCAGTCGGCGTCGACGCCATGGGCGGCACGCCCGCCGACATGGCGGCCTTCATCAAGGAAGAGAAGGTGCGCTGGGGCGGCGTGATCAAGCAGAACCATATCGTCCTGGAGTGACGTCGGACTCGCAGGGGGACAAAGGCGCGTCGGTCGGTTTGTCCGTAGAGGCAAAACCTGAGATGCGCCGTGCCCACGCGCCGGCGTAAGCGATTTTGCCTGCCCTGCGGCTTGAAGCGTTGCTTCGATCGGACTAACTACTTCGCGCAATTCACCGGTGCGCCATGAATTTCACCGATCCCGAGAAGAAGCTCACGGTCGACCTGCGGCTCTACGCGATCGTCGATCCCGAGACCGCGGGCGGGCACGCGCTGCCCGAGCTTGCCCGCAAGGTCGCGGCGGGCGGCGCCACGTTGGTGCAGCTGCGCGACAAGATCCATGAGCCGCGCGAGATGATCGCGCTCGCGCGCGCCATCAAGGCGGCGCTGCCGGCGGATGTGCCGTTGATCGTCAACGACAACGTCGAGGTCGCGCGCGAGGCGGGCGCCGACGGCGTACATCTCGGCCAGGAGGACATGAGCGTCCTGAAAGCGCGCGAAACGCTCGGGCCCGCGCCGTTCATCGGCCTCTCGATCAAGACGGTCGAGCAGGCGCGCGCAGCGCCGCTCGGCGTTCTCGATTACGTCGGCATCGGCGGCGTGTTCGCGACCACGTCGAAGAACAATACCAGCGTGCCGATCGGCCCGGCGGGGCTCGCGCGCATCGTCAACGTGTTTCGCGAGCGCATCGGCAATTTCCCCACCTGCGGCATCGCCGGGATCACGGCGGCGAATGCCGAGCAGGTGATTGCGGCGGGCGCGGGAGGCGTCTCGGTGATCTCGGCACTCTCGCGCGCGCCCGACCCGACCGCGGCCGCGCGCGAGCTGCGCGCGATCGTCGACAGGGCGCTCGCGAAGCATGCGCCGACGCCGCCCGCGGTCGGCGCGGCGGGGCACGCGATGGGGAATGCATGATGGCGAGCCCGTGCCTCTCCGTTCCCCTCCTCCCGCGAGCGGAGCGAGTGGCGGGGAGGGGTCGGGGGGCGCCGCTTGCTCGGAGCAAACGGGACTTTTCTTTTCACAAGGGCATGAGCAAGCGTAGTCCCCCCACCCCGTCCGCCGTCGCTGCGCGACGTCGGACGACCCGCCCCGCCAACGGGCGGGAGGGTAGCCGATGCCGCGCCCCATGACCCCCATCGCGCTCACCATCGCGGGCTCCGATTCGGGCGGGGGCGCCGGCATCCAGGCCGACCTCAAGACATTCGCCGCGCTCGGGGTCTACGGCGCCTCGGCCGTCGCGGCGCTGACGGCGCAGAACACGCAACGGGTCGCGGCGGTCCACGCGGTGCCGGCGGCATTCGTCACGGCACAGCTCGATGCGGTGTTCAGCGATCTTGCGGTCGGCGCCGTGAAGATCGGCATGCTCGGCAATGCCGACGTGGTCGCGGCGGTGGCGGCCGGGCTCGCGCGGTGGAAGGCCAAGAATGTGGTGCTCGATCCGGTGCTGGTCGCGAGCTCGGGCGCGCGGCTGCTCGCGCCGGACGCGGTCGCCGTGCTCAAGCGCGATCTGATGCCGCACGCGCGCGTCGTCACGCCGAATATTCCGGAAGCGGCGGCATTGCTCGACGACAAGCCTGCAACGAGCGAGGCCGAAATGCAGGCGCAGGCCGAGCGCCTGCTCGCGCTCGGCGCCAAGGCAGTGCTCATCAAGGGCGGGCACGGCGGGGGCATCGAAAGCGTCGACCTGCTGGTCGATGGAAAATCCGTCACGCGGCTCGCGGCCCCACGCATAGTGACCCGCAACACGCACGGCACCGGCTGCACGCTCTCCTCCGCGATCGCGGCCGGGCTCGCGCAGGGCCATGACCTCGCGGTCGCGGTGCGCGACGCCAAGGATTTCGTCACCGCCGCGATCGCGGCGGCGGATCGGCTGGCGGTTGGGCACGGCAGCGGTCCGCTGCATCATTTCCACGCCCACTGGCGATAGAGACGCCGCACCGGCGCACGAACACCGCGGCGTGGTCGAGCGTGTCCAAATCAGCGAGAAAGCCGTGGATGGCCGGGACAAGCCCGGCCATGACGTGTGTATTTATTTGGTACTTTTCGGCAGCAGGTAGCCGTTCTCCGCCATCAGCTTCTTGAGCGCCTGCGGGAAGGCGAGGTCGCGCAGCTTGTCCTTCGGGCATTTGTCGATGGCGCCGCCGATCGTGCATTCCTGCTGCGGC
>DASXCK010000307.1:0-14149 GCA_036491235.1 Xanthobacteraceae bacterium | reverse complement strand
TGCTCGAGCCGCTGCGCCTCGAGCAGGCGGCCGGCGTGGTTGAGCTCGTCGAGCCGCTGGCGCAGCTCGGTCTTGATGCCGGCGATCGCCTGCAGCAGCGTCGGCCGCGGCGTGACGTAGTGCGAGTTGGCGTAGACCTTGACGAAGGCGAGCTCGTCGGTCTTGTGGCCGGTGAGCGGATCGAGCTCCTCGATCTTCTCGATCTCGTCGCCGAAGAGCTGGATGCGCCAGGCCCGGTCCTCATAATGCGCCGGGAAGATGTCGATCGTGTCGCCGCGCACCCGAAAAGTACCGCGGGAAAAATCGGCATGCGTGCGCTTGTACTGCAGCGCCGTGAGGTCGGCGATCAGGCGCCGCTGATCGATCTTCTCGCCGGTCTTGAGCATGAACGTCATCGCCGTATAGGTCTCGACCGAGCCGATGCCGTAGATGCACGAGACCGACGCGACGATGATCACGTCGTCGCGCTCGAGCAGCGCGCGCGTCGCCGAGTGGCGCATGCGGTCGATCTGGTCGTTGATCGAGGATTCCTTCTCGATGTAGGTGTCGGTGCGCGGCACATAGGCTTCGGGCTGGTAGTAATCGTAATAGGAGACGAAGTATTCGACCGCGTTGTCGGGGAAGAAGCTCTTGAACTCGCCGTAGAGCTGGGCCGCGAGCGTCTTGTTCGGCGCGAGGATGATCGCGGGCCGCTGCGTCGCCTCGATCACCTTCGCCATCGTGAACGTTTTTCCCGAGCCGGTGACGCCGAGCAGCACCTGCGTGCGGTCGTGGCGCTTCGCGCCCTCGACGAGTCCCGCGATCGCTTGCGGCTGATCGCCCTTCGGCTCGTACTCGGATTTCACCACGAAGGGGACGCCGCCTTCGGATTTCTCCGGCCGCGGCGGCCGATGCGGCGTCCACACCCGCGGCGTGCCGCCGTCGTCGAGAAATTCGGCCCGCCCCTCGCGCAGCAGCCGCTCCAGCGACTGCGCCGTCGCGGCGACGCCCGGCGTGCTCAGCGGCGCATGTGCCTGGCGGGGACGGCGGACGGTCTCGTCGCGATCGCCGCGGATGATGTATTTGCCCGCCGTGCGTTCTGCCTGCTCCCTCCCCTCTTGTGGGGGAGGGTTGGGGTGGGGGGGCGTAGTTTTGGTCGAGGCGCCCGCCTCATCCGCGCGACCCCCACCCGCGACCCCTCCCCGCAAGGGAGAGGGGAGCGCAGACTCACTGCCCACCTCACCATCATCTCCCTCGATGCCCAAAATCCGCGCGAGCTCCGGCGATGCCTCCCGCAGCTCGGCATTGTCGCGGTAGGGCGACTGCGGGACCTCGCCGAACCCGCTCGGGGTCGACTTGCGCGCCAGGTGGGCGGCGGAAAAGTCGGCGCGGCGATCGCGCGAGTTGTCGGCCGGCGGCCGCAGGCCGGTCTGCGAGCCGACGCCGGCCTCACCGCGGTTGATCGCCGGATTGAGCAGATCGGCGAGCGCCGGACCGATCGCAATGGTCTCCGGCCGCGCCGCCTTGGCGCGCGTCGGCTTTGCCGGGTCGCGCGGCTTTTTGGGCGGCTTTTTCGAATCCTTGGGCGGTCGGCTCATCGTCCCAATATGGGCGACTCAATCTGGCGGCGAAAGGGCGGTGCTTCCGGCTCCAACGGCCGCAATCGCCGATGACGCCCCGACGCCGTTTTTGGGCAGGCTCGTTCTTTGCGACCCTCTGCAGCCGCACCGTCATGTCAACCATGTCAGGGATGAGGGCTGATCCTGTCCAACCGTTCATGGAGCCGCCGCGCGTGTTAACCGCGCGTGCATTCCTGTCGTTTTTTGGTTGCGCGCGGCGCGAACCGCTGCAACAACGCCGCAATCAGCGGCTTGAAAGCCTCAAGCATGATGACCTCAGCGACCGCGACCGCCCTGGAAGTGCCGCGCCGATTGCGCGCGTGGGTGCGTGCGCGCGAAGCGGGCACAGTGGCGCTCGCGGCCGTGGTCGGCGCAGTCGCGGGACTGGTCGTCACCGTCATGAGCGGCGTCGTCTCGTCGCTGCATGCGCTGTTTTTCTGGCTGCCCGACGGCGTGCGCCTCTCCGGCAGCGAGTCGCTCACCTGGTATCTTGCCCTGCTGGTGCCGTCGATCGGCGGCTTGCTGTTCGGCCTCGCGATCCTGTCGATCGGGCGGGTGGCGCGCGAGCGCTTCGTCGACCCGATCGAGGCAAACGCCGTGCGCGGCGGCCGCATGTCGTTTCGCGGCAGCATGATCGTCGCGCTGCAGACCATCTGGTCGAGCGGGGTCGGCGCCTCGGTCGGCCTCGAGGCCGGCTATACGCAGGCCGCGAGCGGCATCGCGTCGTGGCTCGGCCGGGTGTTTCACCTGCGCCGCAACGACCTGCGCCTGATGGTCGGATGCGGCGCCGCCGGCGCCATCGCGGGCGCTTTCAGCGCCCCGTTCGGTGGCGCCTTCTATGCCTTCGAGCTGGTGATGGGCGGCTATACGGCCGCCGCCCTCGTTCCCATCGCGATCGCGGCGCTCAACGGCTACCTGGTGGCGCGGGTGTTCGCGCCGATGGCGCTGGGCATCTACGCCGACGCCATGGGGCCGGTGAACGGGCGCGACCTCGTCATCGCCAGCGCGTTCGGTGTGATCGCGGCGCTGGTCGGCGTCAGCATCATGCGCGGGGTCGCGCTGTGCGAGCAATTGCTCGACCGTTCCAAGCTGTGGCCGCCGCTGCGGCCGGCGCTGGGCGGGCTCGCGGTCGGCATCATGGCGATCGTGACGCCGCAGGTCATGTCCTCCGGGCACGGCGCGTTGCATCTCTCCGGCATGATGGATCGGCCGCTGCGCTTCCTCGCGATGGTGTTCGTCCTCAAGATATTTGCTTCGATCGTCTCGCTCGGTTCGGGCTTCCGCGGCGGCCTGTTCTTCGCTTCGCTGCTGCTCGGGGCGATCGGCGGACGGCTGTTCGCGGTCGCCGCGAATGCGCTATGGCCGGGCCTCGCGCTCGACGCCAACGTGTACGAGATCATCGGCATCGGCGCGCTCTCGGCCTCGATCATCGGCGCGCCCCTGACCATGACGTTCATCGCGCTGGAGACCACCAACGATTTCTGGCTCGCCAGTGCGGTGCTGATCGCGGTGCTGATCTCGACGCAGATCACCCGCGAGATTTTTGGCTACTCGTTTGCGACATGGCGCTTCCATCTGCGCGGCGAGACCATCCGCAGCGCCGCCGACGTGGGTTGGATCCGCGACCTCACGGTGGGCCGGATGATGCGGCCCGACTTCCACACGGTGCAGCGCGACACCTCGATCGAGGCGTTCCGCATCCAGTTCCCGCTCGGCTCGACCGGCCAGGTGATCGCCGTCGACCCCGACGGCCACTATGCGGGCATCGTGATCGTGCCCGAGGCGCACAGCATCGAGATCGGACTGGAAAAACCGGTCGAGACCATGCTGCACCACAAGGACATGGTGCTGCTGCCGTCGATGAACGTGCGCGAGGCGGCCGCCGCCTTCGACCGGGCCGAGGCGGAGTCGCTCGCGGTGGTCGACTCCTCGGTATCGCGCCAGGCGATCGGGCTGCTCAGCGAGTCGCACACGCTGCGGCGCTACGCCGAAGAGTCGGAGCAGCGCCGGCGCGAGCTGGTGGGCGAGACGTAGTAATGCGTCAGGCCCGGCCTTGTGCCGGGCATCGGCGTCTTCCTTACTCGCGGCAAAGCCGTGGATGGCGGGGACAAGCCCGGCCATGACGAGTCAAAAAACTAAAATCCCTTCACGACCTCGCGCACGTGCTCGACCTGCGGCGGACTCGCGAAGCAATGCCCGACCAGCTTGCGCCATTCCGCGAAATCGGCCGAGCCGCGGAAGTCGACCGTGTGGCTTTCGACCGTCTCCCACTGCACGACCAGGCGATAATGCGCCGGTCGCTCGACCGAGCGATGCAACGTCATGCCGCCGCAGCCCTTGGCGCGCTTGAACAAGGGTGCTGCCTTCTGCACGCCCGCCTCGAACTCAGATTCCATCCCGGCCTTCACGTCGATCTGCGCGATTTCGAGAAACATCTTTCTCTCCACAATTAGGATGCGTCATGCTCCACCAAGCGGGGCATCCATCACAGGATGGCGTCTGTGATCCGAGCTTGGCGTCCCATGCAAGCGAAACGGCCGACGGGATTGCCCGCTTTCGCGGGCAAGGACGGCTGAGTGTGTTGCTACGCCGCCGCCTGGGCGAGCCCGCGCTTCATCGCGACGATCGCCTCGTCGGTGGTCTGCACGTCGCCGAAGTTGGAATAGAAGGCGGCGAGGCTCGCGTTCTGCTCCACATCCGAATAGGTCGCGCACACGTCCGCCACCATGACGACCTTGAAGTTGAGCATCATGGCGTCGCGCGCCGTGCTCTCGCAGCACACGTTGGTGGCGGTGCCGCCGATCAACAGCGTGTCGATGCCGTGGCCGCGCAGCCAGGTCTCGAGCTCCGACGAGCCCTGGATGAAAGCCGAATAACGCTTCTTGACGATCTGCGCGTCCTCGGGCCGCGCGTCGAGCTCGGACCACAGGGCGTGGCCCTCGTGACCCGTGTCCATGGTGGCGTAGCGCCGATCGCGCCGATCCCCGGTCATCAGCCAGTCGTGCAGCACGCTCCACGACTCGCGCGTATCGTTGGTCGCGTTCTTGATCCACACCACACGCCCGCCGAGGCCGCGCACCACCGCTGCGAAGCGGTTGACGTTGGGCACGATCTCGCGCGCCATCGGCACCTCGCCCTGGAAGCCCGGCTTCATGAAGTAGTTCTGCATGTCGACCACCACGAAGGCGGTTTTTGCCGGCTCGATCACGTCGAACGGATGCGGCCGCCCGGCGCGCCGGGTGACGCGCTCGATGACTTGGGGTGGGAGCGAGAGCTTGTGCATGGGAACCTCCGAGGCGGATGCGGACGACGCGCCGATTGTGGCCGCGCGCGGCCGGGCGATGCAAGGGGTGGCGCGGGGCCGCGCAGAGGTGTGATGCACGTCACGAATGTGCGTTTCTAACCGGAATTTAACCGGGGAAATCAGCCGTCATTCATCTTTTCCGCCATAGTTCTGGGTGACGTTGGCAAGTCGCAAAAGAGCGTGGCGCGACAGAATTCGGGACTTCCCATGCCGGGCAATGCCTCACCTTCCGGCCCGCGCGATGCCGCCTTGGCGCTGCATCGCTTCGGTTTCGGGCCGCGCGGCGACGCGATCGCGCGGCTCGCGCCTGATCCGCGCGGCGCGCTGCTTGCCGAGTTGGAGCATCCGGAGGCCGCACTGGTGCACGACGCAAACCTGCTCGACTCGGGCGAGGCGGCGCGCGCGGTGTTCGACTTTCGCCAGGAGCGCAAGGCGGTGCGGCTCGCACAGCGCGCCCGGCAGATGACGGCGACGAACGGCAACGCGCCGGCCGGTGCCGACGACAATCAGGCACCCAAGCCGGGCCCCGGGCTCCCACAGCAGATCTATCTCGCCGAGGCCCAGGCGCATTTCGACCGCGCGCTCGACGCCGACGCCGGTTTCGTCGAGCGGCTGGTGTGGTTCTGGTCGAACCACTTCTGCGTCTCCGCCGACAAGGTGCGGCCGCTCGCCGGCGCCTTCGAGCGCGAGGCGATCCGCCCGCATGTGCTCGGCCATTTCGCCGACATGCTGCTCGCGGTCGAGAGCCACCCCGCGATGCTGCGCTACCTCGACAATGCGCGCTCGATCGGCCCCGATTCGATCGCGGGACACAATCAGCACCGCGGGATCAACGAGAACCTCGCCCGCGAGATCATGGAGCTGCATACGCTCGGCGTGCGCACCGGCTATACCCAGGCGGACGTCACCAACTTCGCCAAGGTGATCACTGGCTGGACGATCGTCCCGCCGCGCAATCGCGACGGCGGCGGCGAGTTCAACTTCAATCCGCGCATGCACGAGCCGGGCGTCGAGACGGTCGCGGGCGGTACTTATCCGGGCATGGGTTTCGACCAGGGCGCCGCCGTGCTGCTCGACCTCGCGCGTAATTCCGCGACCGCCCAGCACGTCGCGACCAAGCTCGCGCGCCACTTCGTCGCCGACGATCCGCCGCCGAGCCTCGTCGAGGCGCTGCGCACCTCGTTCGTGAAAAGCGATGGCAATTTGAAGGAGCTGGCGCGCACGCTGCTGCTGTCGCCGGAAGCATGGAATGCGCCACGTGCCAAACTCAAGCGGCCGGGCGAATGGTTGATGGCCAGCGCGCGCGCGACCGATATCCGGTTGCCGGACGCGCGGCCGCTGATCAATGCGGAAAACGTGCTGGGCGAGCCGTTGTGGCGGCCACCGGCGCCAAATGGCTTTGACGACGTCAACGCGGCCTGGATGGACGGGCTCGCGCAGCGCATTGCCATTGCCAATCAGGCGGCGCGACGCGCGACCCAGGTGGTCGATCCGCGCCAACTCGTCGACACGGCGCTCGGGCCGTTGGCGTCCGCCGAAACGCGGCAGGCGGTGGCGCGCGCCGAGACGCGGCCGGAAGCCGTCGCGCTCCTGCTGATGTCGCCGGAATTCCTGCGGAGGTGACCATGGCGATCAACCTGCATGCTCCCAGCCGCCGCGAACTCCTGCTCTCGTCCGGCGTGCTCTTCGCCTGGACCTGCTTGCCCAAGCTCGCGCTCGCCGAAGGGCGCGATCCGCGCCTCCTCGTCTTCATCCTGCGCGGCGCACTCGACGGCCTCGCGACCGTGGCGCCGGTCGGCGATCCCGACTGGGTGCGGCTGCGCGGCAATGAAGGCCTGAGCCTGCAGGGCACGCCGACGGCGCTGCCGCTCAATGACTTCTTCGCGCTCAATCCCGCGATGCCCAACCTGCACCGCATGTATCAGGCCGGCCACGCGACCATCGTGCACGCGGTCGCGTCGCCCTATCGCGATCGCTCGCATTTCGACGGCCAGGACGTGCTGGAAAGCGGCCTGACGCGGCCAGGCGCGGCCGATTCGGGCTGGCTCAACCGCGCGCTCGCGAGCCTCGCACCGGCCGGCCCCGTCAATCCGAAGGGCCGTGAGGCCTTTGCGGTCGGACCGATCACGCCGCTCGTCGCGCGCGGCGCCGCGCCGGTCATGTCATGGACGCCGCCACGGCTGCCGCCGCCGACCGACGACATGATGATGCGGCTGCTCGACCTCTATCGCCACACCGACCCGGCGCTCGCGCATGTGCTCGAGGAGCGCATGGACCTTGCCGCGATCGCACGCGAGGGCGGCATGCTGCAGCCGAGCCGGCCCGGACAGCCGCCCGCGCGGCCGGCCGGACCAGCGGTGCCGGGCGAGGCCCAGCGCCGGTACTTTGCCGAGAGCGCCGGCGCGGCCGCGAAGTTCCTCGCGCGTCCGGATGGCCCGCGCATCGGCGCCTTGTCGTTCGATGGCTGGGACACGCACGCCAACGAGGGCGCGGCGAGCGGCCGCCTCGCGCAGCTGCTCGGCGCGCTCGACGGCGCGCTCGGCGCGGTCGAGACCGGCATGGGGCCGGCCTGGAACGAGACTGTGGTCGCGGTGATGACCGAGTTCGGCCGTACCGCCCGCATCAATGGCACCGAGGGCACCGACCACGGCACGGCGACCATCGCGCTGCTCGCCGGCGGCGCCGTGAAGGGCGGCCGCGTGATCGCAGATTGGCCGGGGCTCAAGGAGGCCGACCTGCGCGACGGCCGCGATCTCAAGCCGACCACCGATCTGCGCGCCATTCTCAAGGGCGTGCTGCGCGACCACGTGCGCGTCGACGCGAAGACGCTGGCGAGCGCGGTGTTTCCCGACAGCGCTGCCGCGAAGGCGATGGATGGGCTTGTCGCGTAGGATGAGTTGAGCGCAGCGAGACCCATCGCTTTGCTGGCTGACTCATGGCGATGGGTTTCGGGCTTCGCCCGCAACCCATCCTACGAGCCGCTACTCGGCCGCGTCGACCCTCGCCTCCGGCTCGGCGTCGATGAAGCCGCCGGATTGGCGCTTCCACAGCGCCGCGTAGTGGCCGCCGTGGCGCAACAGCTCCTCGTGCGTGCCCTGCTCGACGATGTGGCCGTGGTCGACCACGACCAGGCGATCCATGCGCGCGATGGTCGAGAGCCGGTGCGCGATCGCGATCACGGTCTTGCCCGCCATCAGCGTGTCGAGGCTCGCCTGGATTGCGGCCTCGACCTCGCTGTCGAGCGCCGAGGTCGCCTCGTCGAGCACCAGGATCGGCGCGTTCTTGAGGATCACGCGCGCGATCGCGACGCGCTGGCGCTGCCCGCCCGAGAGCTTGACGCCGCGCTCGCCCACATGCGCGTCAAAACCACGCCGGCCGCGCCAGTCCTCGAGGTCGGCGACGAACTCGTCGGCGTGCGCGAGCCGCGTCGCCGTGACGATTTCCTCCTCGGACGCTTCCGGCCGGCCGTAGCGTATGTTGTCGCGGATCGAGCGGTGCAGCAGCGAGGTGTCCTGCGTCACCATCGAGATCTGCGCGCGCAGCGACTCCTGCGTCATGCCGGCGATGTCCTGGCCGTCGATCGTGATGCGGCCGCCCTCGAGGTCGAAGAAACGCAGCAGCAGATTGACGACGGTCGATTTGCCGGCGCCGGAACGGCCGATCAAGCCGATCTTCTCGCCCGGCTTGATCGCGAGCGAGAAGGCGTCGAGCACGCCGGTCGCGCGGCCGTAGCCGAAGCGCACGTTCTCGAACGCGATCGCACCTGCGCCGACCGCGAGCGCGCGCGCGTCCGGCCGGTCGGTCAGCCGCAGCGGCTGCGCGATCGTCATCATGCCTTCCTGCACCACGCCGACCTGCTCGAAGATGTCGGTGACCGAGAACGCGATCCAGCGCGACATGTTGGTGAGCTGAAACGCGAGCGGCAGAACCATCGCGATCGCGCCGACCTCGACCTTGCCGAAGCGCCACAGCAGCAGCGCCAGCGCGCCGGCCGCGAACACGAGGAGCGCGTTGAGGACGGCCAGGATGGTGCCGAACGCGGTGATCAGCCGCTGCCCGGCGAGGAAGCGCTCGGTGTGAAATTCGACCGAGTCGCGCACATAGTCGTCCTCGTCGCGCGGTCGCGCGAACAGCTTCACGGTGAGGATGTTGGTGTAGCTGTCGACGATGCGGCCCAGCATCAGCGAGCGCGCCTCGGAGGTCAGCTTCGAGCGGTCGCGCAAGCGCGGCACGAAGTAGACGAGCAGCGCGACGTAGCCGCTGAACCAGACGAGGATCGGCAGCGTGAGCCACCAGTCGGCGGTCGCGGTCATGACCACGGCGGTGGTGCCGTAGACCACGATGTACCAGACCGCCGTCACCGAGGCGACGAGGCTCTCGCGCAGCGCCGGGCCGGTCTGCATTACCCGGTTGGAGATGCGGCCTGCGAAATCGTTCTGGAAGAATGCCCAGCTCTGGCGCACCACGTGCCAGTGGCTCTGCCAGCGGATCAGGTTGCTGAACGGCGCCGCGATCGCCTGGTTGGTGACGAGATAGCGCGCGAGCACGATGCCGGGACGCGCCAGCAGCACCGTGAGTGCCATGCCGACGAGCCACGGCCAGGTGGTTTCGAGGAAGCGGTCGGGCGGGACCTTGGTGACGAACGACACGATGCGGCCCATGAACCACGGCACCGCCGTGTCGAGCAGCGCGACGAACAGCTCGATGATGAAAAGCGCGATCAGCAGACCCTTCGCCTGACGTGCGAAATGCCAATAGAACGCCAGCAGCCCGGACGGCGGCTGCGGCCGCTCGGGCTCGTCAGTGGGGTTCAGGGTCGTTTCGAAACGGCGAAACATGGCGGACTTCTATCACAGCAACGGCGCGAACGGCCGCGCGCCACGTGCGAGGCGTGGCGAGGGGCCGTTTCACAGTCGATTGAACGGGCGGTGCATCTAGGCGGGATTCGTGGCCGGAGAATGGCATACGGCGTCCACCCGCTGCGCGCGCGGCCCCCCGCTTGCGGGGGAGGCGGGGAGGGGGAAGCCGCGCGCTCATGGGCACGTGACTTCCCCTCCTCCAAATCTTCCCCACTTGCGGAAAGGGAGAGCCGATCCAGTGCATGAACCTGTCACACGCGCTCCGCGAATCACCGCTACATCGCCCGGGCGATGCACTGGAATCTCGTTGACGCCGTCGGCATGACGGGGGCCGTGCTCACCACGGTGTGCTGGCTCCCGCAGGCGCTGAAGACCATTCGCGAGCGCGAGACGCGATCGATCTCGCTTCCTGCCACGGGCCTGTTCACGCTGGGCATGGCGTTATGGCTGGTCTACGGCCTTGCGCTGATCGACTGGCCGCTGATCGCGTCCAGTGTCGTGACCCTCGCCCTGATGCTGGTGATCCTCGGCCTGAAGCTGCGGCACGGGTAGGGCGCGGCTCAAAGGCCGGCCGCCGCCTTGCGCAGGCAATCGACGCAGAGACAGCCCGCGCCGGCGGCCGGCATGGGCAGTCGGACGGGCTCGTGCTTGCACCAGCAATCGCCCATGGGCTTGCACGCGAACGTGGCGCCGCAGCGCGCGCAGGCGACGCGCGACGGATCGTCGGGCTGGTTCGATGCGGCGGCGGACATGGTCAGGGGCGCAGCATGGCGCGTTCTTTCGCCAAAGAAAATCGATCGGAGGGCGACGCGATGCGGCGGCCGATCATCCTGGAATTCAGCGCCAGGATATACGCCCGACGGCGCGCACGGGTTCAAAAAATCGGGCGGGCACGAAACGCGCGGATGTCGCCAAACAGACTCTGGTTCCGGGTGTCAGTCGCGCGCCTTCATGCGCGCTCGGCCGCCGGTCATCCACGCCGTGAGCCCGCCCATGCCGACCAGCACGAACCCGAGGAGGACGGCAACGTGCGTGCTCGAGTCCTCGGCGACGGCCGGGAAGGCGTCGGCGCGCGCAATGCCCATCGAGACCGCGGTCGCGGCGACCGCGATGGAGGCGACGAGGGCGATCGAGGTGATGAGTTGGGCGACCGCCGTGCTGCGGCGGCGGCCCGTGCGCACGCGGTGGGGCGGCGCAAAGCCCGCGTGGTCGACCGAGTCATACGCCATGGCCATCTGCCTTTCGAATCACCGTCCACCCAATGAGCAAAATTGATCCTGATACCGGCGGCGTTTCGACCGGATTCCGGCGAAGCCTTTGAAGACCGGCGGCGATTTCGTGGCGGGCGGTTAATTAAAGGTTAATGCCGCGACCTGCGATCGCGAAATTCCGAGCGCGTAGCTGATGTGCAACGTCACTCGACGATCTCCATGGTGGTCGGTTGCCAGTTGATCGGCACGTATCCGGGTTGATCGGCGACCCGCTTGAGCCAGGTGCGGATCGACGGAAAGCCGGTCAGATCGAACGCGCTCTCGTTGGCCGTGTGCGTGTAGGCGTAGAGCGCGATGTCCGCGATGGTGTAGCGGCCGGCCGCGAAGAAGTCGTGCGTCGCGAGATGCTTCTCCATCACGCCGAGCGCCTGGTAACCGTTCTCGATCCAGTTCTCCAGCGCATGCTTCTGCAGCTCGCGGCCGCCCTTGACCAGCGTGAGCCAGAAATGTGCCGCGCCGAGATTGGGCTCGACGCTGTGCTGCTCGAAGAACATCCACTGCAGCGCCTCGGCGCGGTCGATGCGGTCTTCCGGCGCGATCGGGGTGCCACCCGCGATGTACCAGAGGATGGCGTCCGATTCGGCGAGATAGCGGCCCGGCGTCACCTCGAGCAGCGGTACGTGCCCGCTCGGGTTCTTGGCCAGGAACTCGGGCGTGCGGCTTTCGCCTTTGAGAATGTCGATCTCGATCGGTTGGTAAGGAATCTTGAGCTGCGCGAGCGCGAGACGCACCTTGTAGCAGTTGCCCGAGCGCCGCATGGAGTAGAGCGTAAGCATTCCTGATCCTGCCGCCTTGGGTTCCTCGCCGCTCCCTGCGAGTCTCGTTTTGGGCATTCAGCCATAAACATTGGCCGATGCAAGGCATCGCGCCGCTCTCGATTCAAAAGAGTGAGAGCGTGTCGCCGCACCCGTGGGCGGGGAAATGATCGCCTCCGACGTGTCCTGCGCACGATATGCCGTTTCCCGATGCAAGGGACCGCGCACGCCGCGCCGCCGCATAACCGCTGTCCACCCGTTATTTTAAGCCTCTGACGGGCAAAAAGGCACGGAATTTAATCGTTGTTTAACGGCATCTGTCGAACCTCTTGGGAGCCTTCCCGCCGCGATAGATCCGGAGCGTCAAATGACCGCCGTTCTCGCCAAGATTCCGGACCGCCATGGCGCCGAGCCATCGCAGGCACCGACCGTCGACCTCGCGCGGCCGCAGTCGACGCAAGCGGTCGATACCGCGCTTCTGCGCATGGTGGCGGAGACCAAGGCGAGTCCGCTCAAGATCATGCGCGACTACGTCAGCCTGTCGTTCGGACCCGGCAAGATCTCATTTCGCGACTATACGCAGCTGCGGCTGTTCGACGACGCCTTCTGGGAGGGTGCCGACCGGCGCGAGGTGGTCGGGCAGCACCGCGGGGTCGAACTCCACCAGCAGGTCAACTTCCGCCACGACTGGTGGGGCATGTTCGACAACAAGATCGCCATGGCGAGCTACCTTGCGGCTTACGGGTTCCCGGTCATTCCGACGCTCGCGGTATATTGTCCGGCGCTCGAGACCACGGTCGCGCACGTGGCGCGTGACGCCGATGGGTTGCGCCGCGTGCTTGCCGAAGACGCCAATTATCCCCTGTTCGGCAAGCCGACCGAAGGTCTGCAGAGCCTCGGCTCGGTCGGCCTCAAGCGCTATTCGCCGCACTCGCACTGCCTGGAGA
Organism: Xanthobacteraceae bacterium; assembly: GCA_036491235.1. GTDB lineage: Bacteria > Pseudomonadota > Alphaproteobacteria > Rhizobiales > Xanthobacteraceae > JAVDCA01. Next base: position 1,415 of record DASXCK010000307.1, on the reverse strand, counting down.
CGACCGACGGCCGGGTGATCGCGCTCGACGCCTTCGTGGGCGACATCGTACGGCATTATGCGAGTGGTTATCTGCTGCAGAAGTTCGCCTTGCCGCACGCGGCGATCCGTGCGCTGTGCGGGGACCGGTTGCCCACCATCCGCATCGTCACGCTCAACCTCGAAGGCGCGCCGAAGGTGTTTCGCGCGTGCTGGAAGGTTCCGGCCGGCGACAACATTGCCGACAACTACTGGCGTGCCGGAAACTTGCTGGCGCAGATCGATCTTGCGAGCGGAACCGTGCGGCGGGTGCTGTCGGGCGCCGGGCTGTCGCTGGCGCATCATGTCGTCCACCCGGACACCAAGATGCACATGACCGGCTTCCAGATTCCGCACTGGGACGCGATGGTCTCGATGGTGGTCGAGGCGGCGCGGTTGATGCAGCATGTGCCGCTGATCGGCTGGGACGTGGCGGCGCTCGACGGCGGCCCGGTCATCGTCGAGATGAACGAGCGGCCCGATTTCTTCCTGCCGCAGCTCGCCGACGGGCGCGGCGTCCTCGACGCCGAGCTGACCGCCTTTCTGGCCGTGCAGAAGCGCAGGGCCGCCGAGAGGAAGCAGGCGAACAAGAGTTCGCTGCGCGAGATGTGAGATTTCCTCGACCTTATGGCCGGGCTTGGCCCGGCCATCCATGTCGTGCTGACGAATCTCGAAAGGGAAGTCTTGGATGCCCGCGACAAGCACGGGCATGACGGACTTCCTGTGGCTAACCCGCCGCGGCAGCCGGCACTGTCTCCGCCCCATCGTCACGGCGCATCTGCGCCAGCGTGACCCGCAGCGCCGAGTCGCGCAGCGCCGTCATGAACGCGTCCATGTCGGCCTCGGTGGTGCGGTGATTGACGATTGCCGCGCGGATCACGGTGCGGCCGCCTATGATGGTGGTCGACGGGGCCGCGACGCCGCGCTCCTGCAGGTCGATCACGATGGCCTTGTTGAGCTCGCCGTCGGGCGAGGTGCGCAGCCCGAAGCAGACGATGTTGAGCGCGACCGGGGCCGCAACCTCGTACAGGTTCGACTGCTCGCGCAGCCGCTGCTCCAGGTATTTGGCGACGCGGCAGGTGTGCTCGATGCACGCGCCGATCTTGTCGGCACCGTGGACGCGGAACGTGAACCAGGTCTTGAGCGCGCGAAAGCCGCGCGAGAGGTCGGGGCCGAGGTCGCACGGCCAGGTATCGCCGGCCGCAAGCCCGCTCGGCGCGCGATGCAGATAGGCGGCCGGATTGCTGAAGGTGCGGTGGTGACGCTCGGGATCGCGCACCAGCAGGAAGCCGGCGTCATAGGGCACGTGCGCCCATTTGTGGAAGTCGAAGGCGATCGAGTCGGCGCGCTCGACGCCGCGGAGCAGCGGCCGCAGCGACGGCGCAAGCGTGGCAAGCG
>DASXCK010000306.1:0-18249 GCA_036491235.1 Xanthobacteraceae bacterium | reverse complement strand
AGCACGCCGTCGGCGATGAGGAAGGACGCGGCGCGCAGGTGATCGGCGATGACGCGGTGCGAGTTCTTTTGCGGGCCGTCGGCGCGCACTTTGGTGTGCTCCGCGACCGCGCCGATCAGCGCGCGGAAAAGGTCGATGTCGTAGTTGTCGTGCACGCCCTGCAGCACGGCGGCGACGCGCTCGATGCCCATGCCGGTGTCGATCGAGGGGCGCGGCAGGTCGACGCGCTTGCCGGCGCTGAGCTGCTCATACTGCATGAACACGAGATTCCAGATCTCGATGAAGCGGTCGCCGTCGGCTTCCGCGCTGCCGGGCGGGCCGCCCGGGATGTGCGCGCCGTGATCGTAGAAGATTTCCGAGCAGGGGCCGCACGGACCGGTGTCCCCCATGGCCCAGAAGTTGTCGGCGCCGGCGATACGCACGATCTTGTGGTCGGGGAGCCCGGCGATCTTCTTCCACAGGCCGAACGCCTGGTCGTCGTCGATATAGACGGTGACCATCAGACGGTCGGCGGGCAGCCCGTACTCCTTGGTGACGAGATTCCAGGCGAGCTCGATCGCGCGATCCTTGAAGTAGTCGCCGAACGAGAAGTTGCCGAGCATCTCGAAGAAGGTGTGGTGGCGCGCCGTGTAGCCGACATTGTCGAGGTCGTTGTGCTTGCCGCCGGCGCGCACGCATTTCTGCGCCGTGACGGCGCGCTGGTAGGGGCGCTTCTCGAGGCCGGTGAAGACGTTCTTGAACTGCACCATGCCCGCATTGGTGAACATCAGCGTCGGGTCATTGCGCGGCACGAGCGGCGAGGACGGGACGATCTCGTGCCCGTTCTTCGCAAAGTAGTTCAGGAAGGTCGACCGGATATCGTTGACGCCGCTCATTCACATTGCCTGTCGGGACTGTCCGCGCCTCGGCATAGGGGCACGCATCCGCTGATATTGGCGGTTTTGCCGGTATTTCCAAGGGTTCTAGCGAGAGGGGTGAATTCTGTCCAGGAAGGCCGATGATGGGCACGGCAATTTTCCACCCTCCTCCGCCGTCATCCGCGCAAGCGCCGTAGGTCGGGTCGAGCCCTGGCGAGACCCAACGTCCTTTTTGATGTCCGCGGGTGTTGGGTCTCGTCAGAACTCGACCGAACCTACGAAGCCGCTTTCGCGGGCACCCATGACCAGCCGGAGATTGTCCGCTATAAGCCGCCCGAACCGCCCCTCCCCTTGGACTCAGCATGAACGACGCGACACTGCCGCCATCGGCCCTCGAGCGCAGCTTGCGGGCGGGCGCCTTCGTGCTCACCGCCGAAGTGGTGCCGCCCACCGCGTGCGTTGCCGACGATCTCCTGCGCAAGGCGCTGCCGCTGCGCGGGCTCGCGGACGCGGTCAACGTGACGGATGGGGCGGGCGCGCGCGCCCATATGGGCGTGACCGCGGCGGCCGCGCTGTTGGCGCAAAACGGCATCGAGCCGATCCTCCAGCTCGCCTGCCGCGATCGCAACCGGATCGCGCTGCAGGGCGAGCTGATGGGCGCGGCGGCGCTCGGCATCCGCAATCTGCTTTTGCTCACCGGCGACGATCCGACCCAGGGCGATCAGAAGGATGCCAAGCCCGTATTCGATCTCGACTCGCGCAGCTTGACCGAGACGGCGCGCACGATGCGCGACACCGGCGCGCTGCCGCATGGACCGAAGGTCGCGGGCGCGCCGCGATTCTTTCTCGGCGGCGCCGATGCGCCGATCGACCCGAAGCCCGGCTGGCAGCCGACCGGGCTCGCCGGCAAGGTCGCGGCCGGCACGCAGTTCGTCCAGACCCAGTTCTGCATGGATATCGACGTGGTGCGACGCTACGTGGCGCGGCTCGGCGAGGCCGACCTGCTCGACAGGATTTTCGTGCTGATCGGCGTCAATCCGCTGCGCTCGGCGCGTTCGGCGCGGTGGATGCGGGAAAAGCTGTTCGGCACCATCATCCCGGACGCGATGATCGCGCGGCTCGAGGCGGCAAGCGATCCGGCGGCGGAAGGGCAGCGGCTGTGCATCGAGCTGATCGAGGCGCTCGCCGCGACGCCGGGTGTTGCGGGCGCGCACGTGATGGCGCCGGGAAACGACGCGGGCGTGCCGGCGGTGCTGGCCGAGGCGCGGCGGCGATTGCCGCGGGAGCGGCGGGCGCGCACGCCTGCTACGTGATCCCGCGCATTCCCGCGTCATGCCCGCGAACGCGGGCACCACGTCCTTGCCACGCGAAAGAAAGACGTGGATGGCCGGGACAAGCCCGGCCATGACGATTTCGTGGCATTGGGGGCAACAAAAGAGGGAGCGTCAATCCTCGGCGGCTTCCTCGCCGTCGTCATCGCTCTCCTCGCGCTCGCCGGCGAGGATTTTTTCGGCGATGAGGCCGGCGTTCTGGCGCACGGCAGCCTCGATCTTGTTCGCCATGTCGGGATTATTGCGCAGGAAGGTTTTTGCGTTCTCGCGGCCCTGGCCGATGCGCTGGCTGTCGTAGGAGAACCAGGCGCCGGATTTCTCCACCACGCCGGCCTTGACGCCGAGATCGATGATCTCGCCCATCTTGGACACGCCTTCGCCGTACATGATGTCGAACTCGACCTGCTTGAACGGCGGCGCGAGCTTGTTCTTCACCACCTTGACGCGGGTCTGGTTGCCGACCACCTCGTCGCGATCCTTGATCACGCCGATGCGGCGGATGTCGAGGCGCACCGAGGCATAGAATTTCAGCGCATTGCCGCCGGTCGTGGTCTCGGGCGAGCCATACATCACGCCGATCTTCATGCGGATCTGGTTGATGAAGATCACCATGGTGTTGGAGCGGTTGATCGAGGCGGTGAGCTTGCGCAAGGCCTGCGACATGAGCCGCGCCTGCAGGCCCGGCTGGCTGTCGCCCATCTCGCCTTCGAGTTCGGCACGCGGCACCAGGGCGGCGACCGAATCGATCACCAGCACGTCGATCGCGCCGGAGCGCACCAGCGTGTCGGCGATTTCGAGCGCCTGCTCGCCGGCGTCGGGCTGGGAGATCAGGAGGTCGTCGACGTTGACGCCGAGCTTGCGCGCGTAGATCGGGTCGAGCGCGTGCTCGGCATCGATGAAGGCGCAGATGCCGCCCTTCTTCTGCGCTTCCGCGAGGGTGTGCAGCGCGAGCGTGGTCTTGCCGGAGGATTCAGGCCCGTAGATCTCGACCACCCGGCCGCGCGGCAGGCCACCGACGCCGAGCGCGATGTCGAGCCCGAGCGAGCCGGTCGGGACGGTATCGATGTCCATCGTCTTGTCGTTTTTGCCGAGCCGCATGATCGAGCCTTTGCCGAAGGCACGTTCGATCTGCGACAGCGCTGCGTCGAGCGCCTTTGTCTTGTCCATTGCGGCACCTTCGACAACGCGTAATGCGGGCTGAGCCATTGCTACCCTCCTTATGACCATGATTCTCCAGGTCGACAACGCAGGCCGCGTAGCCGTCCCCCTCAAGGCTGAGAATGTACACTATTTGTTCTAAGTTCGCAATATGTTCTTTTGGAGGAGGCTGGTGGCGTCCAGGACAGTACCGGGGGGCTGGGGTACTGGCCCCTTTCCATCCCCAGTGGTCCCTTTGAAACCGGGTGGCCTCCCCGCACCCGCGCGAAGGTCTCGTACGCCTCGCGGCGGTCCATCGCCGGGACTTGTTCGCATTTGCGGTTGCGTGATAGGAACCCGTCCCCATCGCGCCAAAAGGAGGCTGCCATGCGCAAGTATCGCGACGTCAACGACCTCCCCGGCTTTCACGGTCACGCATAAGCGCCGGAACTCGTATCCCTCCGAGACCCACGTCAAGCGCGGCCGCCGGCTCGTGCACGGCGACGTCGAGCTCGTCGAGAAGCTCGGCCGCAACGACCTCTGCCCCTGCGGATCGGGAGCGAGATTTCAGGCGCTGCTGCATGAAGTCCGGCCGCTACGACGGCAGCAATCGGGACCATTACTTTCAGGGAGTAGGAGCCGATTGAGCCCGGAGTCATGGAGGCCGCCTGGCTGGCGGCCTCTTCTCTGCTGCCTTGGATGTCCGATCGGCGCTGGCAAGACACGGCGAAAGAGCCGTGAATGCCCTCGATTATCCCATCGGCATACGCCCCTATCGACGGCAGAGGACAGCGATTTCCTTGCCCTCGCGCCTGATCTCCCGGGCTGGCTGGCCCCTTTTCGCTCGGGGATGCTCATTTTTTGTGCTATAAGGGAACAGAACTACTGCCTTGTCTCCGCAGTTTTGATCCGCTCTAATGTGCCTGGCGTGATGGTGCGGCGATGCAAAACTACCGCGTGTACTTCGTCGGCGAAGACGGCCGCTTTAATGGCGTCCAAGAAATCGAGTGCGAGGGCGATCAAGCCGCAGTCGACAAGGCTACCGATATTGCCGGGGGCAGAGAGGTCCAAGTGTGGGATCGCGGCCGTTGCGTGATGATCCTCAACGAACGCGACCCTCTCAGGACATAGGCCGCCTCAGTTGGCGGCCTCATCATGGGTACTGGCCCCTTTCCGTCGGAGGGGGTCCCTTTTGAACATTTCGCTATGAGAATATGTGACTCCCAAAGATCGCCGGTGACCGGATCGCGGTAAAGCGTATTCCAGCCATTGCTGTCGGCGCCGATCTTCTGAAGGGGTGCCAAGGCGCCGGGTAACCTCTTCCTCAATCATGGCCGTCGATCTACCTACGGAGGCTCGCGCCCTTGATGCCGAATCCGGCGAGCGGCCTCCCTCGACACGGTGAAAATGCATGTGATCGCCACGCGATCATCGGCCGCCGTGACTGCGACAAATCGACATCACCGCTCTCGGCGGCGATGTGATCGCACCCAAGCCGCCTGGGAATTTCCGCCATGCCGGACATTTGACGGTTAGGAGACCGTTCACGAACCGCAGCCCAATACAACGATAAGATGCGCGAATTAATCTCTTGTTCAACTCCATGATGCACCAATTTTGCCGTAAATCCCGGAGGGCGGCCATGGACGAGCTCCCAAAACGTCCACGCTCGGCATCGATACTCGACGACGACCCAAAGGTCGGACTGGTGCTCTGCAAGATGCTGTCGGCGCTCGGCGTCGCCAACCGGCATTTTGTCGACCCGCTGGCGTTCCTCGCCGAGACGCGGAGCAACCCTCCCGAGCTGATCCTGCTCGACCTCGCGCTCGGCCAGTCCGACGCGATCGACCTCATCCGCAAGCTCGAAGCCCACAAATACCGCGGCCGCGTGCTGCTGGTCAGCGGCAAGGACATCACCATTCTCAACGAGGCCGAGCGCATCGGCCGCGCGCATGGTCTGTGGATGCTGCCGCCGCTGCAGAAGCCGGTGCGCATGTCCGACATCGCGGGGCGCCTCGACGCGCGAACGCAGCCGCCGACCGAAGCGGCCCACGCGGGCCGGAATGCCGTGCGCCCGGCGCCGCGCGTCGAGCTCGCGGAGGCGCTGGACGAGAAGTGGCTCGAGGTGTGGTACCAGCCGAAGGTCTGCCTGCGGGCGCTGAGCGTGGCCGGCGCCGAGGCGCTGGTGCGGGTGCGCCATCCGACGCTCGGCGTGGTGCCGCCGATCGACTTCCTGCCGCCGGCGAGCGATCCGCTCTACCGGCCGCTGACCGCATTCGTGATGCGGCGCGCGATGGCGGACTGGGCCGCGTTCGCGCGGCGCGGGCTCTCGCTCAAGCTCGCCGTCAACACCCCGGCTTCGGTCCTCAATGCGCCGGACTTCGTCGACGTGCTGCGGCGGATGATCCCGCGCGACGAGACCTTTCCCGGCGTCGTGCTCGAGATCACCGAGGACGAGATCATCGACGATCCCGACTGGCTGCGCGAGATCGCGACGCAAGTACGCCTCTACAATGCGGCGATCTCGATCGACGATTTCGGTTCGGCCTACGCGTCGCTCTCCCGCCTCAAGGACCTGCCGTTCAGCGAGCTCAAGCTCGATCGCAGCTTCGTCGCCGGCTGCGCCGACGATGCGCTCAAGCGCAGCCTGTGCCAGACGGTCGTCGATCTCGGCCATCGTTTCGGCGCCTCGGTGTGCGCGGAGGGCGTCGAGAACGAGAGCGACCTGCGCTCGCTCATGAGCCAGTCCTTCGACACCGTGCAGGGCTACTTCTTCGCCAAGCCGATGCCGGCCACGGACTTCATGGAGTTCATGGCGCAAACGCCGCGCTGGCAGATCGGGCTTGCCGATGCGCGCGCCGCGGCGGCGCAGGCGTGAGCGCGTGCGCCTGAGCGCGTAGATGGGTTGAGCGAAACGAAACCAACATCTTTTGCGTCAGCCATCAAAGCGATGGGTATCGCTTCGCTCAATCCATCCCACGCGTACGGGCAATGTCGGCATTGATGCCGCGGCCGCAATCGCCGTAACCTCGATCAGAAAGCCAGATCCGAGGCGCGCCCCATGCCGATCATCGACTCGCAAGTGCATTCCTACGAGCGCAACCAGCCGGGCCGGCCATGGCACGGCGTGCTGGCGGGGCCCGCGGAGGTCACGGGCGAGCAGATGGTCGCCAAGATGGACGAGGCCGGCGTCGACGGCGCGATCCTGGTGTCGGCATTCACGATGTACCGCTACGACGCGAGCTACGCGCTATCGGTGCAGCGCGCGTACCCGAGCCGCTTTGCGCTGGTGAAGCCGATCGATCCGGCCAACCCGACGGTCGAGGACACTGTCGTCGAATGGAAGCGCACGCCCGGCGCGATCGCGTGCCGTATGCTGCTGGTGCGCAGCGGGCTCGCAACCGACGCGTCGGATCCGGGCCTCAACCGCGTGCTGGCGGCGGCGGGCCGCTACGCGCTGCCCATCAACCTGCACATCGCGGGACGGCTCGACCAGGGCACCGAGCTGATCCGCCGCCATCCCGACACGCAGGTGATCGTCGACCATGTCGGCCTGGTGCAGCCGCACGATCCGCCCGTGCCGGACCAGCCGTGGGCCGAGCTGCCGAAAGTGCTGGCGCTGGCGAAGCTCCCGAATGTCGCAATCAAGATCAGCGGCGCCTGCACGCTGTCGTGTGAGCCCTATCCCTACAAGGATATCTGGGACCCGATTTGCCGCGTCATCGACGCGTTCGGGCTCGACCGCTGCATGTGGGGCACCGACTGGACGCGCGCCGTGAACTTCCTCACCTTCAAGCAGGGCGTCGACGCCTTCCGCGACACCGACCGCATCTCGGCGAGCGACAAGGCGAAGCTGATGGGCGGCACGGTCACGCGGATTTATGGGTGGGCGCCGGAGCGGTAGACCTCATGTCCGTCATGCCCGCGAAGGCGGGCATCCACGTCTTTGCGAAAACACCGAAACGAACGACGTGGATGGCCGGGACAAGCCCGGCCATGACGGCATCTATACAAAAGCAAGATCAGAGGCCGCATCGCGCAGGCGCGGCGAGCCGATCGCCTCGCGCAGAGCGTCGACGACGTGGGCGAGATGGCCCGCCATGGCGGCGCGGGCGCGCTCGGGATCGTGAGCGCGGATCGCGTCGACGATCACCTCGTGCTCGGCGAATGATTTTTGCGCGCGCCCGGGGATCAAGATCGCGCGGAACTGGAAGCGGATCACCTGCGAGTTGAGCAAAGCGAGTATCCGGGTCGCGGCCGCGTGGCGTGCGACGCGGCGAACCTCGACGTGCAGCGCGCCGTTGAGGTCCGAGTAGGCGATCAGGTCGCCGGCCGCGATGGCGGCGCGCATACGGGCGAGCACCGCGTCGAGCTTCGCGATGTCGTCCGCGGTCGCCCGCTCGGCGGCCTTGGCGGCGACCAGCGTCTCCATGGCGGCGCGCGCCTCGGTGATCTCGAGCGCCTCCTGCGGCGTCACGACGCGCACGCGCGCGCCGCGGTGCGGCTCGGAGACGACGAGGCCCTCGCCTTCGAGCTTGGAGAGCGCCGCGCGCACCTGCACGCGGTTCGAGCGAAAGCGCGCCGCGAGCTCGAGCTCGATCAGCCGCTCGTTCGGCATGAGCGCGCCGGCGGTGATCGCCTGCCGCAGCGCGGCGGTCAGATCAGGCTTGGGCTTTGCGGTCGGCACGCGTCACCTCCAGTTCGTCCGGCCCAGCGCCTGCGCTCCCCCTCCCCGCGGGGTAGAGGGTTGGGGTGAGGGGCTCTATGAGCTTCGACCGCAACATCGAAATCCCCTCACCCGGCTCGCTTCGCTCGCCGCCCCCCAAAGGGGAGAGGGAAAATAAGAGGCGCCAAGCTCGGGCGACATCACGCGCTCCGCAACGCCAGCGTCTCGACCCAGCTCGGATTCTCCGGAACGGAAATCCGCTGCGTCCGCGTCGGCATCCCGTTCGCGGAATCGATCGCGTAGACGGTGACGACGTTATCGGTCTGGCCGGCACAGATCAGGAAGCGGCCGGACGAATCGATCGCGAACGAACGCGGCGAGCCCTCGACGTCGATCAAGGCGATACGCGCGAGCCGGCCGCTCGCGGGATCGATGCGGAAGGCGCCGATCACGTTGGTGGCGCGCACGCTCGCATAGGCGAAGCGGCCGTCGGGGCTGACGTGCAGGTCGGCGGCACGCGCGTTGCCGGCGAAGTCCGGCGGCATCAGCGTTTCGTATTGCGTTTCGCGCGGCGCACCGTCCGCGTCGATCGCGAACACCGCGAGCGTGCCGGCGGTCTCATTGACGCAATAGAGCACGGCAAGACGCGGATGCAGCGCGAGATGGCGCGGCCCCGAGCCGGGGCGCAAGACGACGCGGTCCGGCTGCGCGGGTTCGAGCCGGCCGGTCGTCGCATCCTGGCGAAAGACCAGAATCGCGTTGCCGTCGACGGTCGTGGCGTAGACCAGGTCGTCGCGGCGGCCGCGGATGATGCAGTGCGCCTTGGGCGGCGTCGGGATCACCTGCAGCGGCGGCGCCTGCACGCTGCCGCGCGCGACCGCGCTCACTGATACCACCCCTTCGACATAGGAAGCACCCAGCAAGGTGCGCCCGCCGCGACCGGCCGCGATGTAGGCCATCGGCGCCGGCAACGACGCGGTCTCCCGCGCGACGAGCAAGCCGCTCGGCTGGCCGATAGCGAACGCCGTCACCGGATAAGGCGGACTGCGCAGCGCCGCATAAAGGGTCTCTCCGTCGGGCGCGAGCGCCATCGGCAGGTTGCTCGGCGACGGCCCGATGCGGCCCGGCACCGGCACGACGTCGAGCGGCGCCAGCGCGCCGCGATCCGTATCGAGCACGAAGACGTGGATCTCCGTCGCCCCGGCGCAAGCCACGTAGACGATCGTCCTCGGCGTCATCGCGCGGCCTCAGTAATCGTCCCGCGGCAGGTGCATCAGCGGAAACGCGCTGTGCACGTGCGGCGCGTCCACGGGCTCGGCCTTGCACACGTGCCGGCGGTTGAGCTGGCCGATGCCGGTGACGCCGAGCAGGCCGAGGCACTCCATGATCTCGGCCTCGATCAGCTCGAGCACGCGCACGATGCCCTCGCCGCCGGCGGCGACGAGGCCGTAGCAGTAGACGCGGCCGATGCCGACCAGATCGGCGCCGAGGGCCAGCGCCTTGACGATGTCGGTGCCGCGGGCAAAACCGCCGTCGACCACCACGGTGGCGCGGCCCGCGACCGCGGAGACGACCTCGGGCAGCACGTCGATCGCACCGAGCGCCTGGTCGAGCTGGCGGCCGCCGTGGTTGGAGACGTAGACGCACTCGATGCCTTCCTCACAGGCGATCTCGGCGTCCTCGCCGGTGCCGATGCCCTTGAGGATCAGCCGGATGTCGAACTTGTCGCGCAGGCGCCGCACGTCGGCCCAGTTGAACGCGGCCTGATACTGCATGCCGCCCGGGCCCTTGCCGCCGCGGCCGCGCCACGGCTTGGCGAAGCGCTTGGCGATGTCGCGCTCACGCCGGCTGTAGACCGCGCTGTCGACCGTGATGCAGAAGGCGTCGTAGCCGAGATCGATCGCTTGGCGGACCTGGCCGTCGACCCACTCGGCGTCGCCGCGGGTGTAGAGCTGGAAGATCTTCATCCCGGTCGCCGACTTGCCGACCTTCTCCATGCCGGCTTCCGACACCGAGCTCAGGATGAAGGGAACGCCGAATGAGGCGGCGGCGCGCGCGACCGACAAGCCGCCGTCGGCCCTGAGCGCCTCGAGGCCGCCGATCGGCGCGAGCACCACCGGTAGCCGCGTCGGCTTGCCGAGGAAAGTATGCGACGCGTCGATCGCGGACACATCGCGCAGCACGCGCGGGCGCAGCGCGAGGCGGTCGATCGCCTGGCGGTTGCGCCGCACGGTCGTCTCGGTCGCGGTGCCGCCGATCAGGTAGTCCCAGGTATTGCGCTCGAGCGTCTTGTGGGCGGCGCGAACGAACTCGTGCAGCGTGAGGTACTCGCCCTCGGTTTGACTTACGGCCATGCGCGCGTGTCCTTCAGGTTTGAACGCAGACTGTGGTGCTGGGATTACTCGGCCTTGATGCCGAGCTTCTTGATCAACGCGGACCAGCGCGCCGTGTCCTCGGCGAGGCGCTTGGCAAGGAGGTCCGGGCCGTCGAGCCGCACCACCGCGGCGCCGGCGCCGAGCCGTGCGTTGAGATCCTGCCAGTCGCGCAAGGCCGCGAGCGCCTTCACGAGCTGCGCGCGCATCGCCGCCGGCAGGTGCGCCGGAGCGAACATCGCGAACCAGTTGGAGACGGCATAGCCCGGCACGACCTCGGCGATCGCCGGCACGTCCGGCAGTGCCGGCACGCGCTGCGGCGTGGCGACGCCGAGCGCGCGCAAGGCGCGCTGCTTGACGTAGCCGAGCGCCTCGAGCGTCGGCGCGAACATGATGTCGATCTGCCCGGCGTAGATCGCGTTCAGCACCGGCGCCGCGCCGCGATAGGGCACGTGCAGCAGGTTGATGCCGGCGGTGCTCGCGAACGACGCGCCGGCGAGGTGATTGGAGGAGCCGACGCCGCCCGAGCCGTAGGTGAGCTTCCCGGGACTGGCGCGCGCCTCGGCGATGACCTGCTGCACGCTGGTGAAGCGGGACTTCGCCGAGACCAGCATCGCGGTCGGTACGTCGCACACGACGCTGATGGGCATGAGGTCGTGCAGCGGATCGAAGCCGAGGTTGGCGCGCAACGACGGCAGGATCGCGACCGACGAACTGGTGAACAGGAAGCCGCTGCCATCCGGCGGCCACTGCACCACCGCCTGCGCGCCGATGGCGCCGCCGGCGCCGGGACGGTTCTCGACGATGAAGCTCGCGGCGAGGTCGTGGCTGAGCCGATCGGCGATCAGGCGCGCCGGGATGTCGATTGCGCCGCCCGCCGCGAACGGCACGATGAAGCGCGCAGTGTGCGCCGGCCAGGCATCCGGGGAATTTTGGGCACTCTGGGCCCGCGCGGATGCCATCGCGAAGCTGCCGCCCGCGGCGGCGAAGCGGAAAAAATCACGGCGTCGCATCGATGTGACCTCCCGTCGGCACGGCCCCCACGCGCGCCGCATGACCGCAAGTGCTGTTTGAATTCGATTGTGAATTCGATTGTCTCTTTGGGCGAGGGCATTGTGGCACAATTGTAAACAATCAAGTCAACAGGAATGTTCGGCGAGCTGCCCGGACGCTCCCTCCGAGAGAACGGACAAGAGGGAGCACCGTGCAAGCCCGCGAAGTTACTGCTTCGTTAGACCTTGGCCGCAATCATTAAGGCAAAATCAACGCAGAAGCTTAGGCCAAGCGAAACCTGTTCCACTTAGGGTCAGGCGGCGATTTTGCCGTCGACTTCCCGCCTATTTCCGGTTCGCGCGGGTCGTCGCAAACGGCCGCGGGTTCATGCACCCGGTGCACCCGGTCATGCACCATCGATCGATGGACGGTTGATTGATTGTCGTGGGGAGGGCGGGTTGAGCCGAGAGCCGCACCGCGAATCCAGGAAATCGAAACGCGTCCACCGGCGGCAGGCCGGGTGGGTCGTCATCGACGACGGCGCGACCCAGCTTCCCTGCGTGCTGTGGGACGTCTCCGACGGCGGCGCGCGAATCGCGGTGGCGCGTGCGAGCGCGGTGCCCGACGCGTTCGAGCTGTTTCTCAGCAAGGACGGCAAAACGCGACGCTCCTGCCGCGTCGCCTGGCGTCGTGGCGGATATCTCGGCGTGCAGTTCGTCGACCACGCGGCCGGCAGCGTCGACCGCGCCCCGCACCCGGAGTCGGTGCGACGCAAACCGGCGGACCTGCCGGCGGTCGCCAGCATGGCGCATCCCCAGGACCGCGACCCGCGCCGGCTCGCGATACCGGGCTACGGCACGGACATTGCACTCGAGGACGATGCCCTGCCCTTCAGGTGGTCGGTGCTCGCGCGCAGCATGCTCTATATGCTGATCGCGGCGACCGGCGTGTTCGTCATGGCGGGCGTCACGCCCCAGGCCGACTGGTCGGCCGCTGTCTGCGCGAAGGCGGAGAATTTCTGCCGCCATCCCGAGTGGGCCGGCGGCGCCGCCCTCATGATGCTGCTGATCTTCCTCGCACTCCGCGGGACGGAAGATTGAGAAGACCAGGACACCATCGCAAAGCGGCCAGCGCGTCGCCTGACACGAACCTGTCATAGTCGTTACAGGGCCCTGGAAACGATCGCCCGATTAGGCAATGATCGTGCCCGTCAGCATTCCGGCCACCGCCAGCTGACCTGCCAGCCTCCGCCGGCAGTAGGACGCCCATTGGGCACACGATCGAACTTGATCAGGAAGAGGAGATGATTTTCATGTCGAGGACGTCCGCTCTCGTTATCGCCGGCGCCGCGCTGGGAACGTTGCTTTCGTTCAGCGCCTGGGCCCTGCCGATCTCAGCACCCAGTTCAAATTCGGCGAGCAATATCATTCTCGCCGCCGAAGGGTGCGGTCGGGGTGAGCACCGCGAGCACGGCCGCTGCGAGCCGGACCGGCCGCATCACCGCATCTGCCCGCCCGGATTCCACTTCTCGGACCGTGCCGATCGCTGCGTGCGGAATTGATCGGAACGCCGGCTCGTACAGGTCCGCGTCCGCGCGGACGCTAAGCGGGCCGAACAATCGATGAGGAGGCCGCCGTCACGGGCGGCCTCTTTTTGTTTTGCCTCCGGTCATTGCTCCCCGCCGCGATCGTCGCGTCGCACCGGCGGCAGAGCTATTCCAACCGTGCACTGCCAAGACCGCGCACGCGACGCTCGCTCACAAAGGCGCTTGCAAGTAGACGGCCGCCGCGGGCGGTGCTGCGCCACGCCTCCATCGCCTGCGCGTAGGTGCGCGGGGCGCTCGGCGAGCCAGACGAGGAATTGCAGCGTCTGCGCGTCGGCGGGATCGGACATGGGCGAATGGGGAATAGCGAGTAGCGAGTAGCGAGTAGCGAATATACTCTGACCATTCGCCATACGCCATTTCGCTATTCGCAGGTACCGCCCCTCGATGACCAAAGCCATCCGCTTCGCCGCCACCGGCGGCCCCGAGGTGCTGCGTCTCGAGGACATCGAGATCGGCGCGCCGGGGCCGCGCGAGGTGCGCATCCGCAACACCGCGGTCGCGGTCAACTTTCGCGACGTGCTGGTGCGGCGCGGCGCGCATCGCGTGGCGCTGCCTTCCGGCCTCGGGCTGGAGAGCGCGGGGGTGATCGAGGCGGTCGGCGCCGAGGTGGCCGATCTGCGCGTCGGCCAGCGCGTCGCCTGCATGGCGGGTCCGGACAGCGCCTATGCGGAGCGCCGCCTCGCACCCGCCTGGCGCGCGGTGCCGCTGCCGGACTCAATCGACGACCGCACCGCCGCCGCGATGATGATCCGTGGCATGACGGCGCGCTATTTGCTGCACGAGACGTATCGCGTGCAGGCGGGCGACACGATCCTGGTGCATGCGGCGGCGGGCGGCGTCGGCCTCATCATGTGCCAATGGGCAAAGCATCTCGGCGCGACCGTGATCGGCACGGTCGGCAGCGTCGACAAGGCCGCGGTCGCGCGCGCACACGGCTGCGACCACGCGATCGTGCTCGGCGCCGACGGCACGGCCGATTTCGCGGTGCAGGTGCGCGCACACACGGACGGCCGCGGCGTGCCGGTGGTCTACGACTCGATCGGCAAGGCGACCTTTGCGGGCTCCCTCGCGTGCCTGGCGCGGCGCGGCATTCTCGCTTCGTTCGGCGAGGCCTCGGGCGATCCCGATCCGATCGCGCCGCGCGACCTCGGCACGCTCGGCTCGGTCTATGTCACGCATCCGAGCCTACCCGACTACACGGCGACCCGCGCCGAGCTGCTCGCGACCGCGAACCACCTGTTCGACATGGTGGCGAGCGGCCGCATCCGCATCGCGATCAGCGCCGAGTATCCGCTCGCCGAGGCGGCGCGGGCGCACGCGGATCTCGAGGCGCGGCGCACCACCGGCGCGATCGTGCTGCGCGTGTGAGGACGGGCGAAACCGCAATTGCGCGGCGTGGTCAACCTTGGATTCTATTTTCTGCGTCATTGCCCGCTTTCGCAGGCAATGACGGCATTCGAATTCGGCAGCCAATTACGGTTGCTTCAGCCCCATCAGCTCGAGCACGGCGCGGCCGAGGAGGCCGTAGGGGTTCGCCATGGTCTCGGGGATCTCGAAGTGGTTGTAGCCTTCGCCGACGATCAGGCGCACGTTTTTGCCGGCCGTCTTGAGCGCGGCGGCGAAGTCGCGGGTCTGGCGCTGGAATTCCGGCGTCTCGTAGGTGCCGTGGGCGAGCACGACCGGGCAGTCGATGCGGTCGAGGTGGCGCTGGGTCGAGAACTGCTCCTCCATCGCGTCGGTGAACTCGACGTAGGCGCCGCGCTTGGAAAGGCGTACCGGCTTGAGGTCATACATGCCGGATGACAGGAGCGCGCCTTTCACGACGTTGCGCGGCAGGCCGAAATCCTTCCGCCAGTCGGTGATCAGAACGACGCCGCCGAGATGCGAGCCGGACGAGCGGCCCGACACGTAGAGGCGCTCCGGGTCGCCGCCAAAACTTTTTGCATTCTGGTAGAGCCACGCGATGCCGCGGCGCACCTGCTCGACCATGGGAAAGAGGCTGCCGCCCGCCTCGATCACGTTGATGAAATCGAGCACGGCGTAGTGCGCGCCGGCATTGACGAAGAGGTCGGCGGCCTCCGCGTTGTCCTTGGCGCTTCCGGCGCGCCAGGCGCCGCCGTGGATGAACACCATCACGGGCGCGTTCGGACGATCGGTGACGTAGAGGTCGAGCATCTCGTGCGGCGTCGTGCCGTAGGCGAGGCGCTGCGGCTTGAGCCGCGCGCGCACCGCCGCGCTGTTGACGGTGCGGCGCTTGGCGATCTGCTCGGAATTGGGCGCATAGACGGCCTGATCGTAGGCGTCGTCGAGTGCCTTCTGGTCCATGTCGAGCCAGACGAGTGGCCCCTTCGGGCGCACCTTTTCCGCTACCGCCGACATGCTCGCTCCCTATCGCTCATTGATGATCTTTATGCGCACCATAGCGGCGGCGCCGTCGCCTCGCCAGCTGCCCCACGGGCGCTCCCGCCATGCTATGGAAGCGGGACCTGCGCAGGAGTTTTCCATTCTTTCACTGCCGCCCCTCTTGATCGCCTATTGCTGCCTCGTCCTGGTGCTCGCCTATGCGGCGCGCGGCTCGACCGGCTTCGGCGGCGCCGCCGCGATGCCGCTGCTCGGTCTCGTCATTCCGCTCAAGGTACTCATTCCGGCGTGGACGCTGATCGGGCTTGCGGCCGGCGTGACCCTGCTCGGCCGCGACCGCACCCACATCGCATGGCGCGAGCTCGTCGCGCTGGTGCCCGGCACGCTGGCCGGCATCGCGATCGGGCTCTACGTGTTCGAGACCCTCGATCCCGCGACGCTCAAGCGCAGCTTCGGCGGCGCGGTTCTGCTCTATGGGCTGTGGTCGCTATGGAAGACGTTGCGCCCGCCGGGAAAGTGGGGCGTGCCGAGCCACGCGGCGGCGGCGGTCGCCGGCGTGCTGGGCGGCGTGGTCGGCACGACCTTCGGCACCATGGCGAGCATCTTCTACGCGATCTACTTCGACGCCATCCGGATGAGCAAGGAGCGCTTCCGCGCCAGCATGAGCGCCGCGCTGGTGGTGCTCGGCATCGTGCGCGGGCTCGGCTATTTCGCGATCGACGAGTTCAATCGCGACGTGCTCACGACCGTCGCGATGGCGCTGCCGATGATGCTGGTCGGCATCTTCATCGGCGACCGCATCCATTCCGGCCTGAGCGAAGTGGTGTTTCGCCGCCTCGTCGCGTTGGCATTGGCGGTGAGCGGCGCCGCGCTCATGATCAAGTGAGCTCGTGCCGCCATCCTGCTCCAGCGCAGCAGATCACTTGAGCATATCCTGCGCGCAGCTGCGGCCCGCCTGGGTTATCCGACTCGTCATGGCCGGAGAGAACGCTTTGTTCTTCGCCTGGTACTCGATGTCCTCCCGCCTCGTCTGCCCCGCGAGCGCCGCGGCAACGCACCCGCAAAACTTCCGTAACTGCGCGCCGGACAACGTGCTGTTCCCCGCCGGGGCCGGCCGCTGTTTCTTGAAGCAGGTGTCCGTCATGTTCCGCACGAACTCGTCTCGCTGCGGGCCAAGCGCGGCCAAAGGCAATTCGCCCACCGGATAGGCGGAGGCGACGATGGCGACCAACGCGCAGATGACCACGACCCGCCCCGCCAAGGCGCCGAAGAGGCTCGCGAGCGAGACGCCGACGCCCGACCTGCGAAATCCGGCGAACATCGCGACGAGGCCCGCGATGAAAGGAATCCAGCCGAGATTGCCGATCCAGTAACCCGTGATCCCCGTATTACCGGGCTGCAATGGATCGATGGGATCCAGCCGGCCTTCCGTCAGTGCATCGATGGCCGCCAGCACGATCGCGACGGCCGGCCGCCCAGCGTGGCGATCGACATCCTTTTGATCCGGGCAGCCATGTGAATCGCCCCCGCGACTAACGTCAAGGTTGCCGTTTGCCAAAGCGTACGGCTTCTGTCATCAGGCGGCGTAAGCCACCTCACAGCAGAGAATGCACATGATCCGCTTCATCGCAGCCGTCGCGTGGCTGCTCGCATCGCTCGGCATGGCGTCGGCGCAGGCGTGGCCGACCCACCCGCTGCGCATCATCGTGCCGTTCCCGGCCGGCGGCAGCGCCGACGCGCAGACGCGGGTGATCGCGGCGGAGCTTTCGAGCGCGCTCGGCCAGCCCGTCATCGTGGAAAACAAGGCGGGCGCCGGCGGCAACCTCGGGGCGGCGGCGGCCGCGCATGCGGCGGCGGACGGCTATACGCTTTTTCTCGCCACCAGCGGCACGCATGCGAGCAACGCCAGCCTCTACAAGAGCCTGCCCTACGATCCCGCCAAGGATTTTGCCCCGCTCACGCTGGTGACGCTCAATCCGCAGCTGATCGTCGCGGCGACGAAATACAAAGGCCTCGACCTCAAGGGACTGATCGCAGCGCTCAAGCAGCCGAACACGCAATACGGCTCGTCCGGCATCGGCTCGGCGACGCACATCGCGGGCGCGCTGTTCAACCGCGAGGCCGGCACGACGCTGGTGCACGTGCCGTATCGCGGCCAGGGGCCGGCGCTCAACGACATGCTGGGCGGGCGGCTCGACGCGATGTTTCCGCTGGTCGCCGACGTGTTTTCGCTGGTGAAGAGCGGCAAGCTCACGGCCGTCGCGATCATGCGCGGAACGCGCGCGCAGGCGCTGCCCGAGGTGCCGACGACGGTCGAGCTCGGCTTTCCGGCGCTGCAGATGCCGCCGATCTGGACCGCGCTCTATACCGTCGCCGGGACGCCGCAGCCGGTCGTCGATCGGCTCAACCGCGAGCTCACGCGCATCATCTCGGCGCCGGCGTTCGTGCAGCGCTTTGCCGCCGCCGGCTACGAGGTGAAGACCTCGACGCCGGCGGAGCTCGGTGCCTTCGCGGCGAGCGAGACCGCGAAGTGGCGCACCATCGTCCAGCGCCTCGACGTACACGTTGAGTGAGACACCTGCCCGGTCATACGGGCGCGGCGCGGCCCTAATTTCTCATACGTGGCGCATGTCCTTATCGGCGAACCGGCGTCCACCCCGGATCAAGTCCGGGGCAGGCTTTCGCCGAAAATGCGCTAACCCAGATCGAGCGCCTTGAAGAAGTCGTTGCCCTTGTCGTCGATGACGATGAAGGCGGGAAACTTCTCCACCTCGATGCGCCAGATCGCCTCCATGCCGAGCTCGGCATACTCGACGACCTCGACCTTCTTGATGCAGTGCTCCGCGAGGTTCGCGGCCGTGCCGCCGATCGACGCGAGATAGAAGCCGCCGTGCTTCTTGCACGCCTCGCGCACCGCCGGCGAGCG
>DASXCK010000305.1:0-7146 GCA_036491235.1 Xanthobacteraceae bacterium | reverse complement strand
CCCGAGTACGGGATGATGCCGTGATGCAGCGCCATGCCGTTCATGGCCGCCGCCATGCCGTGCTCGCGGATGCCGTAGTGCACGAAGCGCCCGGCCGGCTCGGCGGCCGAGAACACCGGCATGTTCTTGGCCCGCGTATTGTTCGAGCCGGTGAGGTCGGCCGAGCCGCCGACCATCTCGGGGATCGCCGGAACGAGCGTGTCGAGCGCGAACTCGGACGCCGCGCGCGTCGCGATGTTCTTCGGCTCGGCCGCGAGCTTCGCCTTCAGGCTCGCGACGGCGGCCGCGAGCTTGTCCTTGGCGAGCTCGCCGCCCATGCGGCGCTCGAACTCGGCGCGCAGCGCAGGATCGAGCCGGTTGAGCCGCCGCTCCCAGGCGTGGCGCAGCTCGCGCGAACGCCCGCCGGCGGTGCGCCAGGCGTTGAGGATGTCGGCGGGAATCTCGAAGGGCGGCGACGTCCAGCCGAGCTTTTCGCGCGCGCCCTTGACCTCGTCGGGGCCGAGCGCCGAGCCGTGCACCTTCTCGGTGCCGGCTTTGGTCGGCGCGCCGAAGCCGATGGTGGTCTTGCATGCGATCATGCTCGGGCGGTCGGACGCCATCGCGGCTTCGATCGCCTGCGCGATCGCCTGCGGGTCGTGGCCGTCGATATGGCGTGCCGCCCAGCCGGCGGCCTCGAAGCGCTTCACCTGGTCGACCGAGTCGGCGAGCGACAGCGGCCCATCGATCGAGATGCCGTTGTCGTCGAACAGCACGATCAGCCGCGACAGCTTGAGATGGCCGGCGAGCGCGATCGCTTCCTGCGAGATCCCTTCCATCAGGTCGCCGTCGGAGGCGAGCACGAAGGTGTGGTGATCGACGATGTCGCGGCCGAACTCGGCGCCGAGGTGGCGCTCGGCCATCGCCATGCCGACCGCATTGGCGAGGCCCTGACCCAGCGGACCGGTGGTGGTCTCGACGCCGGGCGTGTGACCGTATTCGGGATGGCCGGCCGTGATCGAACCGAGCTGGCGGAAGCGCTTGATCTGCTCGATCGTCATCGCCTCGTAGCCGAGCAGATGCAGCAGGGCATAGACCAGCATCGAGCCGTGGCCGGCCGAGAGCACGAAGCGGTCGCGATCGGACCAGGCCGGGTCGGCGGGATCGAACTTGAGGAAACGCGTGAACAGCACGGTCGCGACGTCGGCCGCGCCCATCGGCAGGCCCGGATGGCCCGAGTTCGCCGCCTGGACCGCATCCATGGCGAGCGCCCGGATGGCGTTCGCCATGCGGTCGTGCTGCGCCCGATCGAAAGCCGGTTCCGGGTGAGCGGCGCGGGCCGGGGCGCTTGCGGTCATGAGCTGCCTTTTTGTGTCGGCTACAGCATGATCCCGAAAACGCGGATACCGGTTGTGGCAAAGATCATGCGCAGACATCGACGCCGGAGGCGGCGTCGCGGCCTGATAGCATGTGCGGCAGGCGAGTCAAAAGAAACGGCGCCTTCGGTGCCGGCCGTCCACATCGAAACGCCGCGGTAAGGTCGGGCCGCATCGCATGGCCGTTGAAAACCATGCGCGCGCCGTTGACGGAAAGCCGGGCGGCCACGTAAGGTTCTGTTTGTAACATCTTGCGACGCAAGCGGTTTTGCATGACCGGCGGCGGCCTCCCGGCGCGCCGGCCGGCCGCTCGACGAGGCGGGGGCGTGACCGAGGCAAGCATGATCGAAATGGCAACGCGGCGTTTGCAGGCCGCGCTCGATGCGCTCGACAGTGCAGTCGGGCGCCGGCTGGAGCGTGCCCAGGGCGAGGCGGCGCTCGCCTCGCAAGTGCATGCTTTCGATACCGACCGGGCACGACTCGCATCCGAGCTCGACGCCGCGGCGGCGCGTGCACGCGGGCTCGAGACCGCCAATCGGGAGGTGGCACAGCGGCTCGACACGGCAATCGCAACGATCCGCGCGATCGTCGAGACGCCGGAGCCTGGCGCATGACAGATTTGGCACATGAAACTGGCGCATGAAGGGTGAGCATCGACATAACGGAGTCGATTGAACATTCGCGGGGACACGCGTGGCGCAGGTGAACGTCAGCATCAATGGCCGGCAATACCGGATGGCGTGCGACGACGGGCAAGAGGAGCATCTCACCCGTCTCGCCGAGGATCTGGATCATCGCATTGCGCGGCTGCGCGACGATTTCGGCCAGATCGGCGACATGCGGCTGACCATCATGGCGGCGCTGACGATCGCCGATGAGCTGAGCGACCACGGCCAGCGGCTGCGCCGCGCCGAGGACGAATGCGGGACGCTGCGGAGCGCTCGCACCAATGCGGTGGCGCACGCCAAGGCGACCGAGGCCGCGATCATCACCGCGTTCGACTCGGCCGCGGAGCGCATCGAGAACCTCGCCCGAGCGCTCGACAATCCCGGCGCCAGCGATCGTGCGCGCGATTAGCGGCCCGATGGTGCTCAGAATTCCGCGCGCATTCGCCTTGACGCGGCGCAAGGCCGAGAAGCTCAGCCACCGCAATGCGCTGGCGCGATTGCGCTCGCTCGGTTTCGTGCCCGCCGTGATCTACGACATCGGCGCCTACCGGGGCGGCTGGACGCGCGCCGCGGCCGAAGTGTTTCCCGCCGCGCAGTTCGTGCTGTTCGAGGCGAACAGCGATCACGTCAGCGAGCTTGCGGCGTGCGGCCACCGGCATGTCATCGCGGCGCTCGGCAGCGAGGACGGCGGTGCGCGCGTGTTCCACGTGCCGCGCGCCGGCGATGTGACCGGCGCGTCGCTCTATGTCGAGAACACGTCGCACTACGCCGCGCCGAACTTGCAGGTGCGCGACGTCGTGACCGCGCGGCTCGATACGCTGGTCGTGCGCGAGAAGCTCGCCGCCCCGGATCTCGTCAAGATCGACGTGCAGGGCGCGGAGCTCGAGGTGTTGGCCGGCGCCGAGGCGACGCTTGGCGGTACGAGCGCGCTGATCATCGAGGTCTCGCTCGTCGACTACAACAAGCGTGCGCCGCTGATGGCCGAGGTGATCGCGGCGGTCGACCGCGTCGGCTTTCGCTGCGTCGATCTCTGCGAAGTGCATCGCACGCCCGCGCGCTTCGTGCTGCAGCTCGATCTCCTGTTCGTGCGCACGCCGTTGTTCGCGAAGTACGGCGCGGCCGCGGGCGTGGCGCCGTAGAGACGCACCCTCATTGCGAGCCCAAGGGTAAACTCCGCGAAGCAATCCAGTGGTTGCGGCGCGAGATTGCTTCGTCGCGCTTCGCGCGCCTCGCAATGACGGTCGGCATGCAATGACAAGTGGCAAGCATTGACGGTTGGCAAGTCGCGGGCCGCCGCATTACATTGGGCAGGCGGGGCTGCGAGGTGCGTGAGGAGTCATATTCTCGGGGCCTTATCGATCCTTAAGGGAGCTGTCCCTGGCCGGGCTCGTGGGCTCGGTCACATGGCGCCCACCTACTTTCGTAGGGAACCCGGGATCGCTACTCCAACGGCCGAGCGGCTCCGCACTTTCGGCCTCATCAATCGGGACGCCTGAAAAGTTTTGGCATGACGTGTTTTGAATAATAGTCCGATCGCCTCCCAGAAGGCCGAGATCCGCAAAGCCGCGACGGCGCGGCGCGATGCCTTGCCGGCGCCCGAGCGCGCCGCCGCCGCTGCCGCGATCGCGGCGCGGCCGCTGGCCGTCCCGATCGCGCCCGGCGCGATCGTGTCGGGGTTCTCCGTCCTCAAGAGCGAGATCAATCCGGTGCCGTTGATGCGCGCCTTCGCGACCGCCGGCGCACGACTGGCGCTCCCGGTGGTCATGGGCAAGGGCAGGCCGCTCACCATGCGGGCCTGGGCATTCGGCGAGCCGCTCAATTCCGGCGTGTGGGGCATCCGCGAGCCGCCGCCGGAGGCGCCCGAGGTGTTTCCCGACATCCTGATCGTGCCGCTGCTTGCGTTCGACCGCACCGGCAACCGCATCGGCTACGGCGCCGGCTACTACGACATGACGATCGCGCGCCTGCGCGGCATGAAGTCGGTCGTCACGATGGGGATCGCGTATGCGGCGCAGGAGATCGCGCAGGTCCCCACCACGCCCCGGGACGCTACCCTCGATCTCGTGCTAACGGAGCGCGAGGTTATCGATCTACGGAAAGCTTGAACGTGCGGATTCTTTTCATCGGCGACGTGGTGGGCCGTAGCGGCCGGACGGCAGTCACGGAGCGGCTGCCGAAGCTCGTGCGCGACTGGAAGCTCGATCTCGTCATCGTCAACGGCGAGAACGCGGCGGGTGGCTTCGGCATCACCGAGTCGATCTACCAGGATCTCATCGACGCCGGCGCCGACGCGATCACGCTCGGCAACCACGCCTGGGACCAGAAGGAGGCGCTGGTCTTCATCGAGCGCGCGCCGCGGCTCGTCCGCCCGCTCAACTATCCGGCCGGCACGCCCGGCCGCGGCGCCGCGATGATCAAGACCAAGAACGGCGCCGAGGCGCTGGTCGTCAACGCCATGGGCCGCGTCTTCATGGATGCGCTCGACGATCCGTTCGCGGCGCTCGATCGCGAGCTCGCCGCCTGCCCGCTCAAGCGCGGCGCCGACGTGATCGTGATCGACATTCATGCCGAGACGACCAGCGAGAAACAGGCGATGGGACACTTCCTCGACGGACGCGTCAGCATCGTCGTCGGCACCCACACGCACGCGCCGACCGCCGACCAGCGCGTGCTGCCGGGCGGCACCGCCTTCATGTCCGACGTCGGGATGACGGGCGACTACGATTCGGTGATCGGCATGACCAAGGACGAGCCGATCGGCCGCTTCCTGCGCAAGATCGCGAGCTCGAAGTTCGAGGCCGCTATGGGGCCGGCAACGCTGTGCGGGCTCGCGGTCGAGACCGACGATGCGAGCGGGCTCGCCAAGAGGGTCGGCGCCGTGCGCATCGGCGGCGTGCTCGAGCAGGCGTGCCCGACGTTCTGGAGTTAGACGAGCGGTGCCGGAAGGCGCGTCGGCTGGATTTTGCCGACCGGCCGTCTTATAAGCCGGCGATCACGGGATGAGGGACCGGCATTTTCCGCGCGTGCGCGTGCGGCGGGTCGTGTCGAACGGTTGTGGGCCATGGCGGGACATTCACAGTTCAAGAACATCATGCATCGCAAGGGCCGCCAGGACGCGGCCAAGTCGAAGCTGTTCGGCAAGCTTGCGCGCGAAATCACGGTGGCGGCGAAGCTCGGGATGCCCGACCCGGCGATGAACGCGCGCCTGCGCGCGGCGATCATCGCGGCGCGCGCCGAGAACATGTCGAAGGACTCGATCGATCGCGCGATCAAGAAATCGCAGGGCAGCGACGCCGAGAGCTACGACGAGATCCGCTACGAGGGCTATGGGCCGGGCGGCATCGCGCTGATCGTCGAGGTGATGACCGACAACCGCAACCGGACCGCCTCGGACGTGCGCTCGACCTTCACCAAGCACGGCGGCAACCTCGCCGAGACCGGCGCGGTCTCGTTCATGTTCGACCATCTCGGCGTGATCGAGTTCGACGCCAAGGTGGCGTCGGCGGATGCGATGCTGGAAGCCGCGATCGAGGCGGGCGCTGACGACGTGGTGTCGAGCGAGAACGGCCACGAGATCTATGCGGGCCAGGACGGTTTCCACGAAGTCGCCAAGGCGCTGGAGGCGAAGTTCGGCGAGCCGCGCAAGGCGGCGCTCATCTGGAAGCCGCAGAACACCGTCGCAGTCGACGACGACAAGGGCGAGAAGCTGCTCGACCTGATCGAGACGCTCAACGAACACGACGACGTGCAGAACGTCTACGCCAATTTCGAGGTGTCGGACGCCCTGGTCGCCAAGATGAGCGCGTAGCCTCGCGGCCCATTTCCGTCGGAGCGGCCGCTTCTATCCGTCCATTTGTGCGCAAGCGGATCGTGGTCGCGCGGTCGCGTGGCCTCGGCCGCCGATTTCCGGCCCGCCTAGATATTGGAGAGGATTCGACAAAGTTGATAATTCATGTCTGGAAGAACACCGACACTTTGCCTCCGACGTCGACGACGAATGGGCGCGATCTGGTCGCAGAATCACCTCCGACGATATGCGCGCCTGACCCATCGGGCTTCATGCGCCACAGGTAGTTGTCCGTCCCTTGGAAAAAGACCCAGCCAGCGACGACGACTGGAGAGGAGTTGCACGTGTGGTCCAGCTTCGTCGCCTTCCCTCCGTCACGGTAGATCTTCATCACGGAGGCGTCCTGGCCTTGGTACCATACCCACCCGTCGTCCGCGACAAATGGCGGCGAACCCAGAAACGGAAAAACGAACTTATATTCCCCGACTGCGTCGCCGATCTGGGTCGGGCAAGTGAACCCTTGCCGTCGCGGCCCGGTGCGCTCGCCGACCGGTAGTCGCCTGAGGTCTCGAACGCGCTGAACGCGAAGATGAGCGCGTAGCTCATCTCTCACCGGCTGCGGCGTTATTGCCCGCGAAAGCGGGCAATCCGGTACTCACAAATATGGAAATGGGGCGTCGGCGGTGCAGCAAATATTCGCTGCGGCGTACTGGATCGCCGCTTGCGCGGGCGATGACGCTGGTGGGTTGGGGAGAGTGAAGAAAAAAGCGTCTACGCCGCCTGGATCTGCCGCACGAAGCTCTCTACCCGCGTACGCACCTGGCCGGCCTGCTCCGACACCGCCTGCGCGGCGGCGAGCACCTCGGCGGCAGTCTTGCCGGAGCTTTCCGCCACCTGGTTCACCGCCGCGATGTTGCGTGACACCTCGGCGGTACCGTTCGCGGCATCCTGGACGTTGCCGGCGATCGAGTGGGTGGTCGCATCCTGCTCCTCGATCGCGGCGGCGACGCTGGCGTTGATCGCGTCGATCTGCGCGATCACGTCGCCGACCGTGCGGATCGCCTCGACCGCCTCGTGGGTGAGCTGCTGGATCGTCTTGATCTGGGTGGTGACCTCCTCGGTCGCCTTGGCGGTCTGGCTGGCGAGCGACTTCACCTCGCTCGCGACCACCGCAAAGCCCTTGCCGGCCTCGCCCGCCCGCGCCGCCTCGATGGTGGCGTTGAGCGCGAGCAGGTTGGTCTGCCCCGCGATGGCGTTGATCATATCGACCACGTCGCCGATCTTCTGCGCCGCTTCCGACAGGCGCTCGATCGACGCGCTGGTGCCCTTGGCGCGCTCG
>DASXCK010000304.1:0-9533 GCA_036491235.1 Xanthobacteraceae bacterium | reverse complement strand
CTCGCGCTCGGCGGCGGCGGGGCGCGCGGCCTCGGCCATATCGCGGTGTTCGAGGCGCTCGACGAGATGGGCGTCAAGCCGACCGCGATCGCCGGCGCCTCGATCGGCGCGCTGATGGGCGGCGCCTATGCGGCGGGGCTGAGCGCCAAGGACATCCGCCACCACGTCATCGAGATCGCGCACCGCGGCTCGATCTTCCGCCGGCTGATGACCGCGCGGGCCGGAACGATCGCCGAGTTCGTGTCGTCCGGGTTCGCCGCCGCGAACCTGGTCGACGCGGAGAAGTTCTGCGCGCAGTTTTTGCCCGAAGGCGTGCCGGAGACGTTCGAGGAGCTGTCGATCCCGCTGACCGTCGTGACCTCCGACCTTTATCGCCGCTGCGAGGTGCCGATCTCCTCCGGCCCGCTCAAGCCGGCGCTCGCCGCCTCGATCGCACTGCCCGGCTTGATGCGCCCGGTGGTGATCGGCGAGCGCGTGCTGATCGACGGCGGCGCCACCAATCCGCTGCCGTTCGATCGCCTGCGCGGGCTGGCCGACGTCGTGGTCGCGGTCGACATCTCGGGCGAGCCCGCCGAGGATCGGCGCGACGTGCCCAACCCGTGGGAGGCGTTGATCATCACGGTGCTGGTGATGGCCAATGCCATCATCGTCGAGAAGCTGCGCCACAGCGCGCCCGACCTGATCCTGCGGCCGAACGTCGGTATCTTCCGCACGCTCGACTTCACGCAGGCGAGCGCGATTTTGCGCGCCTCCGAGCCGATCAAGGCGGAGGTGAAGGAGAAGCTGGCAAAGCTGATCGCGTAATTCGAAATCCGTCATGCCCGGCCTTGTGCCGGGCATCCACGCCTTCCTTTTACGCAAAGACGTGGATGGCCGGGACATAGGCGAGCGAAGCGACGCCGTTCTTTCGAACGGCTACGCCCGGCCATGACGAGAATCATTCCCGCAACGCCGGCATCACGTCCTTCGCGAACCAGCGCAGCTGCGCGATGAACTCCTTGGGCGTGAGTCCCTCCGCCCAGTGGATCATGAAATGCTCCAGCCCCGGGTACTTCGCGGCGACCGACTTGATGCCGTCGATCACATCGGCGGGCCGGCCGCAGAACCAGGCTTTTTGCGCGACGCCGTCCTTGAGCGAGGGCGTGCGCGACGGCGCGCCGGGCGTGCCCCAGGTGCGCCCCTGCTCGTCGGCGTAGCGCACGAACCCGAACGGCGCGAACCACTTGAAGCGCTCGTCGTGCGCGGGCTCGAGCTTCTTCACCGCCTCCTCGTGGCTGTCGGCGAGGTAGACGCCGGCACCCCAGATCATGTCCTCGCCGAGCTTTTTATTGCGGCCGTACTTGGCGCAGGCCGCATGATAGGCACGCAGCACATCGTCGAGGATTTTTTCGCCGTTGAGTGTCACCATGGCCTTGAGGCCGTACTTCGCCATCATGTCGATCGTCTTGCCGCTCGCGATCGGCATCCAGATGTCGACCGGCAGGTGTTTTGGCCGCGGCACCAGCGTGATGTCCTTGAGCTGATAGCCGCGGTACTCGATCGGCGGCGGCGCCTCGTAGAATTTGCCCTTGTGATGGAACGCCTGCTCGTTGAAGCATTTCAACAAAAGCTGAAGCTGCTCCTCGAACAGCTCGCGGTTCTTGTCGGGGTCGAGCAGCGGCATGCCGAAGGATTCGACCTCGCGCGTGTGATAGCCGCGCCCGACGCCGAGGATGACGCGACCATCGGTGACGATGTCGGCCATCGCATAATCCTCGGCCATGCGAATCGGGTGCCACATCGGCAGCACGTTGAAGGCACAGCCGAACTTGAGCCGCTTGGTCTGGGTCGCGAGCCACAGGCCGAGCTGGATGAGGTTGGGGAAGACCTCATAGCCCTCCCGCTGGAAGTGATGCTCGGCCGTCCACAGCGCCTCGAACCCAAGATCGTCCATCACCCGCGCCACGTCGCGCGCCGTGAAGAACGCCTCGCGCAAGCGCTCGTCGGAATAGCGCCGGTCATCCGCGGGCGTGCCGTCAAGCCCGATATGGTCGAGCTCGATCTGACCGACATAGAGGACATGGAAGTGCTTGATCATGGGGAACCCCGGATTGAGCACGGCGAGAAAGACGCCGCACATGCTACGCGACCTCGCCGGGATGGAAAACCAGGCCCCCGCGGCCGAGATGGCTATTCAGGACGCGACAGGATGCACGACACCGCGGCGCCAAACGCTACCGCCGCGCGACGAAAAACGCCCGCAGCAGGCCTGCGGCCTCCTGCTCGCCGATGCCGCCATAGACGTCGGGGCGGTGATGGCAGGTCGGCGCCGCGAAGAACTTGACGCCGTGCTCGACCGCGCCGCCCTTGGGATCGGCGGCGCCGAAGTAGAGGCGGCGGATGCGCGCGAACGAGATCGCGGCGGCGCACATGGCGCAGGGCTCGAGCGTGACGTAGAGGTCGCAGTCGACGAGGCGCTCGGAGCCGAGCGCGGCCGCGGCCGCGCGGATCGCCAGCATCTCGGCATGGGCGGTCGGATCATGGTCGCGCAGGGTGCGGTTGCCGGCGCGGGCGATCACGTCGCCGCCGCGCACGATCGCACAGCCGACGGGCACCTCGTGCGCGTCGCCGGCCGTGCGGGCCTCCGCGAAGGCAATGTCCATGAAAGAAGGCTGGGGCAAACGCTTATCCCGGCTTGCGAACTCTGCTATCAGGCCAACTTATCGATGAAAGAAGCCATGCCCCGCAAGAGCGACGACGATCACGAGAAGGCCGGTCCCGAGCGCATCGCCAAGGCGATCGCGCGCGCCGGCCTCGCCTCGCGCCGCGAGGCGGAGGCCTGGATCGCGGCCGGCCGCGTCGCGGTCAACGGCAAGACGATCGATTCCGCGGCGCTCAATGTCACGCCGGAGGACCGCGTCACGGTCGATGGCGCGCCGCTGCCGGCGCGCGAGCGCACACGGCTCTTCCTCTATCACAAGCCGCGCGGCCTGGTGACCACCAACGCCGATCCGGAAGGCCGGCCGACCATTTTTGCCGCGCTGCCGAAACACCTGCCGCGCCTGCTCTCGGTCGGCCGCCTCGACATCGGCACCGAGGGCCTGCTGCTGCTCACCAATGACGGCGGGCTCGCCCGCGTGCTCGAGCTGCCCGAGACCGGGTGGCTGCGCCGCTACCGCGTGCGCGCGCGCGGGAAGGTGACGCAAGGCGACCTCGACAGGCTTGCCGACGGCATTACGGTCGACGGCATCCATTATGGACCGATCGAGGCGACGCTCGACCACGATCAGGGGGCGAACGTCTGGCTCACCTTTGCGATCCGTGAGGGCAAGAACCGTGAGGTGCGCAACGTGCTCGGCCACCTCGGCCTGCAGGTGAACCGGCTCATTCGCGTCTCATTCGGGCCGTTCTCGCTGCGCGACCTCGCCGAGGGCGCCGTCGAGGAGGTGCGCACACGCGTGCTGCGCGAGCAGCTCGGCGAACGCGTGATCGCGGAGGCGAAGTGCGATTTTTCGGCGCCGATGGTCGAGCGGGCAGCGGAACGCGCGGCGAGCGAGCCGCGGGTCGAGCGACGCGAACGCGACGACCGGCGAGAGCGCGAGCCACATCGCGAACGTGATGAGCGCGGGCACGGCAGGCGCGACGACCCGGGGCATGGCAAACGCGACGACCGCCGCGACCGGCCCGGCGACCGCGAGCATGCAAGCCGCGACAAGAGGCCCGGTCGTTCGCGCGGCGAACCGCGCGGGCGGGTCGACCGGCGCGATCGCCTGCAGCGGCTCGAGCTCCAGCGCGACAAGCCTCCCGGACGGCCGCGACGCGGCCACGCGTGGCGGCAGGAAGACGCGCCATTGCGGCGGCACTATCGCGGCGGCGGCGACGAGGTACAGCACGAGCCGCAGAGAGGCGGACCGAAACGGGCCGGACTTCTGACCGACCGCAAGGGCCGGCGCGTCCTGGTCGAACGGTTCGGCGAGAAGAAACCGGAACTGGAGGAGCGGAAGGAGAAGAAGCGTTTTGGCGGCCGTCCCCGCAAAGGCGACATGCGCAAAGGCGACATGCGCAAAGGCCGCACGCGCCGTCCCGACCGCGCGCGCGGCCCACGCCCCTCGCGCCCGCGAGAACGCGAATGATGCAGGCTGCCGCCCCGCGCACGGCCTGCTCCCCGCTCCCCTGTGGAGAGGGGCTGGGGGTGGGGGTCAGAATTTGGCACGCCACTCATCCCATCGCGACGCCCCCCATCCCCAACCGTCCCCCACAAGGGGGAAGGGAGCGGGCTGAGCACGCGGCGACGCTTCTCGCACCCGATCGGAGCGCGCGCTGATGCGCGTCGTCGGCGGACGCCTGCGTGGGCGCAATCTTGCGGCGCCGAAGAGCAGTGCCATCCGTCCGACCAGCGACCGGCTGCGCGAATCCGTCTTCAACATCCTGGCGCATGCCCATGGCGACCCGGTCACAGGCGCGCGCGTGCTCGATCTCTTTGCCGGCACCGGCGCGCTCGGCATCGAGGCGATCTCGCGCGGTGCCGCCTTCGCGCTCTTGATCGACGACGGCGCCGAGGCGCGCGCGCTGATCCGGCAGAACGTCGACGCGCTCGGCCTCGGTCAGGTGACGCGGGTGTTTCGCCGCGATGCGACCAAGCTCGGCATGGCGCATCCGGTCGAGCCGTTCGGGCTCGCCCTTCTTGACCCGCCCTATCGCCAAGACCTCGCCCTCCCGGCGCTCGTCTCGCTGCGCGACGGCGGCTGGCTTCTGCCGGACGCGCTCGTGATGGTCGAGGAGGCTGCCGATGCGGGGCTTGCGGCGCCGGCGGGATACGAAGAGCTCGAGCGGCGGACGTATGACGATACGGCCGTGGCCTTCCTGCGCGCCGTATAGACCGCGCAATCACGACGTCAGTCGCGCAACCCCGCGGTGCGCATGGCCGCGATCAATCGCTGCCGGTCCGCCTCCCGGCGCAGCGGATAGTATTCGCAGATGTTGGCGATGCTGACCTGAGGGTCGATTGTCATATAAACGCTCAGCGCGCGCTGCACCTCGGCTGCCTCGCCGCGCATGGCATTCGACGCGATGGTCACGCGCAGGGCCGGCGGCCAG
Organism: Xanthobacteraceae bacterium; assembly: GCA_036491235.1. Lineage (GTDB taxonomy): Bacteria > Pseudomonadota > Alphaproteobacteria > Rhizobiales > Xanthobacteraceae > JAVDCA01. The sequence continues at coordinate 4,457 of DASXCK010000304.1, read as the reverse complement.
TTCGGCTTAACGCGCAGCGCCATCGCGGCCCAGCGCGCCGCCTCGTCGTCCCGGCCGGCAATGAAATGCGCGAACGCCATGGCGCTTTGCGTCAGGAACATCCGCGGGTCGAGCGGATTGAGCCGGATCGCCTTGTTAAGGCTCTCGATCGCGACGTCGGGCTCCCCCGCGTATCCGCGCACCCAGCCGCTGCGTTGCCACGCCACTGCCAGGTTCAGATCGAGCTCAAGCGCGCGGTCGATCAGCAGCAGGGCGCGGTCGAGATCCTTGAAGAAATAGGCGTGGACGTGGCCGGCCCAGCACAGCGCGACGGCATCGTCCACACCGATCGCGGCGGCACGCTCGACCAGGCGGGCGATCTCCGCCGCGTCGAACTGCGCCGCCCAGCCGTTGGCCTTGGCGAAGTGATGGCAGGACGCGGCGAGCCCATAGGGTGTGGCGAATTCGGGATCCTTCGCGATCGCGGCCTTGAAGAACGCCAACGCCTTGGCATTCTCCTCCTTGGTCCACCGGTTCCAGCTCGCCAGCCCGCGCAGATAGAGGTCGTACGCGGCGAGATCGCCGGTCGCGTCCGGGCGGGCGCGGTCGATCTCCGCCTTCTCGAGCTGCGGCGCAATCGCTCCGACCACGCTGGTGACCAGCTGGTCCTGCAGTTCGAAGATATCGGCCATGCCGCCTTCGAATCGGTTTGCCCAGAGGTGATGGCCCGACTCGGCCTCGATGAACTGCCCGGTCACGCGCACGCGCTCGCCCGACCAGCGCACGCTGCCTTCGAGCACATAGCGCACGCCGAGCTCGCGCGCGACCTGCTTGGTGTCGACCGCCCGACCCTTGTAGGTGAATGACGAGTTGCGGGCGACGACGAAGAAGGCGCGATTGCGCGACAGCGCCGTGATGATGTCCTCAACGATGCCGTCCGCGAAGTAGTCCTGCTCGGGATCGCCGCTGAGGTTGGCGAACGGCAGGACCGCGATCGAGGGCTTGTCGGAACCGGTGGGTGCGGACTTGTCCGCGCGGGGGGAGGCGGCCTCCTCGCGTACGGCGCCGACGAAGCGCAGGCCGCGGCGCGGCAGCGTTTTGATCAGCCGCTGCTGGTCGCCGGCGTCCCCGACCGCGCTGCGCGCCGCATTGATCCGGTTGAACAGCGCGGACTCCGAGATCGCGCGTTTGCCCCATACCAATTCGAGGAGTTCGTCCTTGCTGACCACGCGGTCGCGATGCCGGATGAGGTGCGCCAGGAGGTCGAACACCTGCGGCTCGAGCGCAACGAGCTGCGTGCTGCGGCGCAACTCACGGCAGTCCGTGTCGAGCGCAAAATCCTCGAACAAATAGCGCACGCTCTCATTCCGCTCGTCGCACGCCGCCCATGCGCGAACGTAGCACACGCTCGGTGAAGGAAAAATGGAGGGAACCGTGAGAGCAAATTGAGATGCGCTGAAGGACACGCGCGGCGCTCACTGGCATGGAGGCGGCAAGCGCAACAAGCGAGGAGGCAGCCATGACGCTGCACACATTCATCCGCCGAGCCACCCCGGTCCTGGCGTGCCTGGCCGGATCATGGCTTGCGCCGTCGCTGGCGGCGACGGCGCCGAAATACATCGTCCAGCCGGTCACCGAGATGAAGGTCAAGCAGCTGCCGCGAGGCCCGCTGTACTGGCACGTCGAAAACTTCCCGACGCTGGCGCAGGCGAAGGCGGCAGCCGCCGCGGTATATCCTTGGAATCCCGATACGGTGAGCAACGAAGGGACACCCGCGCTCGCCGCCGAGGTGGCCGGCAAGGCCTGGCTGTTCACGCTCGGACCGAAAGGCGCCGCGCCTGCCGGGGGAACGAAGGTCACCGACGTGGGGCCGGTTCCCGTGGTCTCGGCGCCGGAGTATCTGTTGCGCATCAACTACGGGCACGGGGCGCCCGAGGCCAGGACGCCGGTGCATTCGCATCCGGGATCTGAAACCTTCTACGTCGTCGCCGGACGGCTGGGCCAGCGAACGTTGGACGGGGTGAGCTACGTCGACGCCGGCCATACGATGAACGGCCACGTGGCCGGCATGCCGATGGAGGTCTTCAACGCCGGCACGTCCGAGCTGACCGCGCTCATCATGTTCGTGGTGGACGCCAGCAAGCCGTTCTCGGTGCCGGCCGCGTTTCCCTAGGACGATCATCGACATCTGCTCGAACGGCGCGGCGCTCTGGCGTCGCGCCGGCGCGAGACGATATGCTGGAGCTCGCAAAACCGCTTTCGGGGAGCGAGCGAGATGAACCGCGTCATCGCCGGTGCAGCAAAGGTCGACTTCGAGAAATTCCGGCTGCGCCGATTCGTCGAGCGGCTGATCGATCTCGGCGAGGTCGAGATTCATGACGAGCCGGTGCCGCTCACCGGCTTGAGTCCGATCATCGAGGCGACCGGCAAGGCGGTGCTGTTTCGCAAGGCCGGTCCCGAGGGGATCGAGATGGTGGCGAAGACCGCGGGCAATCATCGACGCCTCGCCGCCGCCTTTGACGTGAGCGAGGACAAACTGCACGACGAATATGCGCGGCGGCTGGCGAGCCGCCAGCCGCTCATCGAGGTGCCGTCCGACGAAGCGCCCGTCCACGCGATCAAGATCACCGGCAAGGACGTCGACCTGGCGCGGCTGCCGTTCCATCCGCAGCACGGGCTCGACGGCAGCTGTTACCTCAGCGCCGCGATCGACTACACGATCGATCCCGAGACGGGGCGGCGCAATGTCGGCTGCCGGCGCCTGAGCCTGCGCAACCGCTACGAGGCCGGCACCAACGTGACGGCGCCGTCCGACTTGAAGCGCATCTATACGGGCTGCGTGGCGCGCGGCGAGCGGCTGCCGGTCACCTTCACGGTCGGCTCGCATCCGCTCGACTTCGTCGCCGCGACGACGCGCCAGCCGGTCGACGAGCTCGCGCTGGTCGCCAATTTCCGCGGCGAGCCGGCGCCCGTGGTCAAGAGCCTCACCAACGACATCCTGGTGCCGGCCGATGCCGAGGTCACGCTCGAGGGCTACCTCGACGCGCGCGGCTATGTCGAGCCGGAAGGACCGTACGGCGAATACATGGGCTATTACGGCGCGATCCACATGGATCCGGTGTTTCATTGCACCGCGATCACGATGCGCCGCGACGCGCTGCACCACACGCTGCTGCACGGCTCGGCCTTCGTGCTCGACCAGGCGGATGCCTCCTGCCTCTTGGCACTCGGCGCCGAGGCGCAGGCGCTGAAAATCCTGCGTGAGACGATCGCCGAACCGGTCGCGGTGCATCTGCGCATGATCGCGGGCGCCGGCACATTGCGGGTCGCGATCCGCAAGCATGCGGAGAGCGAGCCGCGGGCCGCGATCGAGGCGCTGCTGCGGATCGTGCGCATCAAGTCCGTCTACGTGTTCGACGACGACATCGACATCAAGAACGACAGCCACGTCGACTGGTGCCTAGGCACGCGCTTCCAGGCGGACCGGGATCTTGTCGTACTGCCAGGCCTGCAGGGCCAGACCATGGATCCCTCGCTCAACGGCCGAAAGACCGGCGCGAAGACGGGCTTCGACTGCACGCGCCCGCTCGGCCGCGCGAGCGACATCACCTACATGCGCTGCGCGGCGCGCGTGTTCGGTGGGCCGGCGCGCTTCCAGACCGTCGAGCAGGCGCTCGAGCAAGGGCCGATGTTCTTCGCCGACGTGGTCGAAGGGCTCGGCAGCGACGACGGCCGTGAGGTCGCGTGCGCGCTCGATACGCTGCGCCAGACCGGTCGTCTCGGGCGGGACGGCGATGGGCGCTATCACCTGGTCGCGGGCACGCCGGGCGTCACGGCGATCGTCGGCGAGCTGCACCGCGATCCCAACGAAGGGGCATAACGCCGGTCGTTCACCACGTCGATTGCGAGGAGCAAGCGACGAAGCAGTCTCGCCGCCCGGCCAATGCATCTGCGGATTGCGATTGCTTCGGCGCTGACGCGCGCCTCGCAATGACGGAAGACCTCAGTCCGCACTGATGCCGGCCGCCTTGATCACCTTGCCCCAGCGCGCGATGTCTCGGGGCAGGAACTTGGCGAGATACTCGGGCGAGCGTTGCTCCGGCGGCACGACATCAAGGCCCAAGTCCTCCAGGCGCTTGCGCATCACGGGATCATCCAGCATCTGGCCGACCGCCTGGTTGAGCCGCCGCACGATGGGCTCAGGCGTTCCCTTGGGCAGGAAGAATGCGTTCCACACGGTCGCCTCGACGCCGGGCAGGCCCTGCTCGCCGGTGGTCGGCAGGTCGGGGATGATCGAGACGCGCTTCGGCGCCATCACGGCGATGGGCTTCACCGAGCCCGCCTTGGCTTGCACCGCGCCGGTCTGGATGGTGTCGCACATGTAGTCGATGCGCCCGGCGATGAGGTCCTGCATCACGAGACCGGCGCCGCGATAGGGCACGTGGGTGATGTCGACGCCGATCGTCAGGTTGAAGAGC
>DASXCK010000303.1:0-2576 GCA_036491235.1 Xanthobacteraceae bacterium | reverse complement strand
GGTCGAGCGATAGTTGCGCTCGAGCCGGATCACCTTGGCGCCAGGAAAATCGTGCTCGAAGCGCAGGATGTTGTCGACCTCGGCGCCGCGCCAGCCGTAGATCGACTGGTCGTCGTCGCCGACGCAGCAGATGTTCTTCGGCGGTGGTGGCGGCTGCGGCAGCGCGGTGGCCTCGTCCTTCGCGACGCCCGCCTTCGCGAGAGCTACGGCGGGTTCCTCATCCTGAGGAGCGTCGCGCAGCGACGCGTCGCGAAGGACGAGGCCCCCCACGTCGCCACGCGTCGGCTGCGCCAATAGCCTCAGCCAAAGGTACTGCGCGACATTCGTATCTTGATACTCGTCGACAAGAATGAACCTGAAGCGACGCTGGTATTCGCGCAGCACCTCGGGGTGTTCGCGGAAAATGCGGATGGTCTCGAGCAGCAGGTCACCGAAGTCGGCCGCATTGAGGATCTTCAGCCGCGCCTGGAAGTCGGCATAGAGCTTCATGCCGCGCCCGCCCGCGAAGCTCGCGGCCTCGCCGGCGGGCACCTGCTGGGGCGGGAGCCCACGGTTCTTCCAGCCGTCGAGCATGCCGGCAAAAACCCGCGCGGGCCAGCGCTTCTCGTCGATGCCTTCCGCGATGATGATCTGCTTGAGAAGGCGGATCTGGTCGTCGGTGTCCAGGATGGTGAAGTCGGACTTCAGGCCGGCGAGCTCGGCGTGCCGGCGCAGGATCTTGGCCCCGATCGAGTGGAAGGTGCCGAGCCACGGCATGCCCTCGACGATCTGGCCGACCATCTTGCCGACCCGCTCCTTCATCTCGCGCGCCGCCTTGTTCGTGAAGGTGACCGAGAGGATCTCCGACGGGCGGGCGCGGCCGAGGCTCAAAATGTGCGCAATGCGCGTGGTGAGCACGCGGGTCTTGCCGGTGCCGGCGCCGGCGAGCACCAGCACCGGACCGTCGAGCGTCTCGACCGCCTCGCGCTGCTCCGGATTGAGGCCGGCGAGATACGGCGGGGCTGCCGCGGCGCGCGCCCGCGCCGCGATGCCGCCCGCGGCTGGCGCCGGCGGAGCGAGCCCGACGGGCCGCTCGGATTTCAAAGGATCGGCCAAGTTCCGTGTTCCGTGATTCCCTCGGCCCTAAAATGGCATCCGAACCTCGGTTTTACGAGGGCAGTGCGCAAGAGCGGTGGATGGCGTACCCCGCAGGAAGCAGAACGCAATGCGGGGAAGGACTTTCCGCGGAGCAGCTGTCCGCCGATTACGCCTCGCTCCCCGGGCTACGCAGCTTTAAGGCCGGCCACTCAGCCCTTCGCCGGCATCGCGATCCGCCCGCCGGCGGCCTCAGGCCGCGGCAGCCGCGCATGCGAGGTCTTCATCTGCGCGAGGCTCCGCGTCACCTCAGGCGGAAACGTTGCACTCTTGCGCGATGTCATGTCGACATGCAGCGACATGTTCTCCGAGGTCGCCGCGACCCAGCCGTCCTCGGCATGGAAGAGCTGCTCGAAGGTGTGCAGCCGCTTGCGGTCATAGTCGAGAAGCTGGAACGTCACCCGCACCGGGTCGCCCGCATGCAGCTCCCGCAGATAGCGCAAGTGGACCTCGGCGGTGAAGAACGAGTGCCTGCGCTGGGACACGTAGTCGGCGCCGATGCCGATGAGCTCATAGGCCTCGTCGACCGCGCGGTCGAACAGCACGTTGTAATAGGCCATGTTGAGATGGCCGTTGTAGTCGATCCATGACTCCTCGACCCGCATCACCGAGGAGACGAACGGGGCGAAGAACAGTGGCTCAAGGTCGGTACGATCGAGCATGGATAGCAAGATTCCGCAACGCAACCATCATGCCAGCATCCGCTCCGCATGTCGCGGGATTATTTGCATAAATTCGATTCGCGGCGGCGATTTTCCGCGCCGCCGGGTGCCGGCCGCGCGGGCGGTCTGCTAGGGAAGGCATCCAAGAAAAGGTGGTCCAGAAGGCGTCCAAAGAAAAAGCACGGATGGCATGATGGCTTCAGGAAAGACCGGTCCCGCCCCTGCGCGCGACCCCTCGGCGGTCGCGGCCGCGCTCGACAAGCTCGCCGCCCGGTTCGGAAACCGCCTCGTCACCTCGGCGGCGGTGCGCGAGCAGCACGCCAACACGACCACCTGGGTCGCGAACGAGCCGCCCGACGCAGTGGTGTTCCCGCAGTCGACGCCCGACGTGCAGGACACAGTGCGCATCTGCGCCGACCATGACCTGCCGGTGATCGCCTTCGGCACCGGCACCTCGCTCGAGGGCCAGGTCAATGCGCCGCGCGGCGGCGTGTGCATCGACTTTCGCGACATGAACCGCGTGCTCGCCGTCCATGCCGAGGATCTCGACTGCGTGATCGAGCCGGGCATCGCGCGCAAGGCGCTGAACGAGCACCTGCGCGACCAGGGCCTGTTCTTTCCGATCGATCCGGGCGCCGACGCCTCGCTCGGCGGCATGACGTCGACGCGCGCCTCCGGCACCAATGCGGTGCGCTACGGCACCATGAAGGACAACGTGCTGGCGCTCAAAGCCGTGCTGGCGAGCGGCGAGGTGATCAAGACGGCGCAGCGCGCCAAGAA
>DASXCK010000302.1:0-1885 GCA_036491235.1 Xanthobacteraceae bacterium | reverse complement strand
CTGCTGTTTCCACGCGGCATCCTTGGCGTGTTCGACGCCCGCACGAGGACCGCATGACGGCATCGAGCGCACAGCCGGCCGCGCCGACGCCCGCGGGCGCCGCGGCGCGCGAGAACCCGGCGCACGGCACCGCGCTTCTGCGGCTCGACCACGTGTCGCGCCACTACGGCACCCTCGAGGCGGTCGACGACGTGTCGTTCGACATGGCGCCGGGCGAACTGCGCGCCGTCATCGGCCCGAACGGCGCCGGCAAGACCACCTTCTTCAATCTGATCGGCTTCGTGCCGCCGACCCGCGGCACGGTGTGGTTCGACGGCGCCGACATCACGCGTCAGACGGCCGTGCGCCGCGTCGGGCGCGGCATCGTGCGCACGTTCCAGATCACCGAGATGCTGCCCGACCTCAACGTGCTCGATAACATCCGCATGGGCGTCGAGACCGCGGTGGCCTCAACGCGCGGCCGTGGATCCCGCGCGCGCGACGCGAGGCAATCGACGCGCGGGTCGACGAGCTGATCCGCATCGTCGATCTCGCCGGAAAGCAGTGCGCCTGACCGGGCCCGACCTCTTCGGCGCCCACGTCAGCGGGCGGATTTAACGGAAATTTTATGCGCCCGATCGCCGCGGACAGCGGCCCGCGGCCATGCGCGCGCCGCGCTTTGTGTGATACACCCGTGCGCCGCACAGGGGAGCACACGCGGAAATGGTTGGAATTGTCCGCATCGCATTGCGGCGACCGTACACGTTCGTCGTCCTCGCGCTGCTCATCCTCATCATCGGGCCGCTCACGGCGTTGCGCACGCCGGTGGACATCTTTCCCGACATCCGCATCCCGGTCATCGCCGTCGTGTGGCAGTACACCGGCCTGCCGCCCGACGACATGGCCGGCCGCATCACGACCCAGTTCCAGCGCGCGCTGACCACGACCGTCAACGACATCGAGCACATCGAGGCAAACTCCTATATCGGCGTCGGCATCATCAAGGTCTTCTTTCAGCCCAACGTCGACATCCGGGTCGCCAATGCCCAGGTCACGGCGATTTCGCAGACGCTGCTCAAATCGATGCCGCCGAACACGACGCCGCCGCTGATCCTCAACTACAACGCCTCGACGGTGCCGATCATCCAGCTCGCGCTCTCCGGCCCCGGGCTCACCGAGCAGAACCTGTTCGACCTCGCGATCAACGTCGTCCGCACCCCGCTCGTGACCGTGCAGGGCGCCGCCATCCCGTATCCGTTCGGCGGAAAATTCCGCGAGGTGCAGATCGACCTCGACCCGTCGGCGATGCAGGCGCGCGGCCTGTCCGGCCAGGACGTCGCCAACACGCTGGCGGCGCAGAACCTGCTCACCCCGGTCGGCACCGAGAAGATCGGCAGCCTCGAATACGCGATCCAGCTCAACAACGCGCCCTCGGCGATCAGCGCGCTCGGCGACCTGCCGATCAAAGCCGTCAACGGCGCGATGGTCTATGTGCGCGACGTCGCGCATGTGCGCGACGGCAACTCGCCGCAGACCAGCATCGTGCATGTCGACGGCAGCCGCTCGGTGCTGATGCTGGTGCTCAAGAACGGCGCGACCTCGACGCTGTCGATCATCGCCGGCATCAAGCAGAAGGTCGACGAGCTCAAATCGATCGTCCCGCCCAGCCTCAAGATCGCGCTGGTCGGCGACCAGTCGGTGTTCGTGCGCGCCGCCGTGAGCGGCGTGATCCGCGAGGGCGTCATCGCGGCGGCGCTGACCAGCCTGATGATCCTCATCTTCCTGGGGAGCTGGCGCTCGACCGTGATCATCGCGACCTCGATCCCGCTCTCGGTGCTCGGCTCGGTCGCGGCGCTGTGGGCGCTCGGCGAGACGCTCAACATCATGACGCTGGGCGGGCTCGCGC
>DASXCK010000301.1:0-2383 GCA_036491235.1 Xanthobacteraceae bacterium | reverse complement strand
CGTGCTGCTGCTCGGCCTCGTCAATATGATGCGCGGCGGCTCGCCCAACACGTCGCAGAAGCTCATGCGGTTGCGCGTGCTCATGCAGTTCATCGCGATCATCGTCCTGATGGCGACGGTCTGGCTCCTGCATAAATAGCGGCGCACGCATGGTCGTCCTCAACCGCATCTATACGCGCACCGGCGATGACGGCACGACCGCGCTCAGCTCGGGCGAGCGGCGCAAGAAATTCGATCTGCGTATCGCCTCGTATGGCACGACCGACGAGCTCAACGCCTGCCTCGGCATCGCGCGCCTGCACACTGCAGACGAGCCGACGGTCGACGCCATGCTGGGGCGCATCCAGAACGATCTGTTCGACCTCGGCGCCGACCTGTGCACGCCGGAGAGCGCCAAGGGCAAGGGCCCGGGCGGCGCCCGGCTCGCCGTCACCGACGCGCAGGTGACGCGGCTCGAGCAGGAGATCGACGCGCTCAACGCGGAGCTCAGCCCGCTGCGTTCCTTCATCCTGTCGGGCGGCACGCCGGCCGCCGCCTATCTGCACCTCGCCCGCACGGTGTGCCGTCGCGCCGAGCGCCTGATCGTCGAACTCGCCGACCGGCCGGGCGAAGTGGTCTCGGCGGCGGCGATCAAATACATCAATAGGCTGTCCGATTTTCTGTTCGTCGCCGCCCGTTTCGTCAATCGCAAGGGCGCCGCCGATGTCCTATGGGTGCCCGGCCAGAACCGTTAGCGCATGTTCCGGCGAAGTGGACGCCGGTTCGCCGATGAGAACATGCGCCAAACAAAGATAAAAAAGACCGGCTGGCGCGCTGATGTTGCATTGCAGCACGTTGACAGTACCGCCCGCCAGCCATAGCTTTCTCGGCCCTTGCAGGAGCTTATACGCATGAAGGTTCTCGTCCCGGTCAAACGGGTGGTCGACTACAACGTGAAAATCCGGGTCAAGGGCGACGGCAGCGGCGTCGAGCTCGCCAATGTCAAGATGTCGATGAATCCCTTTGACGAGATCGCGGTCGAGGAGGCGATCCGCCTCAAGGAGGCCGGCAAGGCGACCGAAATTGTCGTCGTCTCGATCGGTCCGCAGCAGGCTTCCGAGACCATCCGCACGGCGCTCGCCATGGGCGCGGACCGCGGCATCCTGGTCAAGGTAGACCAGATCGTCGAGCCGCTCGCGGTGGCGAAGATCCTCAAGGGCATCGTCGAGGCCGAGAAGCCCGGCCTCGTCATCCTCGGCAAGCAGGCAATCGACGACGACTGCAACCAGACCGGCCAGATGCTCGCCGCGCTGCTCGGCTGGCCGCAGGGAACCTTTGCGTCGAAGCTCGTGGTCGAGGGCGACAGCATCTCGGTCACGCGCGAGGTCGACGGCGGTCTGCAGACCGTGAAACTTAAGGGCCCAGCGATCGTAACCACTGATCTGCGGCTCAACGAGCCGCGCTACGCGAGCCTGCCGAACATCATGAAGGCGAAGAAGAAGCCGATCGACGAGAAGGCGCCCGGCGACTACGGCGTCGATCCGGCGCCGCGCATCGAGGTGCTCAAGACAACCGAGCCGCCCGGCCGCAAGGCCGGCGCCAAGGTCGCATCGGTCGCCGAGCTCGTCGCCAAGCTCAAGAACGAAGCGGGGGTGTTGTGATGACCGCGCTTCTCATCGCCGAGCACGACAACAAGTCCCTCAAGGACGCGACCGCGAAGGCGCTGACCGCCGCGAAGGCGCTGGACGGCGACGTGCATGTGCTGATCGCAGGCAAGGATTGCCGTCCGGCGGCAGACAGCGCCGCGAAGCTCGCTGGCGTCGCCAAGGTGCTGCTCGCCGACGCGGCGCCTTACGAGCACATGCTGGCGGAACCGACGGCGGCGCTGATCGTGTCGCTCGCAGGCAGCTACGACGCGATCATCGCGCCCTCGACCACGACCGCGAAGAACGTCATGCCGCGCGTCGCTGCCTTGCTCGACGTGATGCAGATCTCCGACATTACCAAGGTGACCGCGCCCGACACGTTCGAGCGGCTGATCTACGCCGGCAATGCGGTGCAGACCGTGCGCTCGAAGGACGCCAAGAAGGTGATCACGGTGCGCACCACCGCATTCCAGGCCGCGGGCGAGGGCGGCTCGGCGGCGGTCGAGAGCGCCACCGCGGCGGCTGATCCGGGCGTCTCGACTTTTGTCGGCGAGGAGCTCTCGAAGTCCGAGCGGCCGGAGCTCACCTCGGCCAAGATCATCATCTCGGGCGGCCGAGCCATGCAGAGCCGCGAGAACTTCACCAAATATATCGAGCCGGTCGCCGACAAGCTCGGCGCCGCCATGGGCGCCTCGCGCGCCGCCGTCGACGCCGGCTACGCGCCGAACGACTGGCAGGTCGGGCAGACCGGCAAGGTG
>DASXCK010000300.1:0-2539 GCA_036491235.1 Xanthobacteraceae bacterium | reverse complement strand
GACAACGCCCGCGCGCCGCACGGCGCGCGGCTTTGCGTTTGGGACTGGCGAAGATGCGCTAAAGTGGACCCATGTCCGCCGCCATATCCGGTCCATCCGGCCCCATGTCTGCACCGACGTCCGCTCCGCGCGTGTTCGACCGGTGGCTGCTGCGCCGGCGCCGGCGCCGTGCGCAGGCGCTCGGCCCCGCGACCTTCCTGATCGACCGCGTCGCCGACGACCTTGCCGATCGCCTTGCGAGCGTGCTGCGCCGCTTCCCGGTTGCGGCCGACCTGGGCACGCCGACGCGCGCGCTGCGCCGTCTGCTTGCCGCTCGCGTCGACGCGCTGATCGCGGTCGATGCCGACCCGCTCGCCCTGCGCGACGATACCGGGCCGAAGCTTGTCGCCGACGAGGAGGCGTTGCCGTTCGCCGACGGCTCGCTCGATCTCGCGATTTCGGCGCTGGCGCTGCAGTCGGTCAACGATCTGCCCGGTGCGCTCGTGCAGGTGCGGCGTGCGCTCAAGCCCGACGGCCTTTTCCTCGCCGCGCTCCTCGGCGGCGGCACGCTGACCGAGCTGCGTCAGAGCTTTGCGGCGGCCGAAACCGAAATCGAGGGCGGCGTCTCGCCGCGCGTCGCTCCTTTGATAGATGCGCGCGAGGCCGGCGCGTTGCTTCAGCGCGCGGGCTTTGCGCTGCCGGTTGCCGATGTCGACCGGATCACGGTGCGTTACGCCTCGCCGTTCGAGCTGATGCGCGACCTGAGGCGGATGGGAGCGACCAACGCGCTCGCCGAGCGCCGGCGCAAGCCGCTGCGCCGCGCGACGCTCATGCGCATGGCCGAGGTCTACGCGGCGCGCTTTGCCGATGCGGACGGCCGCGTGCGGGCGAGCTTCGACATCGTCTGGCTGTCGGGATGGGCGCCCGATGCCAGCCAGCCGCAACCGCTCAAGCCCGGCTCGGCAAAGGTGCGGCTCGCCGATGCGCTCGGGACGCGAGAATTCTCCGCCGGCGAGCCGCCGGAGCGATGATGGCGTCTCTTCAGCCCTGCCCTGCAGGGGAAGGTGAAGAGAGCGCCTACCGCACGTCCACCTACATCTGGTCGAGATAGGTCTGGTTCGGCCGCTGGTTGAGCTCGATGTAGGTCCCCCACGGATCATAGATGAAGGCGAGCCACACGCCGTTCGCGGGGTTCTTCTTCGGGGCTACCGCCGGCGTCACGCCGGCCGCCGCCGCCTTCTTGAGGAAGGCGTCGAGATCGTTGACGTCGAAGCCGATGTGGTCGAGCACGCGCCCTTTGGTCGTGACGGTCGGCTGATCGGATTTCGCGAACGACAGGTTCGCGCCCGGAACGTCGGCCGCCATGAACTTGCCGCGCATGCCGGGCTTGGCGCCGAAGACCTTGGCGTACCACGCCTGCATCTCGGGGATTGCCGGTCCCGACACGAAATAGTGGATGTGATGGTGGCGGATCGGGACGGTCTGGTTCTTGTCTTCGAGGAATTCGAGCTTGAGGCCGTCCGCCGTGGTGACGAAAGCCTGGTCGAGGCGGCCATCGATGCCGTTCGGGCCGGTGGCGATCGTCACGTCCAACCCTCTGAGCTTCGCGACTGCGGCCTGCACGTTCGGCACCAGGAATCCGACGTGATTGATGACCGTTCCGACGGTGCCGCCGGTCGACGGCGGCGTGCCGGCGCGCTGATTGAGGTACACGTTGACGCCGGGGAATTGCACGATCTCGAAATCGCCGGGCGCGAGCGGCTTGCCGCCGAGCGCGACGAAGATCTTCTTGGTGGCCGCGACGTCGCGCGAGTTGAGATGCCAGTGGCCCATGGTGACGCCGGCATCATTGGGCTTGTAGGGCTGTGCCCAGGCCGCCCCCGCCGCCAAGCTCGCAATGAGCGACAAAGCCGAGATCAATCTCCGCATGGCCGTCCTCCCTGAAGCCTCCCGTTACGGGAGTGCAGCCGGCAGGCTAGCACCGAGACAGGTTGCCGGAAACGGACTGCGGGACGACCAGGCGCACAAGCGCCTATTGCGACATGTTGGCCAGTGAATTGGTGATCTGGCCGTACAGCGTGTCCTTGATGCCCTGGCCCATCGAAAAGACCGTGGACATGATGGCCACGCTGATCAGCGCCGCCATCAGACCGTATTCGATCGCGGTCGCGCCGCGCCGGTCCGTCGCGAAACGGGCGAAGCGGTTGAGGCGAGCGAGCGCCGAGCGGATGAAAGTCATGGGGCGGTCCTGGTCCAAGTCTCGTTACAGCAGCGAAGTCAGATGCGAGATGAGCGGCAGGTCGGCGGGCGGCATGGGGTACTCCTCGAGCCGGTTCGGCCTCACCCAGGCGAGCCGCTGGCCCTCCTGCGCGGTTGCGATCCCGTCCCACCGCCGACACACATAGAGTGGCATCAGCAGGTGGAATTCCGGGTAGGTGTGGCTCGCGAATGTAAGCGGCGCGAGGCAAGCCTCCTGTACGACGATGCCCAGTTCCTCCTTCAGCTCGCGAATGAGCGTCTCTTCCGGTCGTTCGCCCGCCTCGACCTTGCCGCCGGGAAA
>DASXCK010000299.1:0-5654 GCA_036491235.1 Xanthobacteraceae bacterium | reverse complement strand
TCGTGCGCGAGCCAAGCGCGGTACTCCGCGCTTTCGCTCGTATATGTCGCAGCTTCAACCTTCGACATGGACTTCGAGCTCCTGCCACAGCGTGTTGAAGTAGCCGTTGAACTCGGGCGCGTTGCGCGCCGCGAACGGTTTTGGCCGCGCGCCGTCCGTCGTCGCGAAGCGGATCGGGCGGTCGGACTTGACGCGTCCCGGCCGGCGCGAGAGCACGACCACGCGTTCCGCCATGCTGACGGCCTCGCCGATGTCATGCGTCACCAGGATCGCGGTCTTGCCTTCGCGGCGCAGGATCTCGGCGACCTCGTCCGCGAGCGCAAGGCGCGTCTGCGAATCGAGCGCCGAGAACGGCTCGTCGAGCAGCACGATGTCCGGCTCGGTGACGAGCGTGCGCGCGAGCGCGACGCGCTGGCGCATGCCGCCGGACAATTCACGCGGCCGGCGGTCGAGGAACTGGCCGAGGCCGTAGCGGGTGAGCAGCCGGTTCGCGCGGGTGCGCGCCTTGCTCATGTCGAGGCCCTGGATCTCGGCGCCGAGCACCGCATTCTCCAGGATCGTGCGCCACTCGAACAGGTAATCCTGCTGCAGCATGTAGCCGACCTTGCGGCTCGGCCCGACGACGGAGGCGCCGTCGATCAGCACCGCGCCCCCGGTCGGCCGCAGGATGCCGGAGATGAGCGACAACAGCGTGCTCTTGCCGCAGCCGCTCTGGCCGATGATGGCGACGAACTCGCCGGCCGCGATCGAGAGCGAGATGCCCTTGAGCGCCTCGGTCTCGCCGTCGCGGCCGAAATAGCGCAGCCCGACGTCGCGCAGCTCGACCTTGGGTGTGGCGTCAGGGGCAGGTGACGGCATTACGCTTTCCCATGCACGGCGCTTGCGCCGCCCTTCCCCGCTTGCGGGGGAGGGTGGGGAGGGAGCGCCGCTTGCTCGGCGTTCGCGGCTTCCCGCGCTCCAACTCTCCCCCGCAAGCGGTGGAGAGGGCCCGCACTGCCTGTATTCTACTCACGGATAAATTCTATCCCTGGATCACTTCGCCTTGGCGGCGAAATCAGTCACCACCAGATCCGCGAACTTCACCCGGTTGTTCGCGTCGAGCACGTGGCCCTGCACCAGGATATCCTGGAATTTCTCGATCGCGGCCGGCTCGATCACCGGCGTGCTCTTCCAGATCTTGAGCCGCTGGTAGCGCTGCGCGGCGCCGACCAGCGCCTTCTGGTTCACGCCCGGGAAATACTGCGCCAGCACCGCGGCGATCTCGGCGGCCGGCGCCGACGCGGTCCATTTCATGGCTTCGTAGACCGCATTGGTCCAGTTCTGGATGACCTCGGGATTGTCGTGGATGTATTTCTCGGTGGCCATGAAGGCGGTGTAGTCGGCAAAGCCGACGGTCTCGCCGACCGAGGCGCAAAAATGCGCCTTGCCGTCGAGCTCGAGTTGCGAGGCGTCGGGTTCGATGAAGATTCCGTACTGCCCCTGGCCGGCGAGCCAGGCGCCGACGCGCGCCGGCACGCCGATGTTGTTGACGAGCTTGACGTCCTTCTGCGGATCGATGCCGTTCTTGCGCAGCGCCGCCTCGAGGAAGAGAAGCGGCGTCGAGCCCGGGCGGAAGCCGAGGATCTCCTTGCCCTTGAGCGCCTGCCAGTCGAACTTGTCGACCTTGTCGCGGCCGACCAGCATGAAGCCGTCGGTCGACGTAAGCCCGCAGAAGATGCGGACCTTTGTCGGCGAGTTGCTGGTCTGCACGTAGATCGCGGTCTCCGGCCCGATCAGCGCGATGTCGGCGGCGCCGGAGATGAGCGCGGCCATCGATTTGTCGCCGCCGTTCGCGGTCGTCATCGTGAGCTCGATGCCTGCCTTCGTGAAGTAGCCCTTGGTCATCGCCACATAGGCAGGGGTATAGAGCGTCGAGCGAACCACCTCGTTGTAGCGGATCTTCACCGACGTCTTCGCCTGCGCGAAGGCGCGCGGCGCGATAATGGGGAGCGAGCCGAGAGCGGCAAGGCCGCCTTGAACGACACGACGGCGATCGGGCATGGGAGTCCTCATGGCGTGATGCGATGCTTGCAGGCAATGCAGGCAAGCTAACACCGCGCGAAACGCGTGGCCACCTGCTTGGGACTTGGGCCGCAATTCACCGCCAGCCCGTGATCCTGAGGGTGCAAGCTCTCGGGTCGCGCTGAGCGCGCCGGGTTCTCCTCGGCGGCGTTCATCAAGTCCGCCGGAACGGCTCGCGCGTCTGTGGAACCGTGGTGACGATCTGCTGCATGGTGTCGAGCGCGCCGATCTTGCCGCGCATGCAGCCGGCCCTCGCGCGCGAGGCGGCGCGTGATCTGCATGTTGGGCAGCGCATGGAGCAGGCCGACCAGGCCGGATCGCCCGAGTCCTCGATGGAATCGATCATCGCGTCGGCGACCGACGCCTTCTCGCTGTCGAAGCGGACGATGAGCTCGCGATCACGAACATCCCGGCGGCGTAGTTCGTGTGCACGCTGGCTTGCCATATGACGCCGGAGCGCACGAAAACGTCGGCCTTGGCCTCGGTGATATCGGCGTCGCTGCGTGCGCGATGCGCCCCGCCATCACGCGGCGCAAATAGAATTGTCGATTTGGTACGTGACGATTTCGGGCGGCTTGGCAGCTACACCATGGAAGCGTTCAAATTATTCCTCTAACTGCTGGCGCCGTCGGGTCAATCGTATAATTTAGACGTGATCTAGATTAGATTGTGTATTAAAAATGTTCATCCTCATTGACTCGGGTCGGGAACATTGTTTTTTGACGCTCGGGGCGAAGACGATCAAAGAATAGCGGCGTCAGTTAAAGCAGTTCTAAAGTAGTGGAATGGGGATCATGGCGGGGCATCGGCGGGTTCGACCGCAGTATCGTGGCGGCGGCAGTCATTCGGTCATCGCAACTCTCGCGCTCGCGGTCGGACTAGCCGCTCCGACGCAAAGCAAAGCCCAGACCGCGAACTCGTCGAGTACCGCCACGACGCTTCCGCCCGTCACCGTCACGGCGCCCAGGCAGCGCAGGCCGCGCCCCGCGAAGCCGAACAATGTCGCACGACGCACGCCCGCCGTCGCTCCCGAGCCCGCGCCGAGCACCCCGACCGCGCAGACGGCCCCGATCGCGGGCGGCGCCTCGACGCCCGGACATGTGACGAATCCGTATTCGCAGGCGGCGCAGCAGCCGGCCGGGGTGAGCAAGACCAACACCAAGCTCGCCGATCTGCCGGCGAGCGTGCAGATCATCCCGCACGATATCCCGGCGGAGCAAGGCGTCACCGGCGTCACCGGACTGCGCGACAGCATCTACAACGCGAGCGGCGTTAATTTCGGCGGCCAGGATTCGCTCGGCTACTTCGACCACTTCCTCATCCGCGGCCTGAATGCACAGATCTACAGCGACGGTTTTTCCGACGGCGACCAGCTCGGCGGCCTCGCCCATTCGTTGAACGGCGTGAAGCAGATCGAGATCCTCGGCGGACCGGGCTCAGCGCTGTTCGGCAGCGGGCCGCCCGGCGGCACGATCAACGTCGTGCACTTCACGCCATCCAATGAATTCCACTGGGGCGACAGCGTTACGGCGGGCTCGTTCGGCCGTATCGTCAACAACGGTTACGTCACCGGTCCGACCACCGTCCCGGGCCTCAGCTATCGCATCGACACGACCTTCTCGCGCGACGACGGCTTCCGCGACCTCGGCAGCCAGGACTACGAGATCAGGCCGGACTTCACGTGGCAGCGCGGGGATCATCTGTTCGAGTTCTCGCTCGACGCGCGCCACATCGTGCAGACGCCGGACTCGTACGGCCTCATCTATTTCAAAGGGAGCCCGATCACGGGCGTGCCGATCGACGCCAAGTATTCGACGCCGTTCGCCAACGCGACCAGCGACTACGTGCGTCCGACGGCGTCGGACAAATGGGACGTCAACGAGTTCCTCACGATCAACAATCGGATTTCGTACGTGTATCGCACGGTCGACGCGCTGCGGAACGGCGACAGCTCGAACACGAAGGTGGACCCGACCGGGGCGGTCGTCGGCCGGCAACTGCGCCAGCAAGACGACGTCGACAACACGGTCGATTACCAGTTCGAGCCGGTGTGGAAATTCGGCACCTACGGCATCGGCCATACGTTGCTTACTGGCTTCGAATACGTGCATCAGACCATGGATACCCAGCGGCAGACGGCCGACCTGAATCCCATTCCCAACGCATTCGCTCCCGTGGTGCCAGAGACGTCGCTCGGCAATATCGGCCCGAACGGGTTTCAGTGCGACGCGAAGCATTCCTGCGACAACGATCATCTGCTGGCCAACTACTACAGCCTCTACGCCACCGATCAGATGGACGTGACCGACCGCTTCAAGGTCCGCATGGGCGTTCGCCAGGACTTCTGGGACACCGCGCTCACGCCGTTGATCACGGTGCCGACGAGCCCGGCCGATCCCACGCCGTCGCGCCTCACCAGCGCGGGCGTCCCGCTTATCGCGGGCGTCACGCAGGCGCGCCAGGACAATCCCGTAAGCTGGAACGTCGGCGCGCTCTACAAGCTGTTTCCCGGCGTCTCGCCCTATGCGGGCGTCTCGAAGAGCTTCCTGACGAACTTCAACTCGGAGAACACCCAGAACGGCACGGGCGCACCCGAATCTGCGCTGCAGTACGAGGCCGGCATCAAATTCCAGATGTTGAATGATCGGATTACGCTGAACACCGCGGCGTTCGACATCACGCGCGAGAATGTCGCGACCGTGATCGCGGCCACCGAGACGGTGGTGTTCGACTCTCAGCGCACCCGCGGCGCCGACGTGTCCCTGATCGCGGCATTGACCGATCGCTGGAGCCTGCTCACCAATGCGACCTACATGCACGCGTTCGTCACCGACGCGCCGCAGGCGATCGCCACGGTCGGCAATCGTCCGCAAGGCGTCCCGGCCACGATGGCCAACCTGTGGACGACCTACAAGTTTTCGATCGCCGGCATTCAGGGCTTCAAGGCCGGCATCGGCGTCAATTATCGCGGCAAGACCTTCAGCGACACGACAGATGCCAATTGGGTGCCGCAGTATGTGATCGGCAACCTCATGTTCGGATACGACGAGGACACCTGGGGCATTGCGCTGAACATCAAGGACTTCACCAACGAGCGCTACTTCATCGCCGCCAACGGTGCCGGCGGACTTGTCGGCGAGGGACTGAGTGCGTTCGTGACGATCCACGTCAACCACTAGCGCTGTACCGGACGCTTCCGCGACGTCCGACAAGACGTCGCGAATCGGGCTATTCGCCTAATACGACTTCGGCAGCCCGAGCACCTTCTCGCCGATGAAATTCAGGATCATCTCGGCGCTCACCGGCGCGAGCCGCGCGATCATCGCTTCGCGCAGGTAGCGCTCGACGTGGAATGCCTTGGCGTAGCCCATGCCGCCGTGGGTGGTCACGGCGGTCTGGCAGGCCGTCAGCGCCGCCTCGGCGCCGAGGAATTTTGCGGCATTGGCTTGCGCCGCGCAGGACTCGCCCGCGTCGTAGAGCGCGGCGGCGCGAAACACCATCAGGTTCGCGGCCTCGAGTTCCATCCAGTGGCGCGCCAGCGGATGCTGGATCGCCTGGTTCTGTCCGATCGGACGGCCGAACACCACGCGCTC
>DASXCK010000298.1:0-6975 GCA_036491235.1 Xanthobacteraceae bacterium | reverse complement strand
CAAAACTCGTCGTCGATCGCGAGCAGGCGGCCGTCGCGATCGACCGCCGCCTTGATCTTGTGGGTCTGCTGGCGCGAGTGGTTGGCGCAGATCAGGTGCTCGCGCCGGTCCTCGATCCATTTGACCGGCCGGCCGAGCCGCCGCGCGCCGACACAGACCAGCACATCCTCCGGGTAGAGCTCGCCGCGGATGCCGAAGCCGCCGCCGACATGCGCCTCGTAGACGCTGATCGACGAGGGGCTGCGCTTGAGCATGCGGGCGAGAAGGTCGCGGTTGCGATGCGGCACCTTGGCGGCGCCATGCAGCTCGAGCATGTCGCGTGAGGCGTCGTAGCGGCCGATCGCGCCGCGCGTCTCGATCGGCACGCCGGAATGGCGTCCGACGCTCAGGGTGAGCTCGACCACCGCATGGGCGTTACGCAGCGCCGCATCGACGTCGCCATAGCCCTGCTTGAGCACGGTCGCCTCGGTGCTGCGGCCGGGTGCGAACTCGCCGGGCTCCGATTGGGCGTCGAGCAGCGGCGGCAGCTCGTCGATCTCCATCGTGACGAGATCGGCCGCGTCCTCGGCGACGTAGGGGTCCTCGGCGAACACGGCGGCGACCGGATCGCCCACGTAGCGTACGCGCTCCGTCGCGAGCACCGGCTGGCGCCACGGCTCGAGCCGCTCGATGCGCCCTTCGCGGAAATCGATTGGCGGCACGTCGGCGATGTCCGCCGCGGTCCACACTGCGACCACGCCCGGCAACGCGCGCGCCGCCGCAGTGTCGATCGACACGATCCTCCCGTGCGCATGGTTCGACCGCACGATCCGCATGTGCAACTGATGCGGAAACGAGATGTCGGCCGCATAGCGGCCGCGGCCGGTGACGAGGGGCGGGTCCTCCAGCCGTTCGACCGAGCGGCCGATCCACTTGGTCGCGTCGATTTTGCCCGGCGCGTTCATGCGGCGTCTTCTGCGGCTTGCTCGAGCGCGCGGCGCACCATGGCGCGCACGAGATCGCGCCGATATTGCGCGCTGTTGTGGACGTCTTCCATTGGATCGATCGCGGCGGCGGCGCGTTCCGCCGCAGCAGCAAAAGCCTCGGCGCCGGGCGCCTTGCCGGCGAGGGCCTGCTCGGCTTGCGCGATGCGGCGCGCATGCGGCTCGGCGCCGCCGACCGCGATGCGCGCTTCGGCGATCTTGCCGCCGTCGATGCGATAGGTCGCCAGCGCCATCGCGATGGCGAAGTCACCGGCGCGCCGGCTGAATTCGCAGAAGCCGGCGCGCGTGCCCGCCGGCAACAGCGGCAGGCGCACCTCGACCAAAAGCTCGTCCTCGGCGAGCGCCGTCGTCATGATCCCGGCGAAGAACTCCTTCGCAGGGATCGTGCGGGTGCCGCGCGCGCTCTGCGCCACCATTTCGGCGTCGAGCGCCGCCGCGACCGTGCACCATTCGGAGGCGGGATCCGCATTGGCGATGCTGCCGCAGAAGGTGCCGCGGCTGCGGATTGGGGAATGTGCGATGTGACGAACGACCTTGCCGAGCAGCGCGCCGAGCGGCCCGTCGACGACAGGGCGATGAAACGCCGCGTGGCGTACGCAGGCGCCGATGGTGAGCTTGTCGCCGTCGACCGCGAGGCGGTCGAGCGCCTTAATCCCGTTGATGTCGATCAGGTGCGCGGGCCGGGCGAGGCGGAACGCCATCGTCGGCACCAGGCTCTGTCCGCCCGCGAGCACGCGCCCGTCGTGCGGCGCGAGTTGCGCCAGCAGGGTGACGGCTTCATCGACGGTCGTCGGGGCGTGATGGCGAAACGGGGCGGGCTTCATCGCGCGACATTAGAGCATGCGCGTAGGTTGGGTCGAGCCCCGTAGATTGGGCCGAGCCCTTGCGAGACCCAACGCGTTCATGCACGCGCGAATGTTGGGTCTCGCGAAGAGCTCGACCCGACCTACTTATCTCTCTTAATCTCTCACTTCCCGCTCAATAGCGCCGCAGCCTTCTTCTCGACGTCGGGAGGCGTTGCGTAGACCTCGGTGACCAGCTTCTGCAGCTCGGCACCGTCGACCGGCGCGATCTCGAGCTTCGCCTGTTCGGCCGCGGCGAGGAAATCCTTGTCGGCCATGGTGTCCATGAACGCCTTGCGCAGCGCCTCGGCGCGGTCGGCCGGAATGCCGGGCGGCGCGATATATGGCCGGCCCATGGTTTGTCGCGCGAAGATCAGCTTGAGGATCTGGCGCTGCTCGTCCGTCTTGGCGAGGTCCATGATCAGCGGCACGTCCGGCAGCTCGGGATGCTTGCGCAGTGCGAGTTGCACCAGCACGGTCATCTTCTTGTCGTCGATCCACGCCTTGTGGGTCGACACGACGCTGGACCACGACCAGCCGCAGCGGCCCTGCACCTCGCCGCGCTCCATCGCGAGCACGACGTTGCCGCCGCCCGGATAGCCGCTCACGATCTTCATCTTGGTGCCGAACACGCCGTTGAGCACTTTTGGGAACTGGTCGGTGTCGGCGCTCATCGAGGTGCCGCCGACGGTCATCTCCTTGGTGAGCAGATCTTCGAATTTGGTGATGCCGGAGGTCGCGTTCCAGGCGACGCACACGCTCACCTCGTTGTTGGCGCTGCCGATCCAGGTGAACTTGGTGCCGTCGAACTGGGCGCCCTGCTGTCCGAGGATCGGATCGAAGCCGGTGCCGCGGCCGATGGTGGCCAGCACGCTGCCGTCCTTCGGCGCGACGCGAAAGAGCCAGTTGGCGAGCCGCAAGCTGCCGCCGCCTTCCATGTTCTTGACGACGACGGTCGGGTTTCCGGGGATGTGGTGGCCGAGAAAACGCCCGATCGTGCGGGCATAGAGATCGTAGGCGCCGCCGACGCTGTAGCCCACGTAGAGCTCGACCGTCTTGCCCTTGTAAAAATCGGCCGGGCTCGCGGCGCACGCGACCGATGCGGGCAGCACCGCCAGCAAGACCGCCGCCAGCGTGCGAACGCGCGTCGAGACCATACCTATTCTCCTTGACATGACCGGGCCGCGAAACTCGCGGTGCGGCGGCTTATGCCACAACTTCGGCCCGCTGCGCCACGCGGCGGTGCGTCACCATGTCGGTACCCCCCGGGGCGTTCGGCTTGACGCCCAAAGACCTTTCGGATGTAACAATCAGCCCGGTCCGAGGGTGTGTTCCGCGCCATCCGCGCCCCGGGACGTCACAATGCGCCGCCGGTCATGCCCGCGACGGCGATTCGCCAACAAGGGAATTGCGCCGGTCAGGCGGCGCAGGGAAGCGTTCGATGCAGCCCGACATGGCGCAGATGGCTTGGCATGCGCTCACGATGCTGTTCGAGTGGCCGCGCATCGGCATCTTGTTTCTGGGCGTGCTGATCGGCCTTGCGATCGGGGTGCTGCCCGGGCTCAGCGGCATCGTCGGCATCGCGATGCTGATCCCGTTCACCTACAACATGGACCAGCATTCCGCGATGGCGCTGCTGCTCGGCATGGCGGCGGTGATCACCTCGTCCGATTTCATTACCGCGGTACTCTTCGGCGTGCCGGGCCATGTCGGTGCCGCCGCGACCGTGATCGACGGCCACCAGATGGCGAAGAACGGCGAGGCGGGCCGCGCTTTCGGTGCAGGCTTTGCTTCCTCGCTCGCCGGCGGGCTGGTCGGCGCGTTCGTGCTCGGCATCAGTTTGCCTTTCCTGCGGCCGATCCTGCTCTCCATCGGCTCGCCCGAATTGCTCGCCTTCACGCTGTTCGGGCTCTCGATGGTGGCGACGCTGAGCGGACGCGCGCCGCTCAAGGGGCTGACGGCGGCCGGCCTCGGCCTCATGCTCTCGATGATCGGCGATCGCTCGGAGGCCGGCACGCTGCGCTGGACCTTCGGCAGCCTTTATCTCTACGAGCAGCTGCCGCTCGTGCCGGTAACGCTCGGCCTCTTTGCGATTCCCGAGCTGTGCGAGCTCGCCGTCGCGCGCAAGCGCATCGCCGGCATGAACGCCGCCACCATCGCGATGTCCAGCCAGTGGGAGGGCGTGCGCGACGTGGCGCGCCACTGGTGGCTAGTCCTGCGCTGCAGCATCCTCGGCACCGGGCTCGGCGCCATTCCGGGCGTCGGTTCCTCGGTCATCGACTGGATCGCCTACGGCTATGCGCAGCGCACCGAGAAGAACGCCGAGACTTTCGGTACCGGCGACGTGCGCGGCGTGATCGCGCCGGAATCGTCCAACAACGCGAAGGAGGGCGGGCATCTCGTGCCGACCATCGCGTTCGGCGTGCCGGCCGGCGCGTCGATGGCGATCCTGCTCGGCGCGTTCCAGATGCATCAGCTGATCCCTGGTCCCGAGATGCTCACCAAGCATCTCGACGTGACCTACACGATCGTCTGGAGCCTCACGCTCGCGCACGTGATCGGCGCCGTGATCTGCCTCTCCGGCAGCCGCTTCCTCGCAAAAATCTCGACGGTGCGGCCCGAGATATTGCTGCCCATCGTGCTCGCCCTCGTCTTCGTCGCCGCCTACGAGGGCTCGCACGACTGGGGCGATCTTTACGTGCTGATCGGTTTCGGCATCGTCGGCTGGATCATGAAGCGGCTCGGCTGGCCACGGCCCCCGATGGTCCTCGGCCTCGTCGTCGGCGGCATCTTCGAGCGCTATCTCAATCTGTCGATGCAGCTTTATGGGATCGGCTGGCTGTGGCATCCGTCGAAGATCTTCCATGTCGGCGGGATGGAGATCCCGCTCCCGGTGGCGGCAATCGTGCTCCTGCTCGTCGCCTGGGCGCTGTTCAAGCCGATGTCGGAGATCGTGGTCAACGTGGTGGGCGAGCTGCGCCATGTGCGGGCGCATCGCATGCGCTTCGATGCCTATCCGGCGTTCACGCTCGCGGTCATCGCGTTCATCGTCGCCGCGATCCTGCTGTCGCTCGACTGGCCGGCTTCGGCGAAGCCGGTGCCGCTCACCGCCTGCTACATGGCGCTGACCGCGGCCGGGCTCAATCTGATCAACGAGCTGTTCGGCAAGGAGCCCGACCCGGCCACACGCGGCAATGCCGACGGCGGCCACGGGCAACAGGTCGACCTCGGCGTCGACGATCCGACGGCGCGCCGCCAGTCGACGGTCTACTTCGCCTGGCTGCTGGCGTTCCTCCTCGCGATCTGGCTGGTCGGGTTCCTGCCGGCGATCGCGATCTTCGTGCTCGGCTACATGTGCGTCGGCTTCGGGGAGCCGGCCTGGCGGTCGCTCATCTTCGCGGCCGCGACGGCGCTGCTCGCCTGGCTCCTGTTCGACCGCCTGCTCGCGGTCGCGTGGCCGGCCTCGTTGCTCGGCGATTTCGTGCCCGACCTGCGGTCGTGGCTCGGATTCATTTGATTTTCCGCCCGATGTACCACGGCGCGTTTTCTTGGTAGGTGGGAGCCGCACGCCAGCCGAAAGCGCGCCAAGAAGCCAAGGAGCATTCATGACCGGCCTTTACGAGCGAACGCCGCCCGGCGTCGGGCACAATTCGCCGCCGACCGAGGACAAGGAAGGCAAATGGGAACGCTGGTCGAAGAAGCGCACCTTCGTGCGCGCGCTCGAAGGCACCTACAGCGACGTCTACAAGGGCCTTCTGGAGCAGCCGCGGGTTTATTCCTCGCGCCACCATCCCTGGAAGGGCGGGCCCGCGCTCTACGGCAAGCACGTGATCGCCCCCGGTGCCGCCAACATCACCCAGTCCATCGAGACCCATATCGAGTGCTATGCGCCCGGCGCATACGGGCAGAAGCACGGTCACCTCAACAGCGCGGTGTTCTACGTGCTCAAGGGCCGCGGCCACGACATCCATGACGGCCGCCGCATCGAGTGGAAGGCCGGCGACATCATGATCGTCGAGTGCGCGAGCGTGCACCAGCACTTCAACGACGATCCCGACAACGAGGCGATCCTGCTGGTGTTCAAGGCGAAGCCGCTCTTCCTGTTCATGCACCTGCTGTTCCAGAAGATCGTATCCTATCCGCCCAACGAGGCGACGCCCGGCCACGAGGACTTCCGCCCGCCGAAGGATCTCTGACGCCGTCAGAGCCGGGCTTGTCCCGGCCATCCACGTCTTGGCGACGCCGCAAGACGTGGATGCCCGGCACAGGGCCGGGCATGACGAAGGAGAGCGAAGCGGGACAGAAGAATTCGGAGAAACAAGAATGAGCAAGATCCTCGACGAGCGCGACTTCGCCCACATGGGCAGCAAGACCGCGAGCATCCGTGCCGACGACGTGGCGGCCTCGGCGGCATTCCGCAAAGCCTACGAGGCGATGCCCAACGTGGTGAGCGCCGAGGAGCAGCCGTGGGAAAAGTCCGCCGACGGCCTGATCAAGCACCTGGTGCACAGCTCGATGAACACGCGCGAGCAGTGCGTCGAGGCCTACATGCAGTTCCTCAAGCCGGGCGAACGCTCCGGCAAGCACCGCCACATGTGGGAGGAGGTGCTGTTCGTGGCCGAGGGCTCCGGCTACGACCTGCACTGGGATCTCAAGTTCGACTGCCTCGACGCCTTCGAGTGGGAATGGACCCCGGAGCCGCGCAAGTTCGAATGGGAGCGCGGCGACTTCATCTACGTCCCGCCGTTCACCGTCCACCAGCATTTCAACTCGCACGCGACCAGCGAGGCGCGGCTGATCGTGATCTCCAACCGCATGGTCAAGGAGATGGGTTTCGACTGGTTCGACCAGATCGAGAACGCGCCGGGGTATTGATCCTGCTCCTCCCTCATGGTGAGGAGCGCGGCGAAGCCGCGCGTCTCGAACCATGGGCGACGAGCGTACGCGGCGTCGCTTGCATCCGCGGCCCATCCTTCGAGACGCGAGGCCTTCGGCCTCGCTCCTCAGGATGAGGCGGAGCAAGCATCGTAAGGACTTCGACCGATGCTTGATAAAGCCGAGGGCATGGCGACATCGTCGACCGACTCAGCCGGTCCTCCGCGCGATTTCCAGGAGCACCTGGCGCGGCTCGAGGCGCGCGGGCTGCTCAC
>DASXCK010000297.1:0-10452 GCA_036491235.1 Xanthobacteraceae bacterium | reverse complement strand
GGCGAGAGCCACGTCGAATGGTTCGAGGGCAACTTCCAGGACTACGAGGCCGACAAGATGCGCCGCCTCGGCACCGACAGCACCATTCCGCAGCGGATCAAGTACAAGAAGTTCACGCGGTGAGTTACCTCGTCGCCGGCCATTCTGCGATCGCGCCCCTCGCCCTCGATGCGCGCCGCATCGTGGCACAAGGCGACACGATGGTGCTCGAAGGTCCGTGGCCGTGGACCTCGCTCGTCGTCGCGCGGGTAGACGACGCGACGATTGAGACGGCTCGTGCGCGCGGGATCGAGGGCTACACGGTCGAGGCGGTCGCCGAGTCGGGCGACGGTCAGGCGCTCGTTGTGGCGGCGCATCGCATGCTCGATCTCGAGCGTTTCAAGCCTTACGCCGCGCAGGTCGGCGCCATCGTCGAACGCTTCGGCGGACGCTTTCTCGCCCGCGCCGCCAAGGCGACGATGCTCGCCGGCAGTTTCGTGTCCGAGCGCGCCGTGATCATCGAGTTTCCGACGGCCGCCGACGCGGTGGCGTTCTACGTTTCCGATGTCTATGCGCCGCTGATGACGCTCCGCCATGCCTGCACCGATCCGCGCTTCCTCGTGATGGCGCGCGACGGCGCGCTGCCGGCGGCGGCGCGGGCGAGCGCCGAGACCTACTTGCGCTGGCATCCCGCTTCGTCGCATTGATGACCGCATGGTTCGCGCCGCGAGATTCGCATCCGTCGTGAATTTGGCCCTCTTGGTCCAGGCGATCACGCTTGCGTTCGGCGTGCCGGCGCGGGCCGCCGACCCGGCCTTCACGGCCTTCCTGCAGTCGACCTGGCCGGAGGCGCAAAAACTCGGCGTCTCGCGCGCGACATTCGACGCCGCGACGCGTGGGCTCGAGCCCGATCTCTCGCTTCCCGACCTCGTCATTCCGGGGCGCGTGCAGCGGCAGCCAGGCCAGGCCGAGTTCGTGCAGACGCCGGCGGACTATCTCAAGGAGTCCTCCTTCAAGCGGCTCTCCGAACGCGGGCGCAAGCTCTACGCCGAGCATCGCGACACGCTCGCGCGCATCGAGCGCGAGTTCGGCGTGCCCGGCACCATCATCCTGGCGATCTGGGGACGCGAGAGCGACTACTCGACCCATTATGGCGGCCGCGACGCGATCCAGGTGGTCGCGACGCAGGCTTATACGGGGCGGCGCAAGGACTACTTCCGCGACCAGTTCCTCTACGCGCTCAAGATGCTGCAGGACGGCGTGCCGCGGAGCGAGATGCGCTCCTCCTGGGGCGGCGCCATGGGGCTCACCCAGTTCCTGCCGTCGGAGTTCTACAAGTACGGCGTCGACTTCGACGGCGACGGCAAGGTCGACATCTGGAAGTCGGTGCCCGACGCGCTCGCCTCGGCCGCCAAGCAGCTCGTGGGCGAGGGCTGGGAGCGCGACAAGCCCTGGGCCTACGAGGTGCGCGTGCCGGCGAATGCCGACTGCACGATCGCCGACCCGGACCGCAAGATGCCGCTCGCCGATTGGATCAAGGCCGGGTTCACGCTCGCCCATGGCCGCACGCCGCCGGCGAAATATCTCTCCGAGCCGGCCTCGCTGATCCTGCCGGCTGGAACCTACGGGCCGGGCTTCCTCATCTTTCACAACTACTTCGCGATCAAGGAGTACAACTTCTCCGACCTCTACGTGCTGTTCGTCGGCCACGTGTCCGACCTCATCGGCGGCGGCGGGCCGTTTGAGGCGCCGTGGCAGCCCGTGGTGCAGCTGCGCACCGGCGCGCTCGAGGACATGCAGAAGCGCCTCACGGCGCTCGGGCTCTACGGCGACAAGCTCGACGGCAAGGCCGGCATGAAGACGCGGCTTGCGCTCGGCGCCTATCAGAAACGCAATCACCTCAAGCTCGACTGCTGGCCGACTGCAGACGTGCTCGAGCACATGCGGGCGGCGCGGCGGTAGTCTGCGCGGCGTCCACCGACGACGTCTACGGCGTGCCGCTCGCCGGCGCGGCGCGCGGCGGGTGCGAAGCGACGCGATGCCAGGCGGCCTTGAGCCTCTGCGCCGCCCTGGTGCTCGCGTCCTTGAGCTTATGCAACAGGGCGCGCGGCGGCTTGTCCGTGCGCGCCGCCTTGCGCCCCACCTTCTCGGCTTGCGGCGGCGGTGAGGACGGGGCCGGGATCGCGGCCGTGGTCGGGCCGCACGCGGGCGCCGTGCCGCGCGCTCCGTTGGCTTCGCCGCAGCCAAGCGCATTGAACCGCGCCTTCTGCTCGTCCGAGAGCGATCCGTAGAAATCCGCGAGCGCCACGTGCACCAGCTTGACCGCGCCCAGCAGCGCATCGAGGCGCGTGGCGGCCGCCGCGAGCCGCGCCGGCGGTGTTGCGGGCGGATCGCGCGGGCAGGCGGCCTCGAGCATCTCGGCCGCCTTGACGCTCGCGTCCTTGAGCTTGTCGAGCAAACCCCGTTGCCGCTCGTCCGGGCGCACCGCCTTTTCGATTTGCGCCTGCGGCCAGATCGGGATTGCGGCCGCGTGCGGGCCGCAGGCTTGCGTGGTGGCGCGCACCCTGTCCACCTCGCCGTAACCGAACGCGTTGAGTCGCGCCTTCTGCTCGTCGGTCAGCGACGCGTAGAACGCGTCGAGCGGCGCACGCACCAGCGCCACGGCCTGCACCATCGCGTCAACGCGGTGCTGCATGGTGTCGAGCCGGCCGGTCGGCGTGTAGGCAACGTCGCTCGGGCAGGCGGATTTGACCACGTGTGCGGCCTGCACCGACGCATTGGCGAGCGCGTCGAGAGCCGCGCGTTGCTGGTCGGTGGGCGAGACGGCGGCGGAGATCCGCTCGATCGGCAGGTCGACGGCCTGCGCGTCGCTGCCGCACATCGCGCTCCACTGTGTCGGCTGGCTGGCCGATGCTGGTTGCGCCGGGCGACTCGGCGCCGGTGCGAAGCCCGCGAGATCGTCGAAACCGTAGGGCGAGAAGAGCGCGCCGTAGATGTCGCCGTAGCCGTAGGCCCAGAACGGATCGTCGAAGTAGCCGGGCCCCCAATCCGAGAGCACGTCGTACCAGAGATCGTCATAGAAGTAGGGCCAGAACAGCGGGCCGGCCCAGCCGAAGAAGGTGCGCTGTCGCCACCAGTCGGCGCGGCCGTTCCAGCGCGCGCCGTGCGCCGGCAAGGTGCCGGTTGCGAGTGTCGCGGGCGCCGCGGGCGGGGCAATGCGCGCGCTGCGGAATGTGCGCACCGCAAAGCTGTGGTGCGGGTTGAAGCGGCTCGCGCCGCTCACGTGGCTGACGTGCAGTGCGCCGCCCACGTGTGCGCGCAATTCACGGCGCGCGCGCGCGTGCCGCACGGCGGCACGCGAGGACGCGTATCGGTTGCTGGCGTGCGAGGACGCGTGCAGCATGTGGGCGCGCGAGCGCGATCGCCGGGAGGCGGCACCGCGCGACATCGGGGCGGAGACATGCGCCCGCGGATGGACGCGGTCGCCGTCGTGCGTGCGGGATCCGTGCCGCGCGGCGCTCGCCGGGATCGCGAGCACAACGGCGGCGGCGACCGCGATCGTCAGGATGCGTGTGCACAAGCCGAACATGACGCCTCCCGCAAATCCTTTGCCGCAACTGAGGATGTTTCGTGGCGGTCGCCGGCGACGCGCGCCACGAAGCATCTCCGCAAAACGAAACCGGCCGGCTCTTGCGAGCCGGCCGGTCGTTGCGCGCCCTCGATCAGGCGCGGTCAAACCCTAAAGACGCAGGCTCACGGGCACCAGAAGAACTGGCGCTCGGAAACGTGCTGGTAGCCGCCGCGGTCGACCCACTGGCGCGGCGCCCAGAAGCCCGGGCCGTTCGCGCAGGCGACCGGATGTCCATAGCCGACGCCCGGCGCGCCGTAAGCCGGTCCCGGGCCGTATGCGGGTCCCGGACCCGAGTTGGCGATCGCACCGCCGATGATCGCGCCGGCCGCGAGGCCGCCGATGATGCCCGCGCCGACGCCGCAGCCACGGCAACCGGCGTCGGCCGTCGTGGGGATGGCCGTGACGGTCAGAGCGACCGCTGCGGCCGCCGTCAGGGCGGTGAGTGTCTTCGTCATTGTTTCCCTCTCCCAATGGGGTCTGGTGATCGGCGGATACCCAAACGCGGATTCGCGACGTGTGTAATCCTACCGGCAACTGGGATGAATGGAAACCCTGGCAATTTGTCGGAAATTTGTTTGTCGCAGTCGAGCCTGGAAACTTACTGCTTTGCACAAACGGCGAATGCCGGACGAATCCCGTCCGGCATTCGATTCCACCGATTTTCGTGCGCTAGATGAACAAATCGTCAGCGACAGACGCGGTGGAAACGCCAGCCATAAGGCGTCCAGAACCGCTCGCGCCAGCAGGCGCCATAGGCATACGGACCGCCGTAATAGCCGCCGTAATAGTATGGCCCGCCGCCATAGCCGCCATAATAGTAAGGCGATGCGAGCGCGCCGCCGATGATCGCACCGGCCGCCAAGCCGCCGATGATGGCGCCGCCGCCGAAGTGGCGGCCATGCCAGCGCGCCTGTGCCTGTTGCGGAACCGCGACCGCCGCAACGGCCATCGTCGCCACCGCTGCCAAAGCTGTCAGGGTTTTGGTCATTGCAGGTACCTCTCGTGGACGTTGAACTAGGGGGAAAACGCCGCGAACGCGCTCTCGGTTCCGGCCCCAAGACGATCCAAGATGATGCAGGAAGACCGCTGCGTTCATCTCGCGTTCATCTCGAGAGCGCGCGCGTTTACACCTTGAGGCGAACCCCGAGCGCCCTCGGCGAACGCACCGCATGACCTGCGCTACGGGATCGGCAGCAGCGGCTCTTTGCCCTTGTGCAGCTGCATGTCGACCGCGGTGAGCAACGCGGCCGTGCCGGCGTAGTTGCCCATCAGCAGCACGAGGTCGACGAGCTTGTGCGGGCCGAACGCTTTTCTCAGCGTCGCGAACGTCTCCGGCTTCACCCTGTGTGCGCGCCACAGCTCGCGGCCGAGCTCGATCACGGCGGCGTCGGTCGGGTCGAGCCCGTCCGTGCTCTTGCGATGCTTGATCACGTCGATCACGCCCGGCGGCACGCCTTCCTTGAGCGCCTCGGGCTCGTGCGCGACCCATTCGAACTGATTGTCGAGCTCGCGCGCGGTCGACAGGATCGCGATCTCACGGATGCGCGGCAGAATGCCGGCCTCGAAGCGCAGGTAGCGGTTGATCGCGCGCAGGTGCTGTGTCGTCTTCGGGCTGTAGAGCTGGACGCCGGCCGGGCCCTGCAGGCCCGCGATCGTCTCGCCGGGTTTGGTCGCGCTGTCGTAGGTCTTGCGCGCGGCCTCGTCGAGCTCCTCGCGCTTGAGCAGCGGCAGGCGGAAGCCCGATTGCGGATCGATGTCGGACGGCATGTTGGCTCCTGCGGTGGACGCAGCGGCACGAGGAGGACCCGCTGACTGCGCGTGGAGGGACGGTGCGTCCGCCAGAATGACGCAGATGCAGAGAAGCGCAAGACGATCGAGGTGCGGCGCGCGCATGGACGTTGCTTCCTTTCGACGATCGAGCCCGCAGCGGGCGCCGGAAGGATAGCAACTCCCTGTCCCGGTTACCGCACCGAGATCACATACGTCCTGTGTATCAGGCGCCCGTTCGGATAGATGATCTCGATCGTGGTCGAGTCGGGACCGAAATAGCCGCGTTGCGACACATAATACGCGGCTATTCCGGGAACCCGGTGCGTGTTGCAAACGATGCGCGCATTGCCCGGGCGGAATGTCGGGAAGTCGCGCGCGGCCCTGATGCGCGTTTGTCCGTGCTGCGGCCGCTCAACCAGCCGGACCGTGGTCTGTCCTCCCGACGTGCAGTCCGGATTGATCCAGCCCGTGAAGGTCAAGTTGAGCGGAACGCCGGACGCAGCGGCGCGCGACACGGTTTGGGTTTGCGCTTGCGACGCGGTGGTCGCACACGACAGCAGCGCGGCCATTGAGGCGACTATGATCGATATCCGCATGGATCGTATTCCCGAACGCTGAGCGTTTCCCCCATCCGGCCGGAATCTACGCTACCTCCGGTAGCGTCGTCGAGGGTATCGACCGACCGCGAGACGCGAGGGTTAATTGTCGAAGAAGCGGTTGCGTGGCCGCGGCAGCCCGAGGTTCTCGCGCAGCGTCTTGCCCTCGTACTCGCGGCGATAGAGGCCGCGCCGCTGCAACTCCGGGATCACGCGGTCGCAGAAATCCTCCAGCCCGCCCGGCAGGTACGGGAACATGATGGTGAAGCCGTCGCTCGCGTTGGTCTCGATCCACTCCTGCATCTCGTCCGCGATGGTCTTCGCGGTGCCGACCATCGCGAGGCCCGAATAGCCGCCGAGCCGCTGCGCGAGTTGGCGCACCGTCAGATTCTCGCGCTTGGCGAGTGCGATCGCGCGCTCGCGGCCGCTCTTGCTGGCGTTGCTTTCCGGGATCTCCGGCAGCGGCCCGTCGGGATCGAACTTCGCGGCATCGTGGCCGAGCGCGATCGAGAGCGAGCCGATCGAGTTCGCGTAGTCGACGAGGCCGTCGAGCTTGGCGCGCTTCGCCTTTGCGTCCTCGACGGTGTCGCCGACCACGACGAAACAGGCCGGCATGATCTTCATGTGGTCGCGGTTACGGCCGGCCTTCTCCATGCGCGCCTTCACGTCGGCGTAGAACTCGCGCCCCGCCGCGATGTTCGACTGCGCCGTGAACACGGCCTCCGCGGTCTCGGCCGCGAGCTGGCGGCCCGAGTCGGAGGCGCCCGCCTGCACCACCACGGGCCAGCCCTGCACCGGGCGCGCGATGTTGAGCGGGCCCTTCACCGAGAGATATTTTCCCTTGTGGGCGAGCACGTGCATCTTGGCGGGATCGAAAAAGATGCCGTGCTCGGCGTCGCGCACGAAGGCGTCGTCGGCCCACGAGTCCCATAGGCCCGTGACCACCTCGTAGAACTCGCGGGCGCGCTTATAGCGTTCGCCGTGCTCCATGTGCTCGTCGAGCCCGAAATTGAGCGCGGCGTCCGGGTTGGAGGTGGTGACGATGTTCCAGCCGGCGCGGCCGTTGCTGATGTGGTCGAGCGAGGCGAAGCGGCGCGCAATGTGATAGGGCGCGTCGAACGTGGTCGAGCCGGTGGCGACGAGGCCGATGCGCTCGGTCGCCTGCGAGAGCGCGGAGAGCAGCGTGAACGGCTCGAACGAGGTCGCGGTGTGGCTGCGCTTCAACGCATCCATCGGCATGTTGAGCACGGCCATGTGGTCGGCCATGAAGAACGCGTCGAATTTCGCCGCCTCGAGCCGCTGGATGAGTTGCTTGAGGCGCGCGAAGTTGAAATTCGCATCCGGCCACGCGCCCGGATAGCGCCACGCACCGGTGTGGATGCTCGCCGGCCGCATGAACGCATTGAGCTTGATCTGACGCGATGGCATTGCAAAGTGCTCCGGACACGACCGCAATCGTCATGCCCGGGCTTGTCCCGGGCATCCACGTCTTTGCGACAACGTATTGAAGCAAGACGTGGATGGCCGGGACAAGCCCGGCCATGACGAGCATTTAGGTAGGCGCGGGCGTGTCGAGCCGCGACCCTCACATCGTCTTGATCTCGACCTTCCTGAACTTCACCACGCCCTGGCCGTATTGCAGGGCGATGCGGCCCTTCGCGTGCTTGCTGTCGTTCGCGCCGACCACGGACTTGATGCCGTTGAGCGTCACGTCGAAGCGCGGGCCCTTGGCGGTGATCTCGAACAGGTTCCACTTGCCGCCGGCCTTGATGACCTGCGACGAGCTCGCGACGTCGACGATCGCGCCGGTCGCGTATTTCGGATCGGGGCGCGTGTCGAAGATGTTCACCTCGTAGGCGTTCTTGCCGTTGACCAGGTTCGGGTCGGTGCAGCGGATGAAGACGCCGCTGTTGGCGTCGTCGCTCACCCAGAACTCGGCGCGCAGCTCGAAGTCGGCGTAGTCCTGCTTCGACACCATGTAGCTGATCTTCGACGCCTTGTCGGCGACCAGGATGCCGTTCTCGAGCCGCCAGTTGGCGTCGCCGATCGGGCTGAAATTGTCGGTGTTCTTGCCGTCGAACAGCGGCGTCCAGCCCGTGCCTTGCGCCAGGACGCGCGAGGACGTGGCGGCTGCGGCGCCGGCGAGCAGCGTCGTCGTGATCATCGTGCGGCGATTCATGTTCATGTGCATTTTCCTCCCTGGTTTTGATGGCGGAAAGGATAACACCGGCGACCCCCACCGTCATGCCCGGCCTTGTGCCACGGGCATCCACGTCTTCCTTACGGCGGCTCGGCAAGGAAGACGTGGGTTGGCCGGGACGAGCCCGGCCATCACGGAGTGGATGGTTACTGCTTCGGCAGCTTTGCCTTGACGCGTACGGCTTCCCAGCGCGCGAGCCCGTCGTCCATCAGCTTGCCGAACGCCTCCGGCGTCGTGCCCTTCACGACCACGCCCGCCTTGGTGAGCCGCTCGCGCACGCCCGGCTCCGCGACGATCGCATTGAGCGTCTTGTTGAGCTGCGCGACGATCGCGGGCGGCATGCCGCGCGGGCCGAACACGCCGTACCAGGTGGTGACGTCGTAGCCGGGCAGCAGGCCGGACTCGATCGCGGCCGGCACGTCGGGCACGGCCGGGAAGCGGTCCTTACCGGTGACGGCGAGTGCCTTGAGCTTGCCGGCCTGCACCTGGCCGAGCACGGCCGAGACCGTCTCGAACACCACGTCGACCTGGCCGGACAGCAAGCCGGTGAGCGCGTCGGGCGTGGTGCGGAACGGCACGTGCAGCATGTCGACGCCGGCCGTCTGCTTGAACAGCTCGGCTGCGAGATGCTGGGTCGCGCCAAAGCCCGGGCTGCCGAACACGATCTTGCCGGGCTTCTGCTTGGCGAGCGCGATCAGCTCGGCGACGTTGCGTGCCGGAAAGTCCGGTCGCGTCACCATGATGAGGCCGGCGTTCGCGACCTGCGCGACCGGCGTGAAGGCGGTGCGCGCGTCGTAGGGCATCGACTTGCGCATCACCGCCGCGATCACCTGGCCGGCCGTCATCATGCCGAGCGTGTAGCCGTCCGGCGTCGCGTGCGCGATGTACTCGTTGCCGATGGTGCCGCCGGCGCCGGGCCGGTTCTCGACCACGACCGGCTGGCCGAGCTTCGCCTGCAGCTCCTGCGCCAGGATGCGGCCGACGATGTCGCTGCCGCCGCCTGCGCCGAACGGCACGACGAGGTGGATCGGCTGCGTCGGGTATTGTTGCGCGGCGGCGGGCGCCGCAAGCCCGAGCATGAGCGCGGCGGCGAGCGCGAGCTGTCGGAGCATGGCGTGTCCTCTCCCCCGTACGGAAATCGTAGGATGGGTTTCGCTTTCGCTCAACCCATCCTACGACGGCGGTGAGGAAAAGAACTCACGTCTGCGCCGGCACCGGCACGTCGTGCACCTTCATGGCGAGGGCGACCGAGGTGTAGTAGCCGAGCAGCACCAGTACTTCGGCGATGCCGTCGCGGCCGAGTGCCTTCTCGATCTCGGCGAACTCGGGGTCGGTGAGCCTGGCGCCCGCGACCAGCGCGGCGGCGAAGCGATGAACGGCGTGCTCATGCGGATCGGCGAGCTCAGGATCGCGTCCGGCCAGCACCGCGTCGATGATCTCTTCCGCGAGCCCCGCCGCTTTGCCGGCCTTGATATGCGCCTGGCGTACGTAGTTCGCGTCCCAGTGCTGCGCGATCACCAGGATGACGATCTCGACCTCGCGCGTCGTGAGCTTGCCGCGCTTGTTGAGATAGGTGCCGATCGCCTCCATGCCGGCCGCGACCGGCGGCGAATGGATCCACACCTTGTAGGGCCCGAGGATGCGCCCGCGGCCGGCCGTGAGGTTGTCGAACACGGTCTTCTGCTCGGCGGTGAGCTGGTCGGGCGGGATGTCGATGAGGCGGTTCATCGCGTCACTCGAACACCGCCACGGCGCGGATCGGCGAGCCGGTGCCGCCGCGGAACTTGAGCGGCAGGCCGATGAAGCGGAAGGTGCCCTCGCCGAGCAGCGTCTCGAGATTGCACAAACTTTCCATGTGCGTGATGTCGAGGTCGAGGCAGGCCTTGTGCACGAGCGTGTTCACCATCCCCTCGGGCCCCGGGCGCATCGAGTCGATGCCGAAATGGACGATGCCCTGCTTGGCGAGCCATTCGGTCGCCGCGACGTTCACGCCCGGATTGTCGGTCGAGTAGGCCTTGGTCGGAAACGTGCGCGCATGATGGCCGGTGCACAGCAGCACCGTGCCCTTCTTCGGGACCGGCACGCCCGCCTTCTTCACCGCGGTCTCGAGATCGGCCGGCGTGATCTCGGCCTTGGGCGCGATGTGGCGCAGGTCGATGCAGATGCCCGGCACGATGCAGTTCTCCAGCGGGTACTCGTCGATCGGCGTGCCTTGCTCGCCGAAATGACGCGGCGCGTCGATGTGCGTACCGCCATGGTCGGGCATCGAGAAGAAA
>DASXCK010000296.1:0-2873 GCA_036491235.1 Xanthobacteraceae bacterium | reverse complement strand
CGGCACGAACAGCGTGACGAAAGCCATCACCTGCAGGTCGGGCTTGAGCGCCTTGAACTCCTCCCACACCTCGGGCTTGCGATAGGAGGCGGGCTGGTGGACCGGAAGTTTGGCCGCGAGCGCCGCTTCCTTGAGCGGATCAGCCTTCTGCCCCGGCTTCTCGGGCGCCACATAGACGGCGACCACTTCCTCACCGCGCTTGAGCAGTGCCTCGAGCACCGCCTTGCCGAATGCCTGCTGGCCATGAACGACGATACGCATGAAAATATCTCCAAGAACTCTGAATGTTCCCTCCCCCCTTGTGGGAGAGGGTTAGGGTGGGGGTGGTCGCTACTTGCGATGCGAGCGCACCACGCGCGACCCCCACCCCGACCCCTCCCCACAAGAGGGAGGGAGAAGGAAGCTACGCCGCCGCGGCGGCCGGCTTGTCGGGGGCGGTGATCGCGCCCGATGTCTTGATTGTCGCGATCTCGTCGGCCGAATAACCAACGACCTTGA
Organism: Xanthobacteraceae bacterium; assembly: GCA_036491235.1. Lineage (GTDB taxonomy): Bacteria > Pseudomonadota > Alphaproteobacteria > Rhizobiales > Xanthobacteraceae > JAVDCA01. The sequence continues at coordinate 2,375 of DASXCK010000296.1, read as the reverse complement.
GGATCTCGTCGGTATGCTCGCCGAGCAGCGGCGAGCGCTTAACCTCGGTGGGCGAATCCGACAGCTTCACGGGATTGCCGACGGTCAGGTACTTGCCGCGGCCCGGATGATCGACCTCGACCACGGTGCCCGTATTGCGCAGCGACGGATCCTCGGCGATTTCCTTCATCGACAGGATCGGGCCGACCGGAATGTCGACCTTGTTGCAGATATCCATGACCTCGAACTTGGTCTTGGTCATGGTCCATTCCTCGATGGTCGCGAAGATGTGCTTGAGCCGCGGCAGCCGCGCCGGCGGCTTGGCGTAGTCCGGATCGGTCTTCCACTCGGGCTTGCCGATGATGTCGCAGATCGCCTCCCACACCGGCGCCTGGGTGATGAAATAGATGTAGGCGTTCGGGTCGGTCTCCCAGCCCTTGCACTTGAGGATCCACCCCGGCTGGCCGCCGCCCGAGTCGTTGCCGGCGCGTGGCGTCGCGTCACCGAACGCAATGTTCTCGCCGTACTGGCTGTACTCGGTCAGGGGCCCATGCTTGAGGCGCTGCTGGTCGCGCAGCTTGACGCGGGCGAGGTTGAGCACGCCGTCCTGCATGGCGGCGAGCACCTTCTGGCCGCGCCCGGTCATCGTGCGCTGATAGAGCGCGCACATGATGCCGAAGGCGAGGTGGAGGCCTGTCCCCGAGTCGCCGATCTGGGCGCCGGTGACCAGCGGCGGGCCGTCGCGGAAGCCGGTCGTCGAGGCGGAGCCGCCGGCGCACTGGGCGATATTCTCGTAGACTTTGCAGTCCTCGTACGTGCCCGGGCCGAAGCCTTTCACCGACGCGACGATCATGCGCGGATTGGTCTTGTGGATGTAGTCCCAGGTCAGGCCCATGCGGTCGAGCGCGCCGGGGGCGAAGTTTTCCACCAGCACGTCGCAATGCTTGATCAGACGTTCGAGGATCTCCTTGCCCTTGGGATGCTTGGAGTCGATCGTGATCGAGCGCTTGTTGCCATTGAGCATGGTGAAGTAGAGGCTGTCCTGCCCCTTCACGTCGCGCAGCTGGGTGCGCGTGATGTCGCCGACGCCGGGGCGCTCGACCTTGATCACGTCGGCGCCCATATAGCCGAGGAGCTGCGTGCAGGTCGGGCCCGACTGAACGTGGGTGAAATCGAGGATGCGCACGCCGTCGAGCGCCTTGCCGGCCTGGCCGAACGGCTTGGTCGACATCGGCGGCAGGCCGCCGTTGCCATGCTTGACGCCGTTCTTGCCGACGCGGCTCGCGGCTCGCTTGGCGGTCTTCTTGGCGGTGGCCTTGGCCGCCGGCTTGCGGGCGAGCTTTACGACTTTCTTCGCGGCTCTCTTTCCTGCCTTGGCTTTGGTCGCCTTGCTCTTCTTGCGTTTTGCCATTGTCGTTTCCTCTGCGTCTCGATTTTCTGGGTAGCGGCGCGTTACTTCTTCTTCAGCGCGCTTTGCGGGTTGAGGTTGCCGATGCGACCGCTCTCGCTGCCGGCCGCGGGATCGAGCACCGCGTTGATCAGGGTCGGCTTGCCGGAGTCCATGGCGGCATTCACGGCGCGCCTGAGCTCATCGGGCGACGTCGCGTTGACGCCGATACCGCCGAACGCCTCGATCATCTTGTCGTAGCGCGCGCCCTTGACGAACACCGTTGTCGCCGGATCCTTGCCGGCCTTGTTGACGTCGGTGCCGCGGTAGATGCCGTCATTGTTGAAGATGACGACGCACACCGGCAGCTCGTAGCGGCAGATCGTCTCGATCTCCATGCCGGAGAAGCCGAACGCGCTGTCACCCTCGATCGCGAGCACCGGCTTGCCGGTCTCGATCGCGGCGCCGATGGAATAACCCATGCCGATGCCCATGACGCCCCAGGTGCCGACATCGATGCGCTTGCGCGGCTGATAGACGTCGATGATGCCGCGCGCGAGATCGAGCGTGTTGGCGCCTTCGTTGACCAGGATCGCGTCCGGCCGTTCCTTGACGACCGTGCGCAGCACGCCGAGCGCGCCGTGGTAGTCCATCGGCGAGTTGTTGTTCATCAGGCGCGGCGCCATCTTGGCGATGTTGTCGTCGCGCTTGGTGATGACCGCCTTCGTCCAGTCGGCCGGCGGCGCCGGCCAGGAGCCCATGCCGGCGAGCAGCGCCGCGACGCAGGAGCCGATGTCGCCGACGACCGGGGCGACGATCTCGACATTGGAGTCCATTTCCTTCGGCTCGATATCGATCTGGATGAACTTCTTGGGCTCGGTGCCCCAGGCCTTGCCCTTGCCGTGCGAGAGCAGCCAGTTGAGGCGCGCGCCGATCAGCAGGACGACGTCGGACTGCGCCAGCACCGTCGAACGCGCCGCGCCGGCGCACTGCGGATGCGTGTCGGGCA
>DASXCK010000295.1:0-12246 GCA_036491235.1 Xanthobacteraceae bacterium | reverse complement strand
CCCGGCGAGGGGAGGGAGCGCGGGCGCCGTGCCCTAGGCCGCCAGCTTCTCCAGTTCGGCGATGATCGCGTCGCCCATCTCGGTAGTACCGACGAGCTTGCAGCCTTCAGACGTGATGTCCGCCGTGCGCAGGCCGTTGGCAAGGGTGGCGGCGATCGCCTGGTCGATCCGGTCGGCCTGCTTGCCGAGATCGAACGAGTAGCGCAGCGCCATGGCGAACGACGCGATCATCGCGGTCGGGTTCGCCAGTCCCTTGCCGGCGATGTCGGGCGCCGAGCCGTGCACCGGCTCGTACAGCGCACGGCGCTTGCGGGTCTTCGGGTCGGTCTCGCCGAGCGAGGCCGACGGCAGCATGCCGAGCGAGCCGGTGAGCATGGCGGCGACGTCGGACAGCACATCGCCAAAGAGGTTGTCGGTGACGATGACGTCGAACTGCTTGGGCTGGCGCACGAGCTGCATCGCGCCCGAGTCGGCGAGCTGATGCTCGAGCTGCACGTCCTTGAACTCGCGCGCATGCACCTGCGTCACCACCTCGTTCCACAACACGCCCGTCTTCATGACGTTGCGCTTTTCCATCGAGGTGACCTTGTTGCGCCGCTTGCGCGCAAGCTCGAAGGCGACGCGGGCGATGCGCTCGATCTCGTAGGTGTCGTAGACCTGGGTGTCGACTGCGCGCTTCTGGCCGTTGCCGAGATCCGTGATCGTCTTCGGCTCGCCGAAATAGACGCCGCCGGTGAGCTCGCGCACGATCACGATATCGAGCCCGTCGACCGCCTCGCGCTTGAGGCTCGACGAGTCGGCGAGCGCCGGGTAGCAGATCGCCGGCCGCAGGTTGCCGAACAGCGCGAGATCCTTGCGCAGCCGCAGCAGCCCGGCCTCGGGGCGCACGTCGTAGGGCACCTTGTCCCATTTCGGGCCGCCGACCGCGCCGAAGATCACCGCGTCCGCGGCCTTTGCCTTCGCGACCGTCTCGTCGGTGATGGAGGCGCCGTTTGCGTCGTAGCAGGCGCCGCCGACCAGCCCTTCCTCGTATTTGAACGTGCCCATGCCGTGCGCGTTCATCCACGCGATGAGCTTCTTCACCTCGGCCATGACCTCGGGGCCGATGCCGTCGCCGGGAAGGAGCAGGAGATTGTAGGTCGCCATGATCGAGATGCCTTGAGTTGACGCGTCGGAAGCGAGGAGCCGCGCGGATTGCTAGTGCGCGAAGCCGCGATTGGCAAGGCGCCGACCCCGGCTGGACTACGCGACGCTACCCGGCGAAACTTGTCGCCGGCCGGCAACTGTGCCGGCATTAACGTGGGGAAGCGTCATGACTCTCATCAGCAGGCGTGAGGCCGCGATCGCGATCGGCGCAGCCTTCAGCGCGCGGGCGCTCATGGCCGGGTCGGCGAGCGCGGCCGAGCTCGACCCGAAGGCCGTGATCTACAAGCTGCCCGACCAGATCGAGTTGAAAGCGACCGGCAACGGCAATGCCAGCCTGACGCTCGCGGGCGATCCCACCAAGACGGGCCTCTATGTCGTGATGAACAAGTGGCTCAAGGGCAACCATTTCAGCAAGCCGCATTTCCATCCCAACGACCGGTTCATCACGGTGCTGCAAGGCACCTGGTGGGTCGGCAGCGGCCGCAAGTGGGACCCGAACAATGCCGTGCCGATGCGGGCCGGCAGTTTCGTGACCCATTTCGGCAAGCAGGTGCACTGGGACGGCGCCAAGGACGAGGACGCGCTCATCCTCATCGTCGGCGAGGGCCCCGCGACCAGCACGCGGGTCGAAGAGGAGAAGTGAGGCAGGTCATCGCGAGGCGCGTAAAGCGCGCCGATCCGCCTCCGCTTGCGTCGCAAGCTACGGGCGGGCTCCGGGTCCGCCGAAGCGCGTGAGCGCGACGTCGGAAGCAATCTCGATTTGCAGATGCATGAGGTTGGCACGATTACTTCGCTTCGCTCGCAATGACGGAGTCGTCTCCATGCCCTCTCCGCGTCCCAAGGTGGTCATTGTCGGCGCCGGCTTCGGCGGCATCGAGGCGGCACACACGCTCGCCAAAGCGCCGGTCGACGTCACGATCGTCGATCGGCAGAACCATCACTGCTTCCAGCCGCTGCTCTATCAGGTAGCGACGGCGGCGCTCTCGCCGGCGGAGGTGGCGTGGCCGATCCGGCACATTTTCCGCCGCCAGGCCAATACGACCGTGCTGATGGCGGAGGTGCGCGGCGTCGATACCGGCCGGCGGATCGTGCACGCCGACGCGATCGATCTGCCCTACGATTACCTGGTGCTCGCGACCGGCGCGGCGCACTCCTATTTCGGCCATGACGAATGGGCCGACGCGGCGCCCGGCCTCAAGCGCATCGAGGACGCGACGCGCATCCGCCGCCGCATCCTGCTCGCCTTCGAGCGCGCCGAGCTCGCCCGCGATGAAGGCGAGCGCTGCCGCCTGCTGACCTTCGTGATCGTCGGCGCCGGCGCGACCGGCGTCGAGATGGCCGGGGCCATCGCCGAGGTGGCGCGGCAGACGCTGGCCATGGATTTCCGCAACATCGATCCGCGTACCGCCCGCATCCTGCTGATCGAGGCGGGGCCGTCCGTGATGCCGACGCTGCCGACGAATCTTTCCGAGTACGTGCGTGCGACGCTCACCCGCATGGGCGTCGAGATCATGACCGCGACGCGCGTCACGGGATGCGACCGGCGCGGCGTCGACACCGACCATGGCCGCATCGATGCCGACACGATCATCTGGGCGGCCGGCGTCATGGCCTCGGCGGCGGCGCAGTGGATCGGCGCCGAGCATGACCGCGCCGGCCGCATCAAGGTCGCGCCCGACCTGTCGGTGCTGGACCATCTCGAGATTTTCGCGATCGGCGACACCGCGGCCGTGGATCGTCCTGACGGCAAGCCGGTGCCCGGCATCGCGCCGGCCGCCAAGCAGATGGGCGGCTATGTGGGCCGCGTGATCGCGGCGCGGGCCGCGGGTTCAGGTCCGCAGCCGCCGTTCCACTATCGTCACCAGGGCGACTTGGCCGCGATCGGCCGCCGCGCCGCCGTAGTGAAGCTCGGACGCATGGAGCTCAAGGGATTTCTCGGCTGGCTGTTCTGGGGCCTGGTCCACATTTATTTTCTGGTCGAGGTGCGCGGCCGCTTCATCGTCGCCTTCACGTGGCTGTGGGAGTACCTCACCTATCAGCGCGGCGCGCGGCTCATCACCGAGGTGCGACGCGACGATCCGCGATAACGTGGTGGATCACAGGCCGCTGAACCAGTTGTAGCCGCGGTCTTCCCAATAGCCGCCGAGGTCTTTGTTGGTCACGTTCATCGCGACCACGTATTTCGGGTTCTTGAATCCGAGCTTGGTCGGGATGCGGACCTTCATCGGGAAGCCGAATTTTTGCGGCAAGGTCTGGTCGGCGAACTTGAACGTCATCTGTGTCTGCGGGTGCAGCGCGGTCGGCATGTCGATGGTCGTGGAATAAGTATCGGCACACTGGAACCAGACATACTTGGCGCTCGTGTCGGCGCCGATGAGCTCGAGGAAGTGGGAGAGCCGCGCGCCTGTCCATGAGCCGATGAGGCTCCAGCCTTCGACGCAGACGTGGCGGGTGATCTGCTTTTCCTGCGGCAGCGCGTAGAGCTCCGGCAGCGTCCACGGTTTTTTGTTCTGAACCAGCCCATCCACCTGAAGCTTGTAGCCCGCGGGATCGATCTCGGGTGCGTCGTCCTCGTCGTAGAAACCATTGAAGCGGAAGGTTCGGTCGACCATGCTTTCCGGATAGGTCGGCGCGAGCTTGTTCGGATTGAACAGCATCGCCTGGATGCGATCGTTGAAGCGCGAGATCTTGGCGAGCGCGTGCTCGGCCGTGTCGCCGTCGACGATGTCGCAGCCGGTCAGCATGGTGATCGCGCCGAGACCGACGGCGGTGCGCAGGAAGACCCGGCGCGACGGGCTGGGGATGAGCTTTGCGGCGTCACGGATGAAGAGCTTCTCATCGACGCCCGGAATGCGGATGCGGGGCATGTGTGATCCTCCTCTCATCGCCCGGTGATCATGGCACGCAGGCTCTTCGGCACGATCAGCGCGAGCGCGATATGCACGGTGAGAAAGGTAACGAACGTGCTCATCGCGAAGAAGTGAACGTAGCGCGCCCGGTCGTAGCCGCCGAACAGCGCGGTCAGTTGCTGGAACTGGACCGGTTTCCAGATCGAGATGCCCGACAGCACGATCACGATGCCCGTGCAGATCACCGCCAAGTAGAGCAGCCGCTGCACCGCGTTGTAGGTCGCGAGGTCGTCATGGGCGAGCCGGCCGCGCAACGCCGCAAATAGATCGCGCGCGACCTCGCGCGGGCGGATCGGAAAAAGCTTTGCGCGGAAGCGTCCGGTTGCGAGGCCAAGCGTCACGTAGACGATGCCGTTGATGACGAAGACCCACATCGCGGCGAGGTGCCACGCGATGCCGGCCGCGAGCCAGCCGCCGAGCGTGATGCTCGTCGGGAAGACGAAATTGAACAGCGGCAGCGGCGAGGCGTCGTAGATCTGCCAACCCGATCCGATCATGACCAGGATCGCGACGGCATTGATCCAGTGAGTCACCCGCACCCACACCGGATGGATTGTCGCAGGGCTTTGCCTGACGGGATTCTGCCTGGTTTCTACGGCCTGGGCGGTCATGGTTCCTCGACGATTGGGCGCGTGCGCTAACTACCAAATGGCAGTGCCGCTGTCGTCTCACAATCGCGTCACGCCGTCGCGAGGTCGGCCACTTGCTGCCGTTTGCTGATGCGCCTGCTCTTCCTTCCCCGCCTGCGGGGAGGGCGGGGAAGGGGAAGCCACAAATGCATGAGCGAGCGGCTTCCCCTCTCTGTCCATCCCCGCAAGCGGCGGAGAGGCCCTCAAATAACGTCAATGCAATCTCGCCTTCAGGTTACCGCGCCCGCCTTGCCGTGACCTCGATCTCGACCTTCATCTCGGGCTTGAGCAGTCCGGCGACGATCAGGAGGGTCGCGGCCGGTCGGATGTCGGCGAGGAATTCGCCGCAGATCGGCAGCACGCGATCGGCATCGTCGCGGCTCAATACGTAATACGTCGCGCGCACCACGTCGGCGAGCGCGAAGCCGGCCTCCTCGAGCGCGCGCGAAATGGTGCGGAAGCAGTTGCGCGTCTGCGCCTCGATCGCCTCCGGCATCGTCATCGTGGCGTAGTCGTAGCCGGTGGTGCCGGCGACGAAGCAGAAGTCGCCTTCGATCACGGCGCGGCTGTATCCGGCAAGCTTCTCGGCCGGCGAACCGGTGGAGATCAATCGGCGCGGCATGGCGAGCCTTTGCGGAGGTGGTGGTCGGTCGGCGGACTCGACGTGAGGGTGCATCATAGCGTAAGCCGCAATCCAGACAGTCTCCGCCAACCATGAAATTTAGTTGATGTGTCCATGAGCAAGGCCAATCCCGGGAATGTTTTTGAGGACTTCCGTCTCGGCCAGGTGATCCGGCACGCGACGCCGCGCACCATCTCGGCGGGCGATGTCGCGTTGTACAACGCGCTCTACGGCCCGCGTTTTGCCGTGCAGTCCTCGGACGAATTCGCCCGCGCGCTCGGCTTCCCGCGCGCGCCAGTCGACGATCTCCTCGTCTTCCACATCGTGTTCGGCAAGACGGTGCCGGACGTCTCGCTCAACGCGGTCGCCAATCTCGGCTATGCAGACTTCCGCTTTCTCAAGCCGGTTTATCCCGGCGACACGCTCACGGCGACCTCCGAGGTCATCGGCCTCAAGGAGAACTCGAGCCGCAAGACCGGCGTCGTCTACGTTCGCTCGCGCGGCCGCAACCAACACCTTCACGACGTCATCGAGTACGTACGCTGGGTGATGGTGCGCAAGCGCGACGAGGGTGCGCCGGCGCCGGGCGAGCGGGTGCCGGAGCTGCTCGACGCGGTCGAGGCCGCGGTGCTCGGCGACGCCTGCCCCGTGCTCCGCACGGAAGCCTATGATTTTGTGCTGGCGGGCAGCACCGCGCGCCTTGCCGATTACAAGCCGGGCGAGCGCATTGATCACGTGGACGGCATCACGGTCGAGGAGGCCGAGCACCAGCTTGCGACCAGGCTCTATCAGAACAACGCGCGCATCCACTTCGATTTGTTCAATGCCGCGCAGGGACGTTTCGGCAAGCGGCTGATCTACGGCGGCGTCGTCATCTCGCTCGCGCGCGCGCTCTCATTCAACGGGCTCGCCAACGCGTTCCAGATCGCCGCCGTCAATGGCGGACGGCATGTGGCGCCGCTGTTTGCCGGCGACACGGTGTTTGCGTGGTCGCAGGTGCTGGCGCGGGCCGAACTACCCGGCCGCACCGACGTCGGCGCCATGCGATTGCGTACGATCGCGACCAAGAACAGGCCGTGCGCGGATTTCCCCCACAAGTCGGGCAAGGACTACGACCCCGCCGTGATCCTCGACCTCGACTACTGGGTGCTGTTGCCGCGCTGAAGTGCGATGCTTACGCCTTCTCGCGCGTTGTGGTCACGGCCAGGAAGCCGAGCATCACGAAGATCACCAGCAGGACGATCTGCGCGACCTTGAATGGAAGCGCTTCCTGCCGGGGCGAATGCGTGCAGGAAAGGAATCTTGTCGAAGGCCTGCGCGACGCCGACAAAGCAATTGAAAAAGAGCGCGATGGTCGCCGTGACCACGTAGATCCAGCGCGACGTGCCGGCGAGATGAAACAGCGCGTATGCCGCGATCGCGGTCGCCAGCACGACAAGTGAAATCGTTGCGACGGTACGCGCAGGGTCCCAGTCGAACGGCGCCAACGGGTATCCCGTGACGCTGGTGAGCGCCGTGGTGGCCAGGAAAAGCCAGGTCCATCCGCTCCGCAGCCGCCCGCCCACCAGGGCGAGGATCACTAAGAGCCCCGACGCGATGCCGACGAGGCTGAGGGCGACGTGGAGCTCGAGAAAGAGATCGGTCGAGATTCCCCAGGTCATGATGCAGTCTCCTCGGCCAAGGCCGAGGATCGATTGTATATGATCCGGCGGGCTTCGGCGCCCGATCTCGATGGCCTCCCGATCAGGCTTTCGCCGCGGTTCGCGGCCCGACCATCGCGAACATCGCGCCCTGTGGGTCGGCGCACTGGACGATCCACGTTCCCGGTACTTCCATCGGGCCATGCAGGATGCGTCCGCCCGCCTTCGTCGTACGTGCCGCCGCGGCGTCGATATCGTCGACGATGAAATAGTACAGCCAGAACGGCCGCGGCACCTCGGCGGGCTTGTTCATCATACCGCCCGCTTGCACGCCCTTGATGGCGAAGAGCTGGTAGGTGCCCATCGGCCCCATGTCGAACGTTTCCGCCTTGGTCCAGCCGAACAGCCCGGAATAGAAAGCGAAGGCTTTCTCCCAATCGGCGGCAAAGAGCTCGCGCCAGCCCGAATGACCAGGTGTGTTCGGCCCCGGCCATTGCGGCGGCATGTCGCTGAAGCCCTTGATCAGCATGAACGTCGTGCCTTGCGGATCGGCCACGACTGCGAAACGTGCGATGCCTGGAATATCCGCGGGCCCACGATGGATCGTGCCGCCGGCCTTCGCGACGCGCGCCGCATAGTCGTCGACGTCATCGACCGCGATGTAGCCATTCCACGCCGGGCGGGCGCCGGCCGCGCTGGCATCGGCCGGGATCGGCATCAGGCCGCCGATCTGCGCCTCACCGACCGAGAGGAGCGTGTACGAATGATCCGGCATGCCGGCGTCCGTCGCGCTCCATCCGAGCACATCGCGATAGAAGGCCTCAGCGGCCTTCGTGTCGTTCGTCATGAGCTCGTACCAGCAGAAGGTTCCGTGTAAATTCGACATGACTATCCTCTTTGAGGCTGCCTCTCGGGCTCTCTATTGCAGTTACTCGATGACGTCTTCAAGAATCGCCGCCATGCGTCAGCGGTGTGCCGGCTCCGCCGTCTCGTATTCGTCGTGCCGTCGTACGAAATCCATGGTTCCCGTCTCGTTGCGGCCTTTCGGCGCGCGATCGAGGATCATCAGCGTGCCGATCAGCTCCTCGGGGCCGCGCGCATAGCTCGAATAGGTGTGAAAGACGTTGCCCGCCGCATCCTTGTAGAACGCGCTCAAGCCCGGCAGTTCGGCGGCCGCGTGCGCCGCATCGGTCTCGGCGAAATTGTAGAAGACCTTGCCGTCCGCGAGGTCCTCGGGCGTGAATGAGGCGTTGAAATCATAGTTGAAGTCGCTTCCGTGCGACGATACCCACGGGAAACGCCAACCCATCCGGGCCCGATAGGCCTCGATCTCGGCGAGCGGCGCCCGCGCCACCGCGACGAGCGTCACGTCGTGATGTTCGAGGTGGGGTAGCGCGCCGTCGAGATGGTCGGCGAGGAACGAGCAGCCGGGACATCCCGCCTTCCATCCTGGCCCGAGCATGAAGTGATAGATGATGAGCTGGCTGCGCGGCCCAAAGAGGTCGGCCAGCGTCTTGCGCCCGGCCGGCGTGTCGAACACGTAGGGCTTGTCGACTTTCACCCATGGCAATGCGAGCCGCTCGGCAGTGACCTCGTCGCGCAGCCGCGTCGCCGCCTTCTCCTTGGCGAGCAGCGCGCGACGGGCCTCTAGCCACGCTTCGCGCGAGACCACGGGGCGGGGGACGGTCGGATCGTTGGGCATGCGGCCTCCATGGACGGTGCGGCGGTGCAAAGGTACGCATCGCGTCTTGACATAATAAGTTGATATCAACATAAATAGAGCATGTCAAAGGCTGCGAAACTTCCCTATGCGACGACGCTGCTCGTGCGCGACACCTGCTTGTGCCTGCACGTGCAGCGCGCCGCGCGTGCGCTTGCGCGCCGCTTCGACGAAGCACTGCGGCCGCTCGAGCTGACCAACGGCCAGTTCTCGCTGATGATGTCGCTCAGCCGGCCGGAGCCGCCCGGGATGGGTGCGGTCGCGGAACTGCTCGCCATGGATCGCACGACCCTCACGGCCGCGCTCAAGGCGCTCGAACGCCGCAAGCTGGTCGAGGTGACGGTCGACCCGAAGGACAAGCGCGGCCGCCTGGTGGCGCTCACGCCTGACGGGAAGCGATTGCTCGCGCGTGCGGTGCCGATCTGGAAGCGGACTCATGCGAAGGTCGAAGCGCGCTTCCCAGAAGGCGGCGCCGACCGGTTGCGCGGCGGGCTACGTGCGGTCGGGTAACGACTGAGCCACTGCTTTGGCGCCCACATGCCCTCAATCAAGTGCGAGCCCGCTCGCCTTGATCGGCCCTGCCCAACGCGCGATTTCAGCGGCGACGAAACGCGCGAGGTATTCGGGCGATCGGCGCTCGGGCGTGATGGGCGCAATTCCGAGGTCGTGCAGGCGATTCTTGACCGCGGGGGTATCCAGTGCCCGGCTCGTCGCCTCGTTGAGCCTGGTGACGGCCTCCGCGGGCGCGGCCTTCGGAAGAAAGAACGCATTCCAGGTCACGACGTCGAGGTCGGCCAGTCCCTGTTCGCGTGCGGTCGGCAAATCCGGCAGGCCCGCCGATCGGTCGCGCGACAGTACAGCGATGGCCTTCAGCTGCTTGCCCCCGGCCAGCGGGATCGCGCCGCCCTCGTTGAGGCACATGTAGTCGATCTGCCCCGCGATCACGTCCATCGACGCGGGCCCGCCGCCCCGATAAGGGACGTGCGTGACTTTGGCGCCGATCACCGAGTTGAGGAGCGCACAGCCGAGATGTGTCGTCGAGCCGACGCCGGCCGAGCCGAATTGCAGCTTGCCACCGTTCTTCTTCACGTAGTCGATGAATTCTGCCAGGTTGTGGGCCGGGAAATTCTTGCGGACAATGAGCACTATAGGCTGCTCGGCGAACAGCGCGACCGGCTTGAAGTCCTTGACGGGGTCATAGCGCGGCTTCTTGTACATGCTCGGGTAATAGGCATGCGTGCCGATGCTTCCGAGCAGAAACGTATAACCGTCCGGCGTGGCATTCGCGACGCGGACCACGCCGATGGCGCCTCCGCCTCCGGTCGTGTTCTCGACGATCACGGTGCGGCCGAGGAATTCGCTCATCGAGGCCGCGATGATGCGGCCGAGGATATCGAAACTGCCTCCTGCCGCAAACGGCACCACCATGGTGATCGACCGCGATGGATAGGTTTGCGCGCGGGCAGCTGCCGGCCATGCGGCCGCCGCGCCGGCAATCATCCTGACGAAATCGCGTCGGCGCATTGCACCCTCCGAGCAATACTTCAGGCCGCGCAAAAATTCCGAGAATTCCCCGCACTCCAGCACGATTAACGCGAAATTGAAATGGGGGTGAAGGTTCGGTGCTACCCCGCCCGCGCCCGCATGTGCTCGACCAGCTGGCGCGCATAGGGCGGCAGTCCCTTCACGTCACGCACGCAGATCGTGAGCTCGCGTACCGCCCACGGGTCGGCGAGATCGACGCTCTTGATCGCCATGGTCTTGGCGGCCCAGCGCGCCGTCGTCTCCGGCACGATGCCGACGCCGACATTGCTCTCGACCAGCCGGCATACCGCGTCGAAGCTGCGCAGCTGCACCCGCAGCCGCAGCGGCCGGCCGATGCGGACCGCCTTGTCGGCGAGGAATCGCTGCAGCGCGCTTGCCCGGTCGAGGCCGATGAAATCGTGCTCCAGCACCTCCGCGAACGCGACGCGGGCGCGGCGGCCGAGCGCATGCTCGCGCGCCACCACCAGCACGAAGCGGTCGCTGCGGAACGGAAAGGTCACGAGGTCGCCCGCATCGACGGTGCCGGCCACGATGCCGATGTCGCCGACGCCCTCGGCGATCAGCCCGACGATCTCGTCGGACAGGCGCTCCTCGAGGTCGATGCTCACGTTCGGGTGGCTGGCGAGGAACGAGCTCAGCGTTTCGGGCAGGAATTCGGTGATCGCATTGGTGTTCGACAGCACCTTGACCTGGCCCGCGAGGCCGCCCGCGTAGGCGCCGAGGTCCTCGCGCAGCCGCTCGGCCTGCCGCAGGATCGCGCGGGCGTGCTGCAGCAGGGTGCGCCCGGCCGGCGTCGGCGTCACGCCCAGGCGCCGGCGCAGCAGCAGCGGCGCGCCCAGCGCTTCCTCCATGTTGCGGATGCGCGTCGAGGCGGCGGCGAGCGCAAGGTGCGCGCGTTCGGCGCCATGCGTGATGCTGCCGGCCTCGACGACGTGGCGGAACAGGCTGAGATCGGCAAGATCGAAGCGCATGACAGGTACCCTTCCTTCGGATTGAGCGAAGGAAAGCTCCGCATCTTACCCATTGTGTACCGAATTATCGAGGCCGATATTTCGCCCAGGACGAAATGTCGAGGTGTGGCGCCAGGGTGGTGCGAAACCCCCTGGCATACCAGCCACCCGCATTGTCGCGCGCGGCGACATTCGCTAGGAACCATCACTTGGCGCGTCGCGCGTCGCGCCAGGTGATGCAACGTCATCGGAGGATGTGAATGGCCGAGACCCGGGCTCCCGTTGCGCGGCCTGTGTCGCCGCACCTCCAGATATACCGCCTGACGCTCTCGATGGTGATGTCCGGCCTGCACCGCATCACCGGGCTCGCGCTGGTAGCCGGCATGATCCTGCTGACCTGGTGGCTGCTCGCGGCCGCCGCCGGGCAGAACGCCTACGGCACCTTCCAGGCGTTTACGGCAAGCTGGATCGGCCGCCTCATCCTGTTTGGCTTCAGCTGGGCGCTGCTGCACCACCTGTTCGGCGGCCTGCGCTATCTTGTCTGGGACCTCGGCTACGGCCTCGAGCCGGCGGAACGCGAATGGCTGGTGCGCGCCAATATCATCGGCTCGATCATCGCGACCGTGATCTTGTGGCTGATCCTGGCGATCTCCGGAATGCGATGAGGAGCAACTGACATGAGCATGCGCACGCCGCTCGGCCGCGTCCGCGGCCTCGGCTCGGCAAAATCCGGCACCGAGGACTTCTGGCGCCAGCGCGTGACCGCGATCGCCAGCATCCCGCTCACGCTGGCGGGCCTCTACCTGGTGATCTCGCTCACCGGCCGCTCCTATCCGGCGATCAGGCAGATTCTCGGCTCGCCACTTGTCGCCGTGCTGACGATGCTGTTCGTGATCGCCGTCGTGTGGCACATGAAGATCGGCGTGCAGGTGGTCCTCGAGGACTACGTCCACGACAAGACGCAGAAGCTCACGCTGATCATCATCAATAACTTCTTCGCTTGGGCGGTGGGGCTCGCCTGTATCTTCGCGCTTCTCAAGATCTCGTTCGGGGTGTGATGCCATGGCAGACAACGGTTCGCGCGA
>DASXCK010000294.1:0-15630 GCA_036491235.1 Xanthobacteraceae bacterium | reverse complement strand
GGTGCACTTCATCGTCAACAACCAGATCGGCTTCACGACCTATCCGCGCTACTCGCGCTCGTCGCCCTACCCGTCCGACGTCGCCAAGATGATCGAGGCGCCGATCTTCCACGCCAACGGCGACGACCCCGAGGCGGTGGTTTTCGCCGCCAAGATCGCGACCGAGTTCCGGCAGAAATTCCAGAAGCCGGTGGTCATCGACATGTTCTGCTATCGCCGGCACGGTCACAATGAGGGCGACGAGCCGTCGTTCACCCAGCCGCTGATGTACAAGACGATCGCCACGCATCCGAGCACGCTCGAGATCTACGCCAAGAAGCTCGCGGCCGAGAACGTCGTCACCGAGGGCGAGGTCGAGAAGATGAAGGCGGACTGGCGCGCCCGCCTCGACGCCGAGCAGGAAGCGAGCCAGGGCTACAAGTCGAACAAGGCCGACTGGCTCGACGGCCGCTGGGCCGGCTTCAAGGTCGCGGAGGTCTCCGACGACCCGCGCCGCGGCAACACCGGCTTCGCGATCGAGAAACTCAAGGAGATCGGCCACAAGATCACGGCGCCGCCGCAGAGCTTCCACGTCCACCGCACCATCCAGCGATTCCTCAACCTCCGCGCCAAGGCGATCGAGACCGGCGAGGGCATCGACTGGGCGACCGCGGAGGCACTGGCGTTCTGCTCGCTCTTGACCGAGGGCCACCCAGTGCGTCTGTCGGGCCAGGATTCCGAGCGCGGCACCTTCTCGCAACGCCATTCGGTGCTGATCGACCAGGAGAACGAGGAACGCTACACGCCCTTCAACCAGCTCGGCGGCGACCAGGCGCGCTACGAGGTCATCAACTCGATGCTCTCGGAGGAAGCGGTGCTCGGCTTCGAGTACGGCTATTCGCTGGCGGAGCCGAACGCACTGACCATGTGGGAGGCTCAGTTCGGCGACTTCGCCAACGGCGCCCAGGTCATCTTCGATCAGTTCGTCTCCTCGGGCGAGCGCAAGTGGCTGCGCATGTCGGGGCTCGTGTGCATGCTGCCGCACGGCTACGAGGGCCAGGGGCCGGAGCATTCCTCGGCGCGGCTCGAGCGCTTCTTGCAGATGTGCGCCGAGGACAACATGCAGGTCGCCAACTGCACGACGCCCGCGAACCTGTTTCACATCCTGCGCCGCCAGCTCAAGCGCGAAATCAGGAAGCCGCTGATCCTGATGACGCCGAAGAGCCTGCTGCGCCACAAGCGGGCGGTGTCGCGCCTCGCCGAGATGGACGCCGGCACCACGTTCCACCGCCTCTTGTGGGACGACGCGCAGATGTTGCCGGGCGAGAAGATCAAGCTGGTCGAGGACGCAAAGATTCGCCGCGTCGTGATGTGCACCGGCAAGGTCTACTACGACCTCTACGAGGAGCGCGAGAAGCGCGGCGTCGACGACATCTACCTGCTGCGCGTCGAGCAGCTCTATCCGTTCCCCACCAAGGCGCTGATGGCCGAGCTCTCGCGCTTCAAGCACGCCGAAATGGTCTGGTGCCAGGAGGAGCCGCGCAACATGGGTGCGTGGTTCTTCGTCGACACCTTCATCGGCTGGGTGCTCAACCAGATCGGCGCCAAGAACCGCCTGGTGCGCTACACCGGCCGCTCGGCGTCGGCCGCGACCGCGACCGGCCTGATGTCCAAGCACCAGGCGCAGTTGAAACAGTTCCTCGAAGAGGCGCTGGGGTAATTTTCAGAATACGTCATGCCCGGCCTTGGGCCGGGCATCCACGTCTTTGTCGCGCAAGAAGACGTGGATGGCCGGGACAAGCCCGCCATGACGCAGAAGGGATTTAAGCCATGACCGACATCCGCGTTCCGACGCTCGGCGAATCCGTCACCGAGGCGACCATCGGCAAATGGTTCAAGAAGGCCGGCGACGCGGTTGCGGTCGACGAGCCGCTGGTCGAGCTCGAGACCGACAAGGTCACGATCGAGGTGCCGGCGCCGGCGGCCGGCGTACTTTCGGAAATTGCGGTGAAAGACGGCGAGACCGTCGCAGTCGGCGCCCTGCTCGGCCAGATCAAGGACGGCGCCGGTGCTGCCGCCGCGCCGAAAGCCGCAGCCCCGCCCGCCGCAAAGCCTGCGCCACAGCCCGCGCCTGCGGCTCCGGCTACCGCCAAGCCGGCAGCACCCGCGGCATCCAGCGCCCCGCCCGCGCCGTCGGTGCGCCGGCTCTCGGCCGAAAACGGCGTCGACGCTTCGACCGTGCCGGGCTCCGGCAAGGACGGCCGCGTCACCAAAGGCGACATGCTGGCCGCGATCGAGCGCGCTGCCGCGCAGCCGACGCTGGTGCCGCAACCCGCCGCGGCCGTGCAGGTGCGCGCGCCTTCCCCGGCCGACGATGCGGCGCGCGAGGAACGCGTGAAGATGACGCGGCTGCGTCAGACCATCGCGCGCCGGCTCAAGGAGGCGCAGAACACCGCCGCCATGCTCACGACCTTCAACGAGGTCGACATGGGCCACGTGATGGCGCTGCGCAATCAGTACAAGGATCTGTTCGAGAAGAAGCACGGCGTGAAGCTCGGCTTCATGGGCTTCTTCGTGCGCGCCTGCGTGCAGGCGCTCAAGGAAATTCCCGCCGCCAATGCCGAGATCGACGGCGCCGACCTGATCTACAAGAACTACTACCACATCGGCGTCGCGGTCGGCACCGAGAAGGGCCTGGTGGTGCCGGTGGTGCGCGACTGCGATATCAAATCGCTCGCCGAGATCGAGAAGGAGATCGCCGCTTTCGGCCGTCGCGCGCGCGAGGGCGCGCTGAAGATCGAGGAGATGCAGGGCGGCACCTTCACGATCTCCAACGGCGGCGTCTACGGCTCGCTGATGTCGACCCCGATCCTCAATGCGCCGCAGTCGGGCATCCTCGGCATGCACAAGATCCAGGAGCGGCCGATGGTCGTCGCCGGCGGCAAGATCGAGGCGCGGCCGATGATGTATCTCGCGCTCTCCTACGACCACCGCATCGTCGACGGTCGCGAGGCGGTCACGTTCCTGGTGCGCGTAAAGGAATGCCTGGAGGATCCGGCACGGCTGGTGCTGGATTTGTAGCCCTCATTCATTCTCGTCATGGCCGGGCTTGTCCCGGCCATCCACGCCTTGCGTAGGATGGGTTGAGGCCGCAAGCCGAAACCCATCACTGGGATGGCGGCAAGCGAAGCGGTGGTTTCGCTCCGCTCAACCCATCCGACGAAGCAAGACGTGGATGCCCGGGACAAGCCCGGGCATGACGCCGAACACCGCGGAGCGTTCTCGTCATGGCCTACGACCTCATCGTCATCGGCAGCGGCCCCGGCGGCTACGTGTGCGCGATCCGCGCCGCGCAGCTCGGGCTCAAGACCGCGGTGGTCGAGAAGGACAAGACCTTCGGCGGTACCTGCCTCAACATCGGCTGCATCCCGTCGAAGGCGCTGCTGCATGCCTCGGAGCTGTTCGAGGAGGCTGGGCATGATTTCGGCAAGATGGGCATCAAGGTCGGTGCACCGGTGCTCGATCTGCCCGCGATGATGAAATTCAAGGACGAGGGCGTCGACGGCAACGTCAAGGGCGTCGCGTACCTGCTCAAGAAGAACAAGATCGATACCTTCCAGGGCGTCGGCCGCATCGCGGCGCCCGGCAAGGTCGAGGTCAAGGCGGCGGACGGCAAGACCGAGACCGTCGAGACCAGGAACATCGTGATCGCGACCGGCTCGGATGTGGCGCGGCTGCGCGGCATCACGATCGACGAGAAGCGGATCGTGTCGTCGACCGGCGCGCTGGTGCTTCCGCAAGTCCCCAAGAAGCTCCTGGTGGTCGGCGCCGGTGTGATCGGGCTCGAGCTCGGCTCGGTGTGGCGGCGGCTCGGCAGCGAGGTCGTAGTGGTCGAATTCCTCGACCGCATCCTGCCCGGCATGGACCTCGACGTGGCGAAGAGCTTCCAGCGGCTCCTGCAGAAGCAGGGCATGGCGTTCAAGCTGTCATCCAAGGTCGCGTCGATCGATTCATCGGGTGCGCAGCTCAAGGCGAGCGTCGAGCCGGCGGCGGGCGGCGGGGCGGAGACGCTTGAAGCCGACGTCGCCATGATCTGCGTCGGCCGGGTGCCGTACACGGAAGGGCTCGGGCTCGAAGGTGCGGGCGTCAAGCTCGACGATCGCCGGCGCGTCGCGGTCGACGCGCATTTCGCGACGAACGTACCCGGGATATATGCCATCGGCGACGTGATCGCCGGGCCGATGTTGGCGCATAAGGCCGAGGATGAGGGCGTCGCGGCCGCCGAGATCATCGCGGGCCACGCCGGCCACGTGAACTACGATGTGATCCCGAACGTGATCTACACGTTTCCGGAGGTCGCCTCCGTCGGCAAGAGCGAGGAAGAGCTCAAGGGCGCGGGCATCGCCTACAACACGGGCAAATTTCCGTTCACCGCCAACGGCCGCGCCAAGGTCAATCAGCAGACCGACGGCTTCGTCAAAATTCTCGCCGATGCCAAGACCGATCGCGTGCTCGGCGTGCACATCGTCGGGCCGGACGCCGGCAACATGATCGCCGAGGCCGCGGTCGCGATGGAGTTCGGCGCCTCGTCCGAGGACATCGCGCGCACCTGCCACCCGCACCCGACGCTGACCGAAGCGGTGAAGGAAGCCGCCATGGCGGTGGAAAAGCGGTCGATCAGTATGTGATGCCCCTTCTGCGGGCAGGGCTATCGCTTCCCTCTCCCCTACCGGGCGGGGGCGGCGAGCGAAGCGAGCCGGGTGAGAGGTGCTGGGACTCTCAATCGAAACTCATAGAGCCCCTCACCCCGACCCTCTCCGCTACGGGGAGAGGGAGCGCAGGCGCACTGCCATCACCCGAGATGAATCGCATGGGGCGCGAGCAGGCCGATCACCGTGAAGCCGATGCCGACGATGCCGAGGCCGCCGGCGACCCAGGCGAGCCAGATCATGCTCGTGATGATGGTCGCCGACGCGAGCACGATGCCGATCTGGAAGGCCGCCGACGCGAACTCGTAATTGTGGTAGCGCGCCAGCGAGGTCTCGCGGCGCTCTTCGGACTCGCGCGCCTTCTCCATGAGCTGCTTGCGGCCGGTGCGCCCCGGATCGTCATCGTTGCGGGCGGCTTCCTTGCGCCAGACTTCGACCTGCTTCGCCGCCGCGGCCTTGAGGTCGGCGTCCGTCGCCGATTTGGTCAGAAGCGTCATCGTATCGGCCGCGGTCTGCAGCTGGCCCATGCGGATGGTCTTGGCCTGGTAGAACGCCCAGTCGTCGGACGCCTGGACGTTGAAGCTGATGGCGGCGGTCTGGGCGCTCTTGCCGAGCGTCTCGGACAGGGCAAGAAACAGGGCCAGCACCGAGATCAGCAGCGCAATGCCCTTGTTGGAATGCGATGCGTGCTCGATGTGCTCGGAATGCTCAAGCTGCTCGTGGGCCTCAGGCATGGTGTCGCTCCCGTGCTATTCTGGGCCGACGATGAACGCGGCCACGCCGCGACGCAAGAGGTAACGGGGCGCCTGAGCCCGAGAATTATGTACGACCTGTCACGCCCGCGGATGGGCGCCGCGATAGGCCTCGAGCAGGCGCTCGGCGTCGACCGCGGTGTAGATCTGCGTGGTCGAGAGCGAGGCGTGGCCGAGGAGCTCCTGGATAGAGCGCAGGTCGCCGCCGCGGGCGAGCAGATGGGTGGCAAACGAATGGCGCAGCGCGTGCGGGGTCGCGGTGTCGGCGAGGCCGAGCGCGCCGCGCAGCCGCTCCATGACGAGCTGGATGATGCGCGGCGACAGCGGCCGGCCTTTCTCGCCGAGGAACAGCGGACCATCGCGAGGCAAGTCATATGGACATAGCGCCACGTAATCCGCGATGAGTTTTGCGACCTGCGGCAGCAGCGGCACCATGCGGGTCTTGTTGCCCTTGCCCGTGACGGTCAGCGCGTCGCGGCCGCCCGCGACATCCTTGGGCTTGAGGCCGAGCGCCTCGGAGATGCGCAGCCCGCAGCCGTAGAGCAGCGCCAGCACGGCAGCGTCGCGCGCCAAGACCCAGGGCGGGCGCTCCTCGCCGGCGCGCAGATCCGCGTCGGCGACGCGCTTGGCGCTCGCGACCGACAGCGGTTTTGGCAGCGTTTTTGCGATCTTCGGCGCCCGCACGGCGGCGAGCGCGGCGACCTTGCCCTTACCGTCACGCTCGAGAAAGCGCGCAAACGAGCGCGCGCCGGCGAGCCCGCGCATGAGCGAGCGCGAGCCGATGCCGTCGGCGCGGCGCGCCGCCATGAAGGCGCGCACGTCCGCGGGCACGAGCCGTCCGAGTGCCGCCAGCGTGACGCGGCGGCCGAGATGTTGCGAGAGGAAAGCCAGAAACTGATGCACGTCGCGGCGGTAGGCATCGACCGTCTTGCCCGACATCCGCCGCTCGGCGCCAAGATGGCCGAGCCAGCGGATGACCTCGGCCGCGACCTCCTGGTCGGTGAACAGAAGCTCTTCGGGTTTGCGCGTCATGGGTTCAGGCCGTGCAACGGGCTGATCTTATCGCATCATCCTGGTTCATCACTCCTTAATCGGCGGCTTCCCGCGCGCGGGCGCACGGTGATACGCTGGCGATCCTCACGTTGTCGCGTCCAGGAGACAGCACGGCCATGGCCGAACGCGCCCGGCTAGTCAGCAAGGCCTACCGCTCGCGCGCCGTGCGCGAGCCGCGCAAGGTGCTGCGCGAATTCGGCCTCACGGTGCCGGAAAGCGTCGAGGTGCAGGTGCACGACAGCAACGCGGATCTGCGCTACATCGTGCTGCCGCCGCGGCCGGCAGGCACCGGCGGCCTGAACGAGGAGCCGCTCGCGGCGCTCCTCTCGCGCGATTGCCTGGTCGGCGCCGCGCTGCCAAGAAGATCATCCGGCACGTGACCGCCTCTCGGTCCTGCGCGCCGGACGCAAAGTCCGAATCTTGGAACCAAGCCAGGCGAGAAGTCCGTGAGCACGAGCGAATTCAATGTCCGCAGCATCCTGGCCGGCGAGGCTCCGCCGGAGACGCCGGTCACGGTCAGAGGCTGGGTGCGCACCCGGCGTGACTCGAAGGCCGGCATCTCCTTCGTCCACCTGTCGGACGGCTCGGCGTTCCACCCCGTTCAGGTGGTCGCACCCAATACGCTGCCGAACTACGCCGACGAGGTGCTCAAGATCACCACCGGCTGCGCGATCGAGGCCACCGGCGTCATCGTGCCCTCGCCCGCGAAGGGGCAGCCGTTCGAGATGCAGGCGAGCGCCATTCGCGTGATCGGCTGGGTCGACGATCCCGACACCTATCCGATCCAGCCCAAGCCTCACACCATGGAGTTCCTGCGCGAGGTCGCGCATTTGCGGCCGCGCACCAACGTGATCGGCGCGGCGACGCGCGTGCGCCACACGCTCGCCCAGGCGATCCATCGCTTCTTCCATGAGAACGGATTCCTCTGGGTCAACACGCCGATCATCACGTCGTCCGACGCGGAAGGCGCGGGGGCGCTGTTTCGCGTCTCGACCCTCGATCTCGCCAATCTGCCGCGCACGCCCGCCGGCAAGATCGATTTCGCGCAGGACTTCTTCGGCCGCGAGGCATTTCTCACGGTGTCGGGCCAGCTCAATGTCGAGGCCTACTGCCTCGCACTGACCAAGGTCTACACCTTCGGCCCGACGTTCCGCGCCGAGAACTCCAACACCAGCCGTCATCTCGCCGAGTTCTGGATGATCGAGCCGGAGATCGCCTTCGCCGACCTCTCCGACAACGCGACATTGGCGGAGCGGCTGCTGAAATACACCTTCACGGCGCTGCTCAACGAGCGGCACGAGGATCTCGCTTTCTTCGACGAGCGCGTCGAGAAAGGCCTCGTCGCCAAGCTCGAGGGCATCGTCGCCTCCGACTTCGTCCGCATGGACTACGCCGAGGCGATCCGCGTGCTGGAGCGGGCGCAGGAGAAGAAGGAGAAATTCGAGTTTCCGGTGCGCTGGGGCATCGACCTGCAGTCGGAGCATGAACGCTACCTCACCGAGAAGCACGCCAAGAAGCCGGCGGTCGTGATGAACTACCCGAAGGACATCAAGGCGTTCTATATGCGGGTGAACGACGACGGAAAGACTGTCGCCGCCATGGACGTGCTGGCGCCCGGCATCGGCGAGATCATCGGCGGCAGCCAGCGCGAGGAGCGGCTCGACGTGCTCGATGCGCGCATGACGGAGCGCTCGATCGACAAGGCGCAATACGGCTGGTATCGCGACCTGCGCCGCTACGGGACCGTGCCGCACGCCGGCTTCGGCCTCGGTTTCGAGCGCACGCTCGCCTATGTGACCGGCCTCGCCAACGTGCGCGACGCGATTCCATTTCCGCGCACGCCAGGGCATGCGGAGTATTGAGGCGCAGTGACCCTCACGATCCGTCATGGCCGGGCTTGTCCCGGCCATCCACGTCTTGCTTGTGCGGCTCCGATAAGACGTGGATGCCCGCATTCGCGGGCATGACGGGTCTGAGTCACCCGCTACCATCCACCCCACGGATGGCGTAGCGTCGTCACGCAACGTGGATCAGCAAGCGTGACGTCTTCCCCGACAATTCGTCTCGGCCTCGACATCGGCGGTACGTTCACGGACGTGGCGCTCGAGGTCGGCGAGCGCCGTTTCACGGCGAAGACGCTGACCACGCCGCGCGCGCCCGAGGAAGCCGTGGTCGCGGCCTTGCGCATGGTCACGGCCGAGGCCGGCGTCGCGCCGCCCGACGTGAGCCTGATCGTGCACGGCACGACGCTGGCGACCAACGCCATCATCGAGCGCAAGGGCGCGAAGACGGCGCTGCTCACCACCGAGGGCTTCCGCGACGTGGTCGAGATCCGCCACGAGAACCGGTTCGAGCAGTACGACGTCAACATCGACCTGCCGCCGCCGCTGGTGCCGCGTCGGCTGCGCTTTCCGGTGCGCGAGCGCATCGACGCGCAGGGCAGCGTTCTCACGCCGCTGGACGACAACAGCCTTGCGGCCGCGCTCGACGCGCTCGCGGCGCAGGAAGCCGAGGCCGTCGCGGTCGGCTTCCTGCACAGCTTCACCAACCCGGAGCACGAACAGCGCGTGGGCGACGCGATCCGCCGGCAACTGCCGGGTATCGCGGTGACGCTCTCGTCCGAGGTATCGCCGGAAATGCGAGAATACGAGCGCTTCTCCACCGCCTGCGCCAATGCCTACATCCAGCCGCTGATGGGACGCTATCTGAAGAATCTGGAGCGCGAGCTCACGCGCGCCGGCTTCAAATGCCCGATGCTCTTGATGAGCTCGGGCGGCGGGATCACGACCGTCGAGACCGCGATCCGCTTTCCGGTACGCCTCATCGAATCGGGCCCGGCGGGCGGCGCCATCTTCGCGGGCTGCATCGCGCGCCAGCACGGGCTCGACGAGGTGCTCTCCTTCGACATGGGCGGCACCACCGCAAAAATCTGCCTGATCGACAAGGGGCGGGCGCAGACAGCGCGTACGCTGGAGGTGGCGCGCATCTATCGCTTTCTCAAGGGCAGCGGCCTGCCGCTGCGCATTCCGGTGATCGAGATGGTCGAGATCGGCGCCGGCGGCGGCTCGATCGCGCGCGTCGACGCGCTCGGACGCATCGCGGTCGGGCCGCAGAGCGCGGCTTCCGAGCCGGGGCCCGTGTGCTACGGCCGCGGCGGGACCGAATCGACCGTGACGGATGCGGACGTGGTGCTGGGCCGGATCGATCCCGCGACCTTCTCGGGCGGGAAGATGGCGCTCGACGTCGCGGGCGCCAAAGGCGCGATCGCGGAGCGGATCGGCAAAGCGCTGAGCCTCGCGGCCGAGCACGCGGCGCTCGGCATCAGCGAGATCGTCGACGAGAACATGGCCAACGCGGCGCGCGTGCACGCGATCGAGAGCGGCAAGGACCTGCGCGCCCGCACGCTGATCGCGTTCGGCGGCGCCGCGCCGCTGCATGCGGTGCGCGTCGCCGAGAAGACAGGGATCGCGCGCGTGCTCGTACCCGCGAATGCGGGCGTCGGATCGGCGGTGGGGCTGCTGCGCGCGCCGGTCGCCTACGAGATCGTGCGTGGGCGGCTTACCCGGCTCGGCAGTTTCGATCCGGCGGCCGCAAATGCGCTCCTCGCCGAGATGCGCGCCGAGGCGCAGGCGATCGTGCGACAAGGCGCGCCGAGCGCACCGCTGACAGAGCAGCGCTCGGCTTTCATGCGTTACCGCGGCCAGGGTCACGAGATCGCGGTCGAGCTGCCGGTGCGGGCCTTCACGGCCGCGGATCGCCAGGTGATCGCGGAGTGCTTCGCGGCGGCTTATGGCGCCCTCTACAGCCGCGCCCTGCCCGGAGTCGAGATCGAGATCCTGAGCTGGGTCCTGTCGCTGAGCGCACCCGCCGAGGGTCGCCTTGCCGAGCCGCGCAGCGAGCAGCCTTCCGAACCAAAGGCCCGCTCGCGTCGCCAGGTGTTCGACCCGGACAGCGGCGAGTTCGCCGACGTGCCGATCTACTGGCGCGCAGACCTTGCGCCCGGCGCGCGCATCCGCGGCCCGGCCGTGATCGCGGAGGAAGAAACGTCGACGGTGGTCAGTGCGTCGTTCGACGCGCGGATTGATCGCTTCGGCTACATCGAGCTGACGCGTCGGGATATGTGATGAGCCGGGGCATATGCATCTTCCCCTCTCCCCTTTGGGGAGAGGGTGGCGAGCGAAGCGAGCCGGGTGAGGGGCGCTCGGCATACGAGAGTAACAGAGCCCCTCACCCCAACTCTCTCCCCTGCGGGGAGAGGGAGCATAGGCGCCCTGCCAGCCTTACAACATAGAGATCACCATGGTCGCCCGCCCGAACGCCGCGCTCGCGCAGATTCACACGCAGATCATGTGGAGCCGCTTGATCGCAGTGGTCGAAGAGCAGGCGCAGACCATGCTGCGCACGGCCTTCAGCACCTCGGTTCGCGAGGCCGGCGACCTGTCGGCCGGGGTGTTCGACCGCGCGGGGCGCATGCTGGCGCAAGCGGTGACGGGGACGCCCGGCCACGTCAACTCGATGGCCAATGCGGTCATCCATTTCTTGAAAGCGTTTCCGCTCGCGCAGATGAAGCCGGGCGACCACTACATCACCAATGATCCGTGGCTCACCTCGGGCCACCTGCACGACATCACGGTGGTGACGCCGAGTTTCCACCGTGGCGAGCCGGTGGGACTTTTTGCCAACACGATCCACGTGGTCGACATCGGCGGGCTCGGCATGGGGCCGGACGGGCGGCAGGTGTTCGAAGAAGGTCTCGCGATCCCGATCATGCCGCTGGCGCGCGAAGGCGTGATGAACGAGGACCTCTTGCGCCTGGTGCGCGCCAATGTGCGCGAGCCGCTGCAGGTCGAGGGCGATATCTACGCGTGCGCGGCCTGTAACGACGCGGGCAGCCGGCGGCTCGTCGAGATGATGGACGAGTTCGAGATCGCCAATCTCGACCGGCTCGGCGACACCATCGTGGAAGCCTCGCGCGAGGCGACGCTCGCCCGCATCCGCGCGCTGCCGAAGGGCACTTTTCACAACAGCCTGACCATGGACGGCTACGACAAGCCGCTCACGCTGACGGCGGCGCTGACGATTTCCGATGACGGCATCCATGTCGATTTCGCCGGCACCTCGCCGGCATCGAGCCACGGCATCAACGTGGTCTACAACTATTGCCTCGCCTACACGGCATTCGGCGTCAAATGCCTGGTCGCGCCCGAAGTGCCGAACAATGCGGGCTCGCTCAGCGCCATCACGGTCGCGGCGCCGGAAGGCTGCGTGCTCAACGTCAATCGGCCGTGGCCGGTCGCGGCGCGCCACACGGTCGGGCACATGCTGCCCGACGTTGTCTCGGGCTGCCTGCACCAGGTGATCAAGGGCGGCACGCCCGCCGAGGGCGCCTCGTCGTTGTGGAATCCGCAGATCTTTGGCGGCGGCTCGCTGGTCGACGAGGTCGAAGAAGGCACCGACGCGAATGCGCTGGCGGCGTTCTCGACCGTGATCTTCCACTGCGGCGGCGCCGGCGCGCGGCCCGGCAAGGACGGGCTGAGCGCGACCGCGTTTCCGTCCGGCGTGCGCACCATTCCGGTAGAGGCGACCGAAAGCGTCGCGCCGGTGGTTTTCTATCGCCGCGAATTTCGCGAAAGCTCGGGCGGCGCCGGCGAATTTCGCGGCGGGCTCGGCCAGGTGATCGAGCTCGGCGGCGCCGGCGCGGCGCCGATCGCGCTCCTATGCAACTTCGAACGGGTGAAGAACGCCGCCCGGGGCCGCGATGGCGGCAAGCCAGGCGGGAAGGGCTCGGTGACGCTGCGCTCGGGCCGGCCGATCCGGCCCAAGGGCCGCCAGACCGTGCCGGCGCGCGACGCGATCCAGCTCGGCCTCCCGGGCGGCGGCGGTTTCGGCGACCCGAAGAAGCGCGACCCGCAGCGCGTGCGCGACGACGTGCTCGACGGCCTGATCACCGCCGAGGAGGCCCGGCGCGATTATGGCGTCGCGGTCGATGCGCAGGGGCGGCTCGATGTCGCGGCGACCGCGCGGCTGAGAGCGCCCTGAGCAACCTCTCTCTGGTCTAAGGTCGTCACCCTGAGGTGCGAGCGAAGCGAGCCTCGAAGGGCCCGTGCCGTGCTGCTTGCCCGCTTGTTGCGCCTCAGCGGCCGCCATCCTTCGAGGCTCGCGGAGTTTACCCTTGGGCGCGCTCGGCGCGACCCGAGGGCTCGCACCTCAGGCTGACGGATTGGCGTAACATGGGTTAGAGTTGCCGGGGGCACCGCCGACAGCGCCACAACGGCGGATCGCGAAATTTGGAGAGGAAACCATGCGCAGCAAAGCTTTGCTCGCCGCGGCCGCGGTTACGACAGTCTTGACGATGGCACTGGCGATCGGTCCGGCATCGGCCGCCGACGTCAAGATCGGAGCGGTCTTTCCGCTGTCCGGCAATGCCGCCAATGCGGGCCGCTCGTCGCTTGCCGCGATCCAGCTCGCGGTCGACCTCATCAACAACAAGCATCCGGAGCTCGCGGCCCTTCCGTCGGTCGGGCAAGGCGGCCTGCCAAACCTCGGCGGCGCCAAGATCGTGCTCGTCTCGGCCGATCATCAAGGCAACCCGGCCGAAGGGCAGAGCCAGACGCTGCGCCTGATCACGCAGGAAAAAGTCGCGGCGCTGGTCGGCGCCTACCA
Source organism: Xanthobacteraceae bacterium (assembly GCA_036491235.1). Classification (GTDB taxonomy): domain Bacteria; phylum Pseudomonadota; class Alphaproteobacteria; order Rhizobiales; family Xanthobacteraceae; genus JAVDCA01. Next base: position 2,474 of record DASXCK010000294.1, on the reverse strand, counting down.
ATCCAACGTGAGCTTCACCGCGACCGCGGTGGCCGAGCGGTACGGCATTCCGTTCGTCGTCGGCGACTCGGTCGCCGCCAACATCACGGGCCGCGGCTTCAAATGGGTGTTTCGCACCACGCCGATCGCGTCCGACTTCGCGGCGAACTACATGCAGTTCATCGACGACATGAAGAAGGCCGGCCGCAAGGTCGCCTCGATCGCGATCGTCAACGAGAACACCGACTACGGCACCTCGGTCGCCGGCACGCTTCAGGAGCAGGCGAAGGCCCATGGCATCACGGTGACGGCGCAGATTCCCTACAGCGCCAACGCGACCGACGTGACCGCGCAGGTGCTCCAGCTCAAGGCGAAGAATCCCGACGTCGTGATCTTCGTCTCCTACACGGCCGATGCGATCCTCTACATGAAGACGTTCAAGAACCTCGATTACCGGCCCGCCATGGTGATCGGCGACGATTCCGGCTTCTCGGATCCGACCTTCGTTCCGAGCGTCGGCGCCATCTCGCAGGGCGTGATGAACCGCAGCACCTGGGCGGTCGGCGACCAAAACAGCGTCACCTACAAGATCAATGGGCTGTTCAAGGCCAAGACCGGCCACGAGATGGACGATACCAGCGCGCGCGACATGCAGTCGATGCTCGTGCTCGCCGACGCGATCAATCGCGCGGGCTCGGCCGAGCCAGCCAAGGTGCAGAAGGCGCTGCAGGACACCGACCTCAAGCCCGAGCAGCTGATGATGGGCTTCCGCGGCGTGAAGTTCGACAAGACCGGACAAAACACCCTGGCGGCGACCTACCTGATCCAGCTGCAGGGCAAGGACTACGTGCCGGTGTGGCCCGACAAGTCGGCGCGCGCGCCGATCAAGTGGCCGATGTCGGGCTGGAAATAGCGCGCGGCGCACATGATCCTGCTGCAAGCAGCCGTCAGCGGCCTCCTGCTGGGGGCCGTTTACGCGCTGTTCTCGTCCGGGCTCACGCTCATCTGGGGCATGATGAACTTCATCAACTTCGCCCACGGCGAGTTCGTGATGCTCGGCATGTATGTAGCGCTGGTCATCACGTGGGGGCAGTTCGGGCCGGCCGCCTACACGCCGGCGGCTGCGATCGTGCTGTTCGCGCTCGGCGCGATCGTCTACACGGGCCTGATCCGCCACGTGATGCGCGGGCCGATGCTCTCGCAGATCCTCTCGACCTTCGGACTCGCGCTGCTCTTGCGCTACTCGGCGTTCTACGTTTTCAAGTCCGACTTCCGCACTCTGCCCGACACCTCGCTCTCCAGCACCCTCGATCTCGGCGGCATCTACATCAGCAAGGCGCAGCTTCTCGCCGGCGTGGTCGCCGCGCTGCTGGCGATCGGCATGCACGTGCTGCTCACCCGCACGACGCTCGGCAGCCGCATGCTCGCGGTCGCCGAGGACCGCAACGCCGCCATGCTGATGGGCATCCGACCGGATCGCATGCAGGCGCTGGCGTGGGGCCTGTCGGCCGCGAGCGCCGGCATCGCGGGCGCGCTGATGGCGATCGCGTACCCGTTCTCGCCGTCGGTGGGCGAGACCTTCGTGCTCACCGCCTTCGTGGTGGTCTCGCTCGGCGGCTTCGGCAGCGTGCCGGGCGCGGTGATCGCCGGGCTCACGGTCGGGCTCGTCGAGGCGCTGGCCGGCTACCTCATCGGACCGATCTACAAAGACATCGTGGTGTACGCGATGTTCGTCGCTGTTTTGTGGGTCAGGCCGCAGGGCCTGCTCGGCACGGTGTGAGGATGGGCGGATGCCTCTCACCTACGACCGTCATGCGCGGGCTTGTCCCGCGCATCCACGTCTTTCTCCTTGGCAAGACGCGGATGGCCGGGACACAGGCGAGCGAAGCGACGCCGTTCTTCGAACGGCTAAGCCCGGCCATGACGGAAAAAATGGGTGAGTCATGAGCGGGCGCTGGGGCTCGATCGTGCTGTGGGGCGGGCTGCTCGTCTTTCCGCTCGCGGTCGCAGGCCTCGACAGCGCCGATTTCCTCCAGGACGTGGGCGCGACGCTGGTGCTCGCGGCGATCAGCGCCTGTGCGTGGAACATCGTCGGCGGCTATGCGGGCCAGGTGTCGGTCGGGCACGCGATCTTCTTCGGCGCCGGCGCCTATGCGCCGGTTCTGGTCTATACGCTGTGGCAGGCGCCGCCCGTCGTCGGGCTGCCGCTCGGCATCGTCGTGGCGGTCGCGATCTCGCTCCTCATCGGCTTTCCCACCTTCCGGCTGCAGGGCCACTATTTCAGCATGGCGACCATCGCGGTCGCGGAGCTGATCCGCCTGGTGGTGAGCAACTGGGACCTGCTCGGTGCCGCAATCGGCCTGCAGGGCCCGGCGACGCCGCGCGGCTGGTGGGACCTCGTCTTCCGCAGCGCCGTTCCGTACTACTACATCTACGTCGCGGTGCTCGCGCTCACGGTGTGGATCACCTACGCGATGGCGCGCAGCCGCTTCGGC
>DASXCK010000293.1:0-5456 GCA_036491235.1 Xanthobacteraceae bacterium | reverse complement strand
GAAGACCGACACCGGCGTGACCAGCCCGAAGGGCGTCAATCCGTTCGCGAGTCACGGCCGCCTGCTCGAGCAGGGCGCGGCCGACATGTACAACGCCTGCGAATGGGGCAACTACTGCCGCGTGCAGGAGACGCGCCAGGGCAGCCGGCAGGTCGGCCGCCGCGCGATCGTGAGCTATGCCGCCGTCGTGGTGCGGCCGGACTCGGACATCTATACGCCGCAGCAGCTCGCCAACCGGACCATCGGCGTGCCGTTCTACTTCGGCACCCACTACATCGCGCTGCACATGCTGGAGGGGTTTTTGCCGCGCGAGATGATCAAGCTATGCCGCGCGCCGAACGGCTCCCGCTTCCGCCTGAAGTCATTGCTCGACGGCGAGATCGAAGCAACCACGCTCACCGAGCCGCACATTACACTTGCCGAGAAGAAGGGCTGCCGCATCCTGTGCTCGGCCTTCTTCCATGGCACCGAGGTAGCTTCCGATCGGGTCGATGCCGAGACCTATACGGCGTTCAACCGCGCGGTGCGCGAGGCGGTGCGCCGGATCAACGCGAACAAGCGCGCCTACCTGCATTACTTCATCGACTATCACGGCAAGACCGATCCGGAGGTCGCGGCGCTGAAGGTCGAGGACCTGCGCGAGAGCCGGCTCGTCGTATGCGATCCGGCGCCGATCCCGCTCGACGAGATGACGCGCACCTTCGACTGGCTCAAAGGCTGGGGCATGCTGGAGCAGACCGCGTCGCCGCTCGACCTGGTCAACGCGGACGTGCAGAGTTTTGCGCACGTTGCGGCGGAGTAGGGTGGGCAAGGGCGGCCGACATGCCTGCGTCATTGCAGGGCGTCAGACCCGCGGTGCCCACGCGGTGAAATAGGCCCGCGTGGGCACGGCGCTTCACGCCTTTGCCCGCCCTACGGGCCATGCTTTTGTCGTTGACGTTCTTCAGCCGCGCAAATGACATGCCGCCCAATGCCCATCGCGCTTCTGCTCGAGGGCGGGCATCTCCTCGGCGCACAGCGGAAGCTGGCGGATCGGGCAGCGCGTGTGGAAGTGGCAGCCGGAGGGCGGCCGCATCGGGCTGGGCACGTCGCCCTGCAGCACGATGCGCTGGCGCTTGACGCTCGGGTCGGGGATCGGCACCGCCGACATCAGCGCCTCGGTGTAGGGATGCAGCGGCGTCGCATAGAGGTCGTGCGCGCTCGCGAGCTCGACGATCTTGCCGAGATACATCACGGCGACGCGCGTCGAGATGTGCTCGACCACCGAGAGGTCGTGGGCGATGAAGATGTAGGTCAGGCCGAACCGCTCCTGCAGGTCCTCCAGGAGATTGACCACCTGCGCCTGGATCGACACGTCGAGGGCCGACACCGGCTCGTCGCAGACCACGAGCTTGGGCGAGACCGCGAGCGCGCGCGCGATGCCGATGCGCTGGCGCTGGCCGCCCGAGAACTCGTGCGGATAGCGCCGCGCGTGGTCGGCGTGCAGGCCGACGGTCTCGAGCAGCTCGACGATGCGGTCCTCGTACGCCTGCCGGGTCTTGGCGAGGCGGTGAATGGTCAGCGCCTCGCCGATGATGTTGCCGACCGTCATGCGCGGATCTAGCGACGCGTAGGGGTCCTGGAAGATGATCTGCATGTCGCGACAGAGTGCGCGCAGCTCGTTCTTGTCGAGCGCCGTGACGTTCTTGCCCTCGAACCACACCTCACCCGCGGTCGGCTCGATCAGCCGCAGGATACAGCGGCCGGTGGTCGACTTGCCGCAGCCCGACTCGCCGACGAGCCCCAGCGTCTCGCCGGCGGCGAGCTCGAAGCTTACGTCGTTGACGGCGTGCACCTGCTCGGCGCCGCGCGCGAACAGGCCGCCGCCGATGACGAAGTTCTTCACCAGGTTCTTGACGCGCAGCAGCGGCGCGGTCGTCGTCTCGGTCACCGGCGCGGTCGTCGTTTCGGTCATGACGGCCCCATCACTCCAGCACACATGCGACGCGATGGCCCGGCGCGATCTCGCGCAGCGGCGGCACGGCGGCGATGCAGTCGTCGCGAACGAACGGGCAGCGCGGCGCGAAGCGGCAGCCCGGCAGCGGCTCGAGCGGGCTCGGCACGACGCCGGGGATCGACTCGAGGCGCGACTTGCGCGTCGCCGCCGTGTCGATGCGCGGGATCGAGCGGATCAGTCCCTGCGTATAGGGGTGACGCGGGCGGGCAAAGAGCTCGCCGACCGGCGCCTCCTCGACGACGCGGCCCGCATACATGACGACGACGCGCTGCGCCGTCTCGGCGACCACGCCCATGGCGTGGGTAATGAGCATCACGGCCATGCCGAGGCGCGACTTCATCTCGGCCAGCAGCTCGAGGATCTGCGCCTGGATCGTGACGTCGAGAGCCGTGGTCGGCTCGTCGGCGATCAGCAAGGCGGGGTTGCACGCGAGCGCCATGGCGATCATGACGCGCTGACGCATGCCGCCGGAGAACTGATGCGGATAGTAGTCGACCCGCCGCTCCGGCGTCGGAATGTTGACGAGGCGGAGCATCTCGATCGCGCGGTCGTGCGCGGCGCGCTTGCGGACATTCTCGTGCAGGCGGACCACCTCGGCGATCTGGTCGCCGACCGTATAGACCGGATTGAGCGAGGTCATCGGCTCCTGGAAGACGATGGCGATCTCCTTGCTGCGGATCTGCCGCATCTCGTGTGGGCCGAGCGGCACGAGGTCGCGGCCGCGCCACAGGATGCGACCGCCCGCGATGCGGCCCGGCGGCATGGCGATCAGCTTGAGCACCGAGAGGGCCGTGACCGATTTGCCGGAGCCCGATTCGCCGACGACGCCGAGCGTCTCGCCGCGCGCGATCTCGAGGTCGACGCCGTCGACCGCGTGCACGATGCCGTCCTCGGTCTTGAAGTCCGTCCGCAATCCGCGGATTTCGAGCAGACGCTCGCCCGTGGCCGCGCTCGAGGCCTGTACGTTCACGGCTACATCACCTTTCGCGGGTCGAACGTGTCGCGCAAGCCGTCGCCGACGAAGTTGAGCGTCAGCACGGTGATGAAGATCGCGGCGCCGGGGAACAGCGCCCAGTGCGGCGCGACGTCGAGATTGTCCTTGGCGTCGTAGAGCAGACGTCCCCAGCTCGGGATGTCGGGCGGAAAGCCTAAGCCCAGGAACGACAGCGTCGACTCGGCGATGATCGCGGCCGCGACCTCGATGGTGCCGGCGACGATCACGGGACCGAGGGCATTAGGCAGCATGTGATGCACCACCTGACGCCAGGTGCTGGCGCCGAGCGCACGCGCGGCCTCGACGAACTCCTTCTCGCGTAGCGAGAAGAACTGCGCCCGCACCAGTCGCGCCACCGGCATCCAGCGAAAGCCGCCGATCACCGTGACGATGAGCACGAACACGCCGACCTCGGCCCCGACCAGCGCCTTCAGGGCGTCGCGGAAGAGGTAAATGATCAGGAGCAGGAGTGGCAGCTGCGGCAACGAGAGGAAAAGATCGGTGAGCCACATCAGCGCCGCATCGACCCAGCCGCGCGAGATGCCGGCGAGCGCGCCGACGACGGTGCCGACGAAGACGGCGACCAGCATGGCCGTCAGGCCGACGCCGAGTGAGATGCGCCCGCCATAGAGCACGCGGGCAAGGATATCCTGGCCGAGGTCGTCGGTGCCGAACGGATGATGCCATGACGGGCCCGCAAGCGTCGCGGCGAAGTCGATGTCGTTGATCGGCACGCGCCACCACAGGGGCCCGAGCACCACCGTCACGATGATCAGGAGCAGGACGATGGCGCTCGTCAACGCGAGGCGATGACGGCCGAAGCGGCGCCAGGCATCGTGGCCGGGCGAGATGCGCCTGCGCGGAATGCCGCCGCCTGACGCCGCCGGCATGACCGGGGCCGCCAGCGCGGTGCCGGCAGCCGCGGGGGCCGTGGCCGCCGCGGTCTCAGCGGTAGGCAATACGCGGGTCGAGCCAGCCATAGATGAGGTCTGCGAGGAGGTTGAACAAAATGACGAGGCACGCGAACACGAAGGTTACGCCCATGACCACGGGCGTGTCGTTGGCGAGGATCGAATTGATCAGCAGCGACCCGATGCCGGGGACACGGAAGATCTGCTCCGTGATGATGGCGCCGCCGAATACGGCGGGCATCTGCAAGGCGACGAGGGTCACGACCGGGATCAGCGCGTTGCGCACCACGTGCCTGAGGATTACGGAACGCTCGGGCAGTCCCTTGGCGCGCGCGGTCGTCACGTAGTCGAGCCGGATCACGTCGAGCATGGCGGAGCGCACGTAGCGCGTCCAGGACGCACCTTGGAACAACCCGAGCACCGCGATCGGCATGATCGCCTGCTTGATGTGTTCCCACATCCAGGGCCAGCCGCTGCCGCCGATGTCGGTGCGGTAGACGAAGGGGAGCCAGTGCAGTTGGATGCTGAACAAGAGTATGAACAGGAGCCCGGTGAAGAAGGTCGGCAGCGAGAAGCCGATGAACGCGAAGGCGGTGGCGACCTGGTCGAAGAGCGAGTAGGGGCGCGCCGCCGCGAATGTGCCGACCGGCAGCGCGATCAGCAGGGCGAGGATCTGCGACGAGCCGATCACGATGAGCGTGGTCGGCACCCGCTCGATGATGAGCCGGCTGACGTCGATGCGGCTGACGAACGAGAAGCCCCAGTCGCCGTGGAGCATGGCGACGAACCAGTGCATGTAGCGGATCGGGATCGGGTCATCGAGCCCGAACTGGATGCGCAACGCCTCGCGCACCTCGGGTGGGATATCGGGGCTGGTCGCCATATCGCCGAACGGATCGCCCGGCGCCAGCGCGAGTACGGCGAACAGGACGATGCTGATCCCGATCAGGCTCGGGATCGCGATCAGCAGGCGCCTGAGGAGATAGCGGCCCATGCGTCAGCGCGCGTCCTGGTTACGTCGGTCCGGCCGGCCGTCGCGCGGCGCGCACACGCTGCGCGCCACCGCAATGACCAGCATGGCGCGTTTCATCAGGCCTCGCGGTACCAATCGGCGAGCTGTGACAGATCGTTGTCCCAGCTCGCGATCGGCGGCTGGCGCAGCTTATTGGAGATCGCCTGGGCTTTTGGCCGCTGGACGATCGGGATGACGTTGTGCGCGGTGCACACCAGATCGTTCATCTTGATGTAGAGCGCTGCGCGCTTGACCGGATCGAGCTCGACCATCGCGTCGCGATACGCCTTGTCGCACTCGTCGTTGGTATAGCGCGTGATGTTGCGGCCCTGCCACTTGTTGTCCTTGTTGGCGATCTCCCACGACACGAACTGGTCCATGAACGGCTGCGGATCCGGCCACGGCATGGTCGTGTTGTACATCTGCAGATCGCAGTAGAACTTGGTGTAGGTGTCGGGGTTGCCGACGTCGGAGGAGAAGAAGACGGACGCCGGCACCGCCTTGAGCTCGAGGTCGATGCCGGCCTTCTGGCAGGCCTGCTTG
>DASXCK010000292.1:0-3364 GCA_036491235.1 Xanthobacteraceae bacterium | reverse complement strand
AGCGCGAGCGCCCACCCCGCGACCGCCCCCGGCACCGTGAGCGCCGCCAGCGCCCCGCGCGCCGGGATCGCCTCGTGGTCGCGGTAGAGCTCGCGCCGCGCATTGGTGCCGGCACGGCCGGCCGCCATCAGCGCCCGCACCCGGCCGGAGCGCTCGCGGATCAGCCAGAAGCCGTCGCCGCCGATATGGTTCATGTGCGGGTAGACCGCCGCGATGGTCGCCGCCATGGCGACCATCGCCTCGATGGCGTTGCCGCCCTCGGCGAGCACGGCGCGGCCGGCCTCGGCGGCGGCGGCATGCGGGGCCGCCGCGACCCCGCCGCGATGGCCGGCGCTGTGCAGATTCACGGAAGATACCACGGGATCAGACCGCCGCCGCGTCGGCGAGGCCGCGCCGCTTGAGCAGCGCGTCCTCGGTCGGCAGCCGCCCGCGGAAGGCTTTGTAGGACTCGTCCGGCGTGCGCGAGCCGCCCGCCGAATAGATGAAGCGATAGAGCCGCTCGGCGGTCGCGGGATCGAACACGTTGCCGGTCTCCTGGAAAGCGTTGAAGGCGTCGGCGTCGAGCACCTCCGACCACATATAGCTGTAATAGGCCGCCGAATAGTGGTCCCCCGCGAACACGTGGGTGAAATGCGGCGAACGGTGCCGCATCACGATCTCCTCCGGCATGCCGATGCGGTCGAGCGCGGTGCGCTCGAACGTCGCCGGGTCGAGCTGGTCGGCGTCGACGAGCGAATGGAAGTCGAGGTCGACGATCGCGGAAGCGACGTATTCGACCGTCGTGAAGCCCTGGTTGAAGGTGCGCGCCGCCTTGAGCTTGGCGATCAGGGCATCCGGCATCGGTTCGCCGGTGCGGTAGTGCACCGCGAACGCCTTGAGCACTTCCGGCGTATCGAGCCACTGCTCGTAGAGCTGCGACGGCAGCTCGACGAAGTCGGTCGCGACCCCGGTCCCGGAGATCAGCGGGTAGGTCACGTCCGAGAGCAGCGCGTGCAGCCCATGGCCGAACTCGTGGAAGAGGGTGCGGGCGTCGTCATGGCTGAGCAGCGCCGGGCCGCCGCCGGCCCCCTTGGCGAAGTTCATGACGTTGAACACCAGCGGCCGCACCTCACCGTCGAGCTTCTCCTGGTCGCGCAGGCTCGACATCCAGGCGCCGCTGCGCTTTGACGGCCGGGCGAAATAGTCGCCAAAAAAGAGGCCGAGGTGGCGTCCGTCGGCCGCCTTGATCTCGAAGGCGCGCACGTCCGGATGCCAGACCGGCACGTCGATGCGCGGCGTCGCCGTGATGCCGAAGAGCCGGTGGGCGGTCTCGAAGGCGGCCGCGATGATGCGGTCGAGCTGGAGATACGGCTCGAACTCGCCCTCGGCGATGTCGCAGCGTGCCTGCCGCAGCTTCTCGGCGTAGTAGCGCCAGTCCCAGCCCGCGAGCGCGAAGTTGCCGCCCTCGGCGCGAATCATCTCCTGCATGGCGTCGCGGTCGGCGAGCGCCCGCGCGCGCGCCGGCGCCCAGACCTTCTCGAGGAGCCGGCGCGCCGCCGCCGGCGTCTTCGCCATGGCGTCGTCGAGCCGGTAGTCCGCCCAGGTCGGATAGCCGAGCAGCTTTGCCTTCTCGGTGCGCAGCCGCACCATCTCGGCGAGGACCGGCCGGTTGTCGTCGGTGCCGCCTTCGCCGCGCGCGATCCAGGCGCGAAACGCCCTTTCGCGCAGGTCGCGCCGGCGCGAGAACGCGAGGAACGGCTCGACGCTGGAGCGCGACAGCGTGATCGCCGCCGGGCTCTTGAGCCTGCGTTCTTGTGCGACCGCGCCGGCGGCGGCGCGCAGATGCTCCGGCAGGCCCGCGAGGTCCCGCTCGCCGTCGAGCGGCAGCACATAGCCCTGCTCGTCGGCCAGCACCCGCTGGCTGAACTGGGTGCCGAGCGCCGCGAGGCGCTCGCCGATCTCGGCGAGCCGCCGCCGCGCCGCCTCGTCGAGGCCGGCGCCCGCCCGACGGAAGGTCACGAAGTAGCGGTCGAGCACGCGCGCCTGTTCGGCGTCGAGCCCGGCCGGGTTCTCCTGGACGGCCGCGATTCGGGCGAACAGCGCCTGATTCATATGGATCGCGTCCCAATGGGCGGTGAGGCGGGGCACGATCTCGCGCTCCAGCGCGAGCAGCGCCTCGTTGCTGTGGGCGCCGACGAGGGCAAAGAAGACCGACGAGACCCGTGCGAGCGTCCGCCCCGCGCGTTCGAGCGCCGCCACGGTGTTGCCAAAGTTCGGCGCCGCCTTCTCGCCCGCGATCGCCGCGACCTCGCGCCGATGCGCGTCGAAGGCCGCCGCGAAGGCCGGGCCGAAGTGCTCCGGCCGGATCGCCGCGAATGGCGGCGCCGTGAACGGCGTGTCCCAGGCTCGCAGAAGCGGGTTGTCGCCGGATGCGGGAGACGTGGAGGGGGCTTGGCTCATGTGACCTCGTTCGAAACTCGCTCGGGACGTCGCTCGGCCGGCCGCACGTCATGCGGCTTGCCGGGCTTGATCGCGGTGCCTATTTGATGGAGATTGCGGCCGCCAGACAGGGATTTATGCGATGCGCGACGTAGCTTCAACCAAGGGACCACGGCGGATTCTGTGGCAGAACGTGTCGACCGTTCTGAGTGCCGCGATCCTTATCAGCGCCGAGGTCTTCGGCGCCGCCTTCGCGGGTGGCTGGGCAGCCGCGAGCTTGATCGGACTCGGCTCGACCGGCGTCTACATCTTCCAGATCGTGTTCTTCGTCATCGGACTCGCCGTGATGGCGGCCTTTGTGCGCAATGGCATGCACGTCGAGCCTTTCACGGCGCGTGAGTGACCTCGACGCGACGCTTCAAGCGTCGCTCTGAGCGTCGCGTAGACGCTCGCAATTAAGCTTCTCGTAATCTTCTCCATCTCTTTTCGCGCGCGTGGTGAAAAAACTTTGCACGCGTCGCGATTTTTTCTTGCGTGAAAGTCGGATTCAACTTATTTCAGTCTTGCCCAAATTCGCACGTGCCTGTGGCCGTGTGTCGGTCGGTGGGCATCCGGACAAGAGGCCGGACAGCCGCCCGGAGTGAGATCGCCAAGACGGCGTGTCACAACTCGACACAAAAGTCTGCGATCGCTTGCAGCTCCGAACACTTGACTGACAGCCGGAGGCGAAACCGGCGCACCTCGTTCTCCACGAGGGACGCGGCTTAAAGCAACGACGGAGCGGGCTTTTTTGGTCTCTGCCGGTTCTCCACCCACCGGCTCGGGCTACCGAAGAGGCTTGTTCATCATTGCCGGGCGTGCGGACGGGGTCTCCCTATCCAAACCAAGGCAGCACGGTCGGGTCTTCCCGGTTATCGCTACTGGCGCGTCCCCATCGCGGGCCGGC
>DASXCK010000291.1:0-5408 GCA_036491235.1 Xanthobacteraceae bacterium | reverse complement strand
CTGCTCGCGCTACTGGGGCCTGACCCAGCAGGAATACTACAAGAAGGCCGGCGTCTGGCCGCTCGACCCCGAGGGCGAGGTGCTGGTGATGCTGATGATCGAGGACACGCTCGCGATCGAGAACCTCGACGATATCCTCGCGAAGGTGCCGGGCGTCGGCCTGATCCTGATCGGCGAAGGCGACTTGAGCCAGGAGCTCGGTGTGCCGCGCCAGTACGAGCACCCGAGGGTGCTCGAGGCGATGGCCCAGATCGTCAAAACCTGCAAGAAGCACAAGGTCGCCGTCGGCCACCCGCATGTCGACGCCAACAACGTCGAGCGAATCTTGAGCGAGGGCTACACGTTCCTGATGGCCGCCCCCACGCGCAGCTACGCCGCGCTGGATAAGGGACGGACGTTGGCGAAGCGCTGAACGCTCTTCACCCTCCCCTGCAGGGGAGGATCGACGCGCATTGAGCGTAGCGAAATGCGCGACGGGGTGGGGTGACGGCGCCTTAGCTACCCCACCCCGCTCGCGTGCTCGCGCCCCCCTTCAGGGGGGGTAACGCGCCTCACCGCTTCGGAATCCCCGCCTTCGCGATCACGTCGGTCCACTTGGCCACGTCGCTCTTGATGCGCGTGGTCAGCTCCTCGGGCGTCGAGCCGCGCGATTCCATGCCGAACTTCGCCACCGCGGCCTTGATGTCGGGCTGCGCCATCGCATCGATCACGTCATGCGACAGCTTGTCGACGATCTCGCGCGGCGTGCCCTTGGGCGCCGCAAGGCCGTTCCAACTCGTGACCTCGTAGCCCGGAATGCCGCTTTCGGTGACGGTCGGCAGGTTGGGCTGGTGCTCGAGCCGCTTCGGTCCCGTATAGGCGATGAGCTGCACGCGCGGATCGCTCATCATGGCGCCGAGCCCCGCCTCGTACTCGAACACGACGTCGACGTCGCCGCGCAAGAGTGCGGTGATCAGCTCCGGCGTGGTCTTGTACGGCACCATGGCGACGTCGATATGCGCCATGGTGCGAAACAGCTCGGCCGAGAGATGCTGGTTGCTGCCCGGGTTGATGGTGCCGAAGTTGAGCTTGCCCGGCTTGGCCTTCGCGGCCGCGATGACGTCCTGCACGGTCTTGAGACCGTTGCCCGCCTTGGCGGCGATCACCAGGCCGTAGAATGCCGTCGTCGAGACCGGCACGAAATCCTTCTCGATGTCGTAGGGCAGCGACTTGAACAAAGCCTTGGCGATCGTGAGCCCGCCGCCGATCATGCCGAGCGTATAGCCGTCGGGCGCCGCCGCGGCTGCGGCGCGGGCACCGAGCACGCCGCCCGCGCCCGGGCGGTTGTCGATGATGAAATTCTGGCCCGTCTTCTCGCTCAGCTTCGCCGCCGCGAGCCGCATCATCACGTCGGCGATGCCGCCCGGCCCGTAGGGCACGATGATGCGCACCGGACGGGTCGGGTAATCGGCCGCCGACGCCGGCAGCGCGCACCCGATCGCGCAAAGCATCAGCGCGATGCACCCCACCCGGTTAAGTCGACCCCATTTCATCCAATGCTCTCCTTGCGTCATTCATCGATCATGATTGCCTCATAGGAGGCATCTTGTCGGCGGAACGCGATGCCATACGTTGACGCAGGCACTGCTGCAAGGAGGTCCGCGTGCGCGGCAAAATCGTGGTGATGACCGGCGCAACCTCCGGAATCGGCGAGGTCGCGGCCCTACGCCTCGCCGCCATGGGCGCGCGCCTCGTCATCGTGGCGCGCGACCGCGCGCGCGGCCGGGCGACGCTGGCCAAGCTCGATGCCGCCGCGCCCGGCCTCGGGCACACGGCTCACAATGCTGATCTGTCGCGCCTCGCCGAGGTCAGGCGCCTGGGCGCCGAGATCGCGGCCGCCCAGCCGCGCATCGATGTGCTGGTCAACAATGCGGGCGCGATTTTTGCCCACCGCGGCGTCACGGCCGACGGCCTCGAGCGCACCTTCGCGCTCAACCATATGGCTTACCTCATTCTGACCGAAGCGCTGACCGAGCGCCTCATTGCCAGCGCGCCGGCGCGCATCATCAACACGGCATCGAACGCCCATCGCAACGGCCGGCTCGATTTCGCCGACCTACAGCTCGCGAAATCCTACTCGCCGAGCGTCGCCTACGGCAGCTCGAAGCTCTGCAATATCCTGTTCACCCGCGAGCTGGCGCGCCGCCTCGCGCCGCACCGCATCACCGCCAACAGCTTCACGCCAGGCTTCGTCGCGACACGCTTCGGCAATCAGGCGGGCGGTCTCGCGGCGATCTATCTGCGGATCGCAAAGCTCTTCGCGGGCACGCCGGTGCAGGGCGCCGAGACGCTGGTGTGGCTCGCCTCAGCGCCGGAGGGGGCTTCGATCACCGGCGCGTTCTACTATCGCGGGAAGCCGGGGACGCTGACGGCGGACGCGCAGGACGACGTGCTCGCCAAGCGGCTTTGGGATGCGAGCGAGAAAATCGCTCTTAAGGCATCCGCATAAGAGGCTCGCCCATGCGAATGGTCGCGCCTTCCTGAATGCCGTCGCACAATTCGACGTCGCCTGGCGCGAACAGCACCGCAGTCGAGCCGTGCTCGAACCAGCCCATCTGCTCGCCTTTGGCGAGGCGCGCGTCGCACGGAATCTTGTTCGGCCCGCGATAGCGCAGGTCGAGCGGCCCATCGATGAAGGTGAGGCGGACGCACGCGACCAGCACGGCCGCGACCAGCACCAGCGTCACGGGCTGCCCGGTCGCCGCCAGCGTCGTGCGCACGACCACACGCTCGTTCTTGCAGAAGAGATTTTCCACCCGCCGCAGCGCGATTGGATTGACGTTCCAGGTGTCGCCAGAGATGTAGTTCACCTCGCCGACGTGACAATCATGCGGCGCGTGGAAGCGATGATACATGCTCGAGGTGAGCCGCAGCGTCACGTAACGCGCGTCGCCGTGTGCCGCCGCGAGGTCGCGGTCGCATAAAAGATCGTCGAGCGCATACGGAAAGCCCTTGATCTGGTAGAGCCGCGTGCCCTCGACGCGCCCGCAGGCCCCGACGACTGCGTCGCAGGGGCTCGCGACGATCTTCGGATCGGGCGCCACCGGCCGCAAACCCTCCTTGAGCTCACGGGTGAAGCAGTCGTGCATGCTGCGAAACCGCGTGGCCTTGGCCTCGCTCAAATCGAGGTCGGAGAAATATCGCCAGGTCGCGATCGAGAGATCGCGAATCAGCGGCTGCTCGATCTTGCTGAACCAGCCGATGAAGCGGGTGGCGAGCCGGCGGGGGATGCGATTGGTCAGGAGGAAGTTGATATCCTCTTGTGCCAGCAAGCGAAATATCTGCGATCTGACCGTCATGATCCCGTAAACCGGCTGCGTTAGGCCGCGACTCCATGGATATCAGCGGCACCGCGTTGGCGTTCTACGGATTGGGCGCGACGGCGGTCGCGGCCTCGGCCTACAAGCTGCAGCGGCGGCTGCGGCTCTCCAAAGCGAAGCACCCTTCGCTTGCCGGCCACGCCCGCATGGCGCGCCGCATCGCCTCCCTGGTGCCGTTCTACGAATACGGCGAGAGCCGCTTCTTCTGCTCGGACGGCGCGCCCGCCGAGATCGCCGACCAGCGGCGCGCCGGCTTCATGCGGCTCGCGGCGCTCTACGAGGCGCGCTTTCGCGAGACCACCCGGCGCACCGCCGAGGTGGCGGCGCGCATCTCCGACGTGCAGTTCACCGACGCCTACCGGGTGCCGTTCCAGTACAGCCGTTACGTCCGCCGGCATCTCAAGATCGGCACCTTTTTGCAGTCGGCCACGGGCGTCACCGTCACCGACCTCGACGGCAATCAATTCTACGACCTCACCGGCTCCTACGGCGTCAACCTGCTCGGCCACGACGCCTACAAGGGCACCATGGAGCGCGGCCTTGCGCGCACGCGCGACCTCGGTCCGGTCCTCGGCCCCTATCATCCGGTGATCGCCGACAACGTCCGGCGGCTGACGCAAATTTCCGGCCTCGACGAGGTTTCGTTCCACATGTCCGGCACCGAGGCTGTGATGCAGGCGGTCCGGCTCGCGCGCTATCACACGGGGCGGCGCCAGCTTGTGCGCTTCTGCGGCGCCTACCACGGCTGGTGGGGCGACGTGCAGCCGGGCGTCGGCAATCCGCTGCCCGCGCGCGACACCCTCACGCTCAACGACATGTCCGAGGACGCGTTGCGCGTGCTGCGCACCCGCAGCGACATCGCGTGCGTGTTGGTGAACCCCCTGCAGGCGCTGCACCCGAACGGCTCGGCGCCGGCCGACACCTCGCTCGTCGACAGCAGCCGCTCCGCGCATGTCGACCGCGCCGCCTATGCGGCCTGGCTCAAGGAGTTGCGGGCGGTATGCAGCGCACGCGGCATCGTGCTGATCCTCGACGAGATCTTCGTCGGCTTCCGTCTTGCGCGCGGCGGCGCACAGGAATATTTCGGCGTGCGCGCCGACCTCATCACTTACGGCAAGACCGTCGGCGGCGGCTTTCCGATCGGCGTCGTGTGCGGCAAGCGCAAGTTGATGAAGCGCTTCCGCGACGACCGGCCGGCCGACATCTGCTTCGCGCGCGGCACCTTCAACTCGCATCCCGTCATCATGGGGGCGATGAACGAGTTTTTGCAGCTCCTCGACACCCCGCAGATCGCCGCGCTCTACGGCGGCCTCGACGCGCGCTGGAACGCGCGCACGCGCCACCTCAACGCGCGGCTCGCGGACGCCTGCGTCCCGATCGAGATCGTCAATCTCTCGTCGATCTGGACGATCTGCTACACCAAGCCCTCGCGCTACAATTGGATGCTGCAATACTATCTGCGCGCCGAAGGCCTGGCGTTGAGCTGGATCGGCACCGGCCGTCTGATCTTCAGCCTCGACTACACGGACGCCGATTTCGCCGCGGTGTGCGACCGCTTCGTCGCGGCCGCCCGGGCCATGGCGCAGGACGGCTGGTGGTGGCGCGACCCCGCCGCCACCAACAAGTCGATCAGGCGCACGATCCTGAAAGAGATGATCGCCGAGCGCGTGCCCGCGCTGCGCGGGCGGTTCGGGGTGTGAGCAACAAATAATAATGACACCGTCATGGCCGGGCTTGTCCCGGCCAACCACGTCGTTGCGCCCGATGAAGAAAGACGTGGATGGCCGGGACAAGCCCGGGCATGACGACGTAAGGCACCCTGCCCGCCTCAACGAGATGGCCGGGACAAGCCCGGCCATGACGTCCTCACTCATCATATCCAATTGCAGCCAGCCTCAGCTCGCGCGTGGCGCCGGCTCTTCGACCTCGTCCTCGGCCCACGCGTCATCCTCTTCCCAGTGATGACGGCCGTGGTTGGGATCGATCAGCTCGCCGCGCATGAGCGCGAGCGGCGCCTTGTGGTAGAGCTTGATGTCGTGGAACGGGTCG
>DASXCK010000290.1:0-2262 GCA_036491235.1 Xanthobacteraceae bacterium | reverse complement strand
GAGTTCTTCGCGACCATGGCGAAGCTCGGCAAGCCGGTGTGGATCCACCCGACCCGCGGCGCGAACTTTGCCGACTATCTCGACGAGAAGAAATCGCTTTACGAGATCTGGTGGACCTTCGGCTGGTCGTATGAGACCGCGGCCGCGATGGCGCGCCTCGTGTTCTCCAAGACGCTCGACAACAATCCGGGTCTCAAGCTCGTCATGCACCACTTCGGCGGCATCGTGCCGATGGTCGAAGGCCGCATCGGCCCGGGCTGGGACCAGATCGGCGCACGCACGTCGGACGAGGACTACCAGGCGCTCAAGCGCAGCCTGAAGAAGCGCCCGCTCGACTACTTCAAGCAGGACTTCATCGTCGACACCGCGGTATTCACCTCCGACGCGGCGACGACGCTCGGCCTCGGGTTCTATCCCAACGAGCACATCGTCTTCGCCTCCGACTGCCCCTTCGATCCCGAGAAGGGCACGATGTACATCCGCGAAACGCTGCGCATCCTCGATGCCGCCGAGATGCCGAAGGCCGAGAAGGAAAACATCTACTTCAGGAACCTCGAGCGTCTGACCGGCACCAAGCTCGTCGAATAACGGAGATCGCTGCGTGGCCGACCTGCCGGTCGTCGTCGCCGGAGCCGGCCCGACCGGGCTGATGTGCGCGCTGGCGCTCGGGCGCCAGGGCATTCCGGTCATCGTGCTGGAAAGCGAGACCGCGCTCGCGCACGACCTGCGCGCCGGCACCTTCCATCCGCCGACGCTCGAGATGATGGCGCCGTACGGCATCACGGCGCGTATGCACGAGACCGGTCTCAAGGTCCGGCACTGGCAGATTCGCGATCTGCGCGGCGAGTTCGTCGCGCAGTTCGATCTTGACCGCATCGCCGACGTCACGCCCTACCCGTACCGCCTGCACCTCGAGCAGCACCGCCTCACGCCGATCCAACTCGATATCTTGCGCCGCGAGACCGGCGCCGACGTCCGCTTCGACCGTCAACTCACCGGGTTCGTGCAGCAAGCCGACCGCGTCGACGTCGACGTGATGGCGAACGGCGCGCGCGAGACGATCGCGGCGTCATGGCTGATCGGCGCCGACGGCGGCCGCAGCACGGTGCGCAAGACGCTGGACATCGAGTTCGAGGGATTCACCTGGCCGGAGCAGTTCCTGGTCGCGAGCACGCATTACGACTTCGCCCAGCACGGCTTCGCGATGAATTCGTACATCTCCGATCCGGTGCACTGGGCGGCCGTATTCAAGATGCCGCACACCGGACCGGGCGGCATCTGGCGCGCCGCCTGCCCGACCGATCCGAACCTGCCCGACGAGATGCTGCTCGGCGACGACTACATCGAGCGCACGATGCAGAATATCGTGCCGCGCGCCGAGCGCTACGCGATCGTTTACCGCAGCATCTATCGCGTGCATCAGCGGGTCGCGAAGGATTTCCGCGCCGGGCGCGTACTGATCGCCGGCGACGCCGCGCATCTCAACAACCCGATGGGCGGGTTCGGCCTCAACAGCGGCATCCATGACGCGATCAGCCTCGCCGACAAGCTCGGCAAGGTCTGGCGCCGCGAGGCCGGCGACGATCTGCTCGACCTCTACGTCCGCCAGCGGCGCGCCGCGACGGTCGCGCAGGTGCAGGCGATGTCGATCCGCAACAAGCGCCTGCTCGAGGAGCGCGACCCGGAAGTGCAGCGCAAGCAGCTCGAGGAGCTGATCGCGACCGCCGAGGACGCGGATCGCGCGCGCAAGTATCTGCTCGAGTCGTCGATGATCGCAGGGCTCACGCGCGCGAACCAGATCCAATAGTTCCATCGTGCCCGCGCTTGTCGCGGGCATCCACGTCTTGACGACGCTTGCGCGGAAAGACGTGGATGGCCGGGACAAGCCCGGCCATGACGATTTCGGCGGGCGCAAAAATGCTCTACGTTGCTGGCCGCATGGCTCTCGCAAGATTCCAAGATCCCAACGAACCCGCTCCCGTGGAGGCAACCGTCGCGACGGTACCCGACGTCGGCCGCGTCACGCCGATGATGGAGCAGTACGTCGAGATCAAAGCGGCCAATCCGGACTGCCTCCTGTTCTACCGGATGGGCGACTTCTACGAGATGTTCTTCCAGGATGCCGAGATCGCGAGCCGCGCGCTCGGCATCGTGCTCACCAAGCGCGGCAGGCATCTCGGCCAGGACATCCCGATGTGCGGCGTGCCGGTCGAGCGCGCCGACGAGTACCTGCATCGGCTGATCGCGCAGGGTAATCGCGTC
>DASXCK010000289.1:0-2977 GCA_036491235.1 Xanthobacteraceae bacterium | reverse complement strand
GTCGAAGGCCTGTTCAAGGTCAAGGTGAAGGCGGTGAACACGGTCAACGTGAAGGGCAAGAGCAAGCTCTTCAAGGGCCGTCCCGGCGAGCGCAGCGACTGGAAGAAGGCGATCGTCTCACTGGTCGAGGGTCACAAGATCGACGTGACCACGGGCCTGTAGGACGGGGGATAGGGTAATGGCTCTCAAGACATACAAACCGATCACGCCGTCGCTTCGACAGCTGGTGATCGTCGACCGCACCGGGCTCTGGAAGGGCAAGCCGGTCAAGGCGCTGACTCGCGGCAAGAGCGAGACCGGCGGCCGCAACAACCACGGCCACATCACCGCCCATCATCGCGGCGGCGGCCACAAGCGCCGCCTGCGCCTGGTCGACTTCAAGCGCCGCAAGTTCAACGTCGCGGGCACCGTGGAGCGGCTGGAGTACGATCCGAACCGCTCGGCGTTCATCGCGCTGATCAAGTACACCGACGGTGAGCTCGCCTACATCATCGCCCCGCAGCGCCTGAAGGCCGGCGACGAGGTGATGTCGGGCGACCGTGTCGACATCAAGCCGGGCAACGCCATGCCGCTCGCCAACATGCCGGTCGGCACGATCGTGCATAACGTCGAGCTGAAGAAGGGCCGCGGCGGCCAGATGGCGCGCTCCGCCGGTACCTACGCCCAGCTCGTCGGCAAGGATGCGGGCTACGCCCAGCTGAAGCTCAGCTCCGGCGAGCTGCGCCTGGTCCCGGCCGAGTGCCTGGCGACCGTCGGTGCGGTTTCGAACCCGGACAACCAGAACACGGTGGTCGGCAAGGCTGGCCGCACCCGCTGGCTCGGCCATCGGCCGGTCGTGCGCGGTGTCGCCATGAACCCGGTCGACCATCCGCACGGCGGCGGCGAGGGCAAGACCTCGGGCGGCCGTCACCCGGTCACCCCGTGGGGCAAGCCCACGAAGGGCAAGAAGACCCGCAAGAACAAGGCTACGGACAAGTTCATCATCCGTCGCCGTCACGCGACGCGCTAGGAGATAGGCAGTGGCACGTTCCGTCTGGAAAGGCCCGTTCGTCGAGGGCAGCCTGATCAAGAAGGCCGAGAAGGCACGCGGCAGCGTGCGCAACGAGGTGATCAAGACCTGGTCGCGTCGTTCGACGATCCTGCCGCAGTTCGTCGGACTGACGTTCGGCGTCTACAACGGCAAGAAGTTCATCCCGGTGAACGTCTCCGAGGAGATGGTCGGTCACAAGCTCGGCGAGTTCTCGCCGACCCGCACCTTCTCGTCCCACTCGGGCGACAAGAAGGTCTCGAAGGCATAATCCGATGAGCAAGCCCTCCAACAAGCGCCGCGAGGCGGACAACGAAGCCAAGGTGGTGCTGCGCACCGTGCGCGTCAGCCCGCGCAAGCTTGACCTCGTCGCCGCCACCATCCGCGGCAAGAAGGCCGCCTCGGCGGTCAACGAGCTCACCTTCTCGAAGAAGCGCATCGCGCAGGACGTCAAGAAGGCGCTGAACTCGGCGATCGCCAACGCCGAGAACAACCACAATCTCGACGTCGACCGGCTGGTCGTGGCCGAGGCGTCGGTCGGCAAAAGCCTGGTGATGAAGCGGTTCCAGACCCGCGGCCGCGGCCGCGCCGCCGGCATCATCAAGCCGTTCAGCCATCTCACCATCGTGGTGCGCGAGCGCCCCGAGGCGGAGGAAAAGTAACATGGGTCAGAAGGTCAATCCGATCGGCCTGCGTCTCGGCATCAACCGGACCTGGGACTCGCGCTGGTACGCCGAAGGCGGCGAGTACTCGACCATGCTCCACGAGGACATCCACATCCGGAAGGTCCTGCGCGAGCGGCTGTCGCAGGCCGGCGTCGCCAAGATCGTCATCGAGCGCCCGGCCAAGCGCGCGCGCGTCACCATCCACACCGCCCGTCCGGGCGTGGTGATCGGCAAGAAGGGCGCCGACATCGAGAAGCTGCGCGGCGACCTCGCCAAGATGACCAAGGGCGAGGTGGCGCTGAACATCGTCGAGATCCGCAAGCCCGAGATCGACGCCACGCTGATCGCCGAGAACATCGCCCAGCAGCTCGAGCGCCGCGTCGCCTTCCGTCGCGCCATGAAGCGCGCCGTGCAGTCGGCGATGCGCCTGGGCGCCCAGGGCATCCGCATCAACTGCTCGGGTCGCCTGGGCGGCGCCGAGATCGCGCGCATGGAATGGTACCGCGAGGGTCGCGTACCGCTGCATACGCTGCGCGCCGACATCGATTACGGCATCGCGACCGCCTTCACCACTTTCGGCACCTGCGGCGTGAAGGTGTGGGTGTTCAAGGGCGAGATCATGGCGCACGACCCGATGGCGCACGACAAGCGCGCCGAAGAGGCCGCGCCGCAACGGACCCCGGCGCGCGTCGAGCGCACCGAGCAGAGGGACGCGTAAGGCATCATGCTGCAACCCAAGCGCACCAAATACCGCAAGGCCTTCAAGGGCCGTATCAGCGGCGCCGCCAAGGGCGGGTTCAACCTCGACTTCGGCTCGTTCGGCCTGAAGGCGATGGAGCCGGACCGCCTGACCGCGCGCCAGATCGAGGCCGCCCGGCGGGCGATCACGCGCCACATGAAGCGCGCCGGCCGCGTCTGGATCCGCGTGTTCCCGGACGTGCCGGTGTCGAAGAAGCCGGCCGAGGTCCGCATGGGCTCCGGCAAGGGCGCGCCCGAGTTCTGGGCCGCCCGCGTCAAGCCGGGCCGCGTGCTGTTCGAGCTCGACGGCGTGACCGCCACGGTCGCCAAGGAGGCGCTGGCGCTTGCCGCCGCCAAGCTGCCGATCAAGACCCGTTTCGTCGCCCGCGTGGGCAGCGAGGGCTAGGGAGAAAGCCATGAAGGCCAGCGATCTTCGCCCCAAGACGCAGGACCAGCTCAAGGAAGAGCTCGGCAACCTGCGCAAGGAAGCATTCAACCTGCGTTTCCAGAAGGCCGGCGGTCAGCTCGGCAAGACGGGTCGCGTGCG
>DASXCK010000288.1:0-4411 GCA_036491235.1 Xanthobacteraceae bacterium | reverse complement strand
GGCCGTCTTGGTGATGGCGTTGAACACCACGCGCTCGACGTCGATGTCCTTGAGGAGCTTGCGCTCCTTGAGCACCTGCAGCACGTGCCAGGAGATCGCCTCGCCCTCGCGATCCGGGTCGGTGGCGAGGATGAGCTTGTCGGCGCCCTTGACCGCCCTGGCGATGTCGCCGAGGCGCTTCTGCGCCTTGCCGTCGACCTCCCAGATCATCTTGAAGTCGTCGTCGGGATCGACCGAGCCATCCTTCGGGGGCAGGTCGCGGACATGGCCGAACGACGCCAGCACCTCATAGCCGCGGCCGAGGTATTTATTGATGGTTTTTGCTTTAGCCGGCGATTCGACGACGACTATGTTCATGATCTACCACTGGTTTTTACTGATACGGCGGCTGCTTCAGCGCGGAATCGACGGCCGACGTCGGGTGAAAAGTGGGTAAGTCACCCCCCGCTGTCAAATCCGTCCTGGTAAATTGGTAATCGAGCGCCTTTCCGGCAAGCCGTCCCGCGTCATCCGTCAATGGGTCAATATTGTGGAAAATCAATGATGTAGCCCCAGCCGTCGACTTTTTTACGATATCGGCTGCTTTTTAGTGGCTCTTCCGCACCGGCGTACCGGCCCAGCGCCAAAAAGTTCCCGAATGCTGGCACTGAGTCTTGATCCGCACTTAGAGTCGGCTTGGGGCGAGGGTCAAACCAGCGCGACCAGCCCCTGCCGGCGGTCGAGCCGGCCGGCCACGTCGAGTTCCAGGAGCGTGGTGCGCACGCTCGCCGCGGAGGCGCCCGACAGGCGGATCAGATCGTCGATCGCGACGCCGGTCGGGCCGAGGAGCGCCATGATGCGGGAGCGTTCGGTATCGTCCGCCGCGGGCGCCGGCGATGGGCCTGCGGGCGCGGCGGCCTCGGCGAGCGGCAGCGGCCGGCCGAGGATCGGCTCGATCACGGCGGTCACGTCGCTCGCCTCGGTGATGAGGGTCGCGCCCTGTTTGAGGAGGCCGTTGCTGCCTTCCGCGCGCGGGTCGAGGGGCGAGCCGGGCGCGGCAAAAACCTCGCGGCCCTGCTCGGCGGCGAGCCGTGCCGTGATCAGGGAGCCCGAGCGCGTCGCCGCCTCGACCACGATGACGCCGAGCACAAGCCCGGAGATGATCCGGTTGCGGCGGGGGAAATCGCGGCTGCGCGGCTCCCAGCTCACCGGCATCTCGGAGACCGCGGCGCCCGTGTGGAGAAGCGCGTCGAGCAGATCGAGATGCTCGGGCGGGTAGACGCGCGCGTGGCCGCCGGCGAGCACCGCGATCGTCCCGGTCGCAAGGCTTGCGCGGTGCGCGCTGGCGTCGACGCCGCGCGCGAGCCCGGAGACGATGACGAAGCCGGCCCGGCCAAGATCGCGCGCGAGACGCTCGGCGAACTTTTGGCCTGCCGCCGAGGCGTTGCGGGCGCCGACGATCGCGAGCATCGGGCGATCGAGCGCGGCAGGCTCGCCGCGCACTGCCAAGAGCGGCGGTGCGTCATCGATCTCACGCAGGCGCGTCGGGTAGGCGGGCTCGTCGAGCCCGACCAGCGTCACGCCCAGGGCATATGCCTCGGCCATTTCCCGTTCGGCATCCTGGCGCGCGAAAATGCGCGGCCCGCGCGACGCGCCGCCACGGCGCGCGAGATCGGGCAGGGCGGCCAGCGCCGCGCGGGCGCTGCCATAGTGATTCAAGAGTGTGCGGAAGGTGCGCGGGCCGACGTTCTCGCTGCGGATCAGCTGCAGCCAGTCGAGCCGCTGCGCGTCGGTGAGCCGGACCTGGTCTGCGTAGGCCATAGCGAATACGGATGGTTATGTTCCCTGTTTGTTCTAGTGAGGGTGAGCGGCCGCGTCAAGGGCGCCAATCCTGCGCTGGGCTTTCGGGCCGATCCGCCGCATGATTGCCGGCATGACAGACGCAGAAAACCAACGACCCGTCATGCTCCCGTTCCGCGACAAGGACGGACCGGGGTGGCACGTGATCATCCGCTATCCGGAAGGCCACGCGCGGCATCCGCAAGGCCATGAGCGGCGCATCGACGGCTTTGCGAGCGAGCAAGAGGCGCTGAACTGGATCGTGGAGAACGCGGACGAACTCGAAGAGTAGCCGCGAGGTCTTCCGCGCCGTCAGCCGCCGATCTTGCTCTCGGTCCCGGCCACCAGCCGGCGGATGTTGGCGTGATGCTTGGCCCACATCAGCACCGTCAGCAGGGCGAACAGCTCGGCTTCCGGCCGAACTCTGCCGAACCAGAGGAACGCGACCGTGATCAGGCTCGCGACCAGGCCGGCAAGCGACGCGTAGCGGGTCAGAAAAGCGACTGCGAGCCAGACCAGGCAGAAGACCAGGGCGTCCGGCCAGACGAGCGCGATCAGCAGACCAATGAACGTCGCGACGGCCTTGCCGCCCCGGAACTTGAGCCAGACCGGAAAGAGGTGGCCGAGAAACGCGCCGAACGCGGCCAGCATCGCGAGATCGCGGCCGCCGAAATGGTCGACAACGAGCACCGCGACCGTGCCCTTGAGGGCGTCGAGGATCGTCGTCGCGGCGGCGAGGTCCTTGCGGCCGGTGCGCAGCACATTGGTGGCGCCGATATTGCCCGAGCCGACGGTGCGCAGGTCCTGCGTGCCGGCCAGCCGCGTCAGCACGAGGCCGAACGGGATCGAGCCGAGCAGATAGCCGAAGAGGAAAGCGGTCGCGCAATCGATCGGGTGAAGCATGGCGTCATGCCTGCGAACGGCCGATCAAGCGTATCCGTAGACAGTGCGCTACGCTACCGCGATTCAGCCGCCGATCTTGCCCTCGGTTCCGGCGACCAGTCGCCGGATATTGGCGTGATGCTTCGCCCACATCAGGACCGTGAGGAGGGCGCATAATTCCGCCTCGCGCGGGTATCCGCCGAACCACAGAAACGCAATGGCGACGAGGCTCGCGACCAGCGCGGCGAGCGACGAGTAGCGGGTCAGGAAGGCGACCGCGAGCCAGACGAGGCAGAAGACGAGGGCCGCCTGCCAGACGAGCGCGATCAGCAGGCCGATGAATGTGGCGACCCCCTTGCCGCCCTGAAACTTGAGCCAGACCGGAAACAGGTGGCCCAGGAATGCACCGAGCGCCGCGACCATCGCGACGTCGCGGCCGCCGACGTGATCGGCGACCAGCACCGCGACCGTGCCTTTGAACGCGTCGAGGATCAGCGTCGCGGCGGCGAGCCCCTTACGGCCGGTGCGCAGCACGTTGGTGGCGCCGATATTGCCGGAGCCGATGCTGCGCAGATCCTGCGTTCCGGCAAGCCGCGTCAGCACGAGACCGAACGGGATCGACCCGAGCAGATAGCCGAAGAGGAAGGCGACCACATAGTCGATCGGATGAGACATCGGATGAGACACCAGATGTGATTTGGCGTCGTGCCGCGCGAAGAACCGTCAAGCGTATTCGTAGACCGTGCGCCCCGCAACGATCGTGCGCGTCACGCGGCCGGTGAGGCGCGCCTCGTCGAACGGCGTATTCTTGCATTTCGACTTCAGCTCGGCCGGATCGAGCACCCAGGGCGCGTCGATATCGATCACGGTCACGTCGGCGGCGCTGCCGGGCCGCAGCGTGCCGCCGGGCAGGCCAAGCAGCTCGGCCGGACGGCTCGACATCGCCTTGAGCAAGACCGTGAGGTCGAGCGCGCCGGCGTGCACGAGGCGCAAGCCGGCCGTGAGCATGGTCTCGATGCCGATCGCGCCGGGCGCCGCTTCGGCGAAGGGCAGGCGCTTGGTCTCCACGTCCTGCGGATCGTGGTCGGACATCACCGTGTCGATCAGTCCGCTCGCGACCGCCGCCACGAGCGCGATGCGGTCCTCCTCGGATCGCAGCGGCGGCGTGAGTTTGCAGAACGTGCGGTAAGAGCCGACGTCGACCTCGTTCAGCGTGAGGTGGTTGATCGAGGCCGAGGCCGTCACGGCAAGGCCGGCGTCTTTGGCGCGGCGCAGGACATCAAGCGATTCCCGGCAGGTTATGGACGCCGCATGGTAACGCCCACCGGTGAGGTCGACGAGCCGCATGTCGCGCTCGAGCATGATCGTCTCGGCGGCCTTCGGCGAGCCGATCAGGCCGAGGCGCGCCGCGTACTCGCCCTCGTTCATCACGCCTTCGCCGATGAGATCGGGATCCTCGGTGTGATGCACGATGAGCGCGTCAAAATCGCTCGCGTAGGTCAGCGCGCGCCGCATCACCTGGGCGTTGGTCACGCTCTTGGCGCCGTCGGTGAACGCGACCGCGCCGGCAGCCTTGAGCAGGCCGATCTCGGCCATCTCCTCGCCGCGCAGGCCCTTGGTGAGCGCCGCCATCGGATGCACGTGTACGATCGCGTTGTCGCGCGCGCGCCGCAGCACGAAATCGACCACGGCGGGCTCGTCGATCGCGGGA
>DASXCK010000287.1:0-13985 GCA_036491235.1 Xanthobacteraceae bacterium | reverse complement strand
TTACGGCTCGGCGACCGGCGTGTGGAACGTCGACTGGATCACCTTCTGGGGCGTGATGCTGTTCAACACGCTGGTGACCACCGGCTCGTTCGACAAGCTGCGGCGCTGGCTGGTGCAGATGGCGACCCGCGACGTGCGGGTACAGACGATTCTGTTCGCCTGGGCGTTCGGCGCCCTGCTCGAAGGCCTGGTCGGCTTCGGGTATCCGTGGGCGTTCGTCGCGCCGATCCTGATCGCGATCGGCATTCCGGATCTCGATGCCATCCGGGTCGCCGCGATCGCGAACAACGCGCCGGTGTCCTACGGCGCCCTGGGCGCACCGATCATTGCGCTCGCGGCCGTCACGGCCGGCACGCTCGGCATGTCGGCCCAGGAGCTGCTGCCGATCTATTCGGCCTCGGTCGGCAAGATCGTCGCCATCCTGGCGCTGTTGCCGCCGTGGATCCTGCTCTATCTCGTGTCGGGCCGCGAAGGCATGTGGTCGGCTTGGCCGCTCGCGATCGTCGGCTCGCTCGGCTACATCGCGGGCCAGCTCCCGACCGCCATCTATCTCGGACCGTATCTGCCGGACGTGATCGGCTCGATCGTGTGCTTTGTCGCACTGCTCCTCCTGCTCAAGGTCTGGCGGCCCTCGCGCGTCCTCGCCTACGGCGGCGGGCCCGCGGCCGGCGACACCCAGGCCGAGGCGCACGGGCTCTCGGGCGCCGAAGTCTTCTCCGCTTGGCTGCCGATCATCGTGCTGGTCGTCGTCGTGGCGCTGTGGACCGGTCCCTGGTCACCGCTCCCGGCCATCAACTGGCTGCATGTGGCGGTTACGGCCAAATCCTCGCTGGCCGCGAACGCGACCATCGGGGCGGCGTTTGATTTCAAGCCCTTTGTCGGCGGCACCGCAATTCTCGCATCCTGGATCATCGTGGTCGTCCTCATGATCGGGCTGGGCCACCTCAGGGCCAACCAGCTCGGCGCGATCTTCGCCAAGACCTGGTCGCAGATGTGGGGCGCCTGCCTCGTCGGCGTGTTCATCTTCGGGCTCGCCTACGTGTTCAACTACTCGGGCATGGCGGGCTCGCTCGCGAAAGCCTTCTCGGGGATCGGCCCGGCCTTCATCGTGGTCGCCCCGATCCTGGGCTTCATCGGCGTCGCGCTATCGGGCAGCAACACCTCGACCAACGCCATGTTCGGCACGTTCCAGGCGCTGGTCGGCAAGGTGCTCGGCTTCCCGCTGGTGCTGCTGCCGACGCTCAACTCGGTAGGCGCCGAGATCGGCAAGCCGATCGCGCCGCAAACCGCGAGCGTCGGCGTCTCGACGAGCAAGTTCGTGCGCAACGAGGGCGAGGTGATCCGGCACAATTTCGGCTGGACCCTGGTGCTGCTCGGCTACCTCGTGATCATCGGGGTGGCCTGCTACCTGTTCTTCCCGAACATCGCCAAGCTGTGAGCCCCGCGCGGCCGGGCCAGCGCTCGGCCGTGCCCAAAACGCAAACGTCCCGCCGCGGTCGACCCGCTGGCGGGACGTTCTATTAGTACCAAACCGATATCAGTGCAGGATCAGGCCCGCGAGAAATGCCACGCTCGAGAGGCCGACCAGCGCGCCGAAGGGAAGCGTAAAGGGAAGCGAATAAGTCCACATGCTCCCGTAACGCGCCATTCCGCGAACCGTTCCCCGCGGCCCCCAGAATTTTATGCGTCGGCAGGCAGCGGTGCTGCTTTACACGCCGTCATTTTGACGACGGTGCCTCCCTACGGCAGGCGAAGCCCGGCGGTTGCCCGCCGGGCTTCGCTTTTCGTCACACCGGGTCGCGCTCAGCAGCTACCCTGGAGTTGTCGATCGTGGCTGAAATTCTTGTAATCGCAGCTTGAGCCGCCGTAGTGGCGATAACCGTAGCCCGGCGCCTCATCGTACGCGTAACCGGGGCCGTAGGCGTAGCCCGGCTCATAGGCATAGCCCGAATCGTACGCATAGGGACCGTTGTAGTACGGACCGCTCGTGGCGCCGGCAATCGCCGCGCCCACCGCGATGCCGCCGATCACGCCCGCCGCGACGCCGCAGCCACGGCAGCGCGCATCGGCGCTGGTTGGAGCCGCAACGGTGACGAGCGCCAGCGCACTCGTGGTCGCGATAACTGTCAGAAATTTGCGCATAAGTATCTCCCGTTAATTCTCGTATCTCAATAACGTATGGTGCGTGCCTTCGTTCCTGCCGGCGCGACCACCGCAGCGTGATCGCGCCGCCTGCGGCGGCTCACCGAATCGTGAGCGACGCCCAACATGTCCCCGGACGTGGGCGATCGTGGTCGAAGCCGCGACGGTCGCGCGGCTTCAGGCGCGGCGCGCGCTCGCGGGCATCACGGGCTCGGCGCGTGCCCGTTCGCCGCGTTCGGAAGGCTCCGGCTCCCACCCGAACACACTGCGGCCGCCATAGGAATGCGAGCGCGCGAATTCGCCGGCGACGATCTTCTCCATCGCGGGGCCGTCGGCGCGGCGCTCGACGAGCCGCGCCTGATCGTCGAGCCGCTTGAGTGACGCGAGCTCTTCGGTATTTCCGAGCTTGGCGCTGCGCACGGCCGACTTGAGCACGCCGATCGTCTGATCGTAGACCTTGAGCGGCACCGGAAACGGATGGCGATCCTTGCCGCCATGCGCGAACGAAAAACGCGCCGGATCGCTGAATCGGCAAGGCGTGCCGTGCACCACCTCGGCGACCAGCGCGAGCGCGCGCACCGTGCGCTGCCCGACGCCGGGCGTGAGCAGCAGCTCGGAGAAGTCCGCCGGCGCGCGGTCGGCGGCCGCCGCGAGATTCGCATGCAGGCGGGAGAGGTGCACATCGCTCGCGCGCACCTCATGGTGACCGGGCATGACGAGATGCGGCAGCAACGGCTCGGCCTCGGGCGCAACTAATGCGCTTCTATCGCGCCGCGGCTCGATCGCGGCAAATTCCGCCGCCACGCGATCGGGTCCGAGCGTCGCCAAGAGATCGAGCTGGCCGCGCCGCGACGCGGCGGCCCGCCGATCCGTCAGGTTGATGATCTCGCCCTGCCGCGCGCCCTCGATCGCGGCATGCGGCGCATCGATGAAGCTGCTCAGGCCCTCGGAAAGCCAATGATAGCGTCGCGCCTGCCGGCGATCGCCGTTCATTCCCTGCTGGACCACCACCCAATGCCCGTCGTCCGCGACGATGAAGCCATGCAGGTAGAGATCGAAGCCGTCCTGCACGGCGGCGCTGTCGACCTTGGCGATGAGCCGGCTCGCGCTCGCGAGCGCGTCGCCGTCAAAGCCGACACGCTCGCCGATCGCGGTGAGCTCCTGCGGCGTCTTGCGCGAATGCGCGCCGCGGCCGCCGCAGACGTGCAGCCCGAGCTCGCGCTCGAGCGGCGCAAGCCCGCGCTTGAGCGCGCCGATGACGCTGGTCGTGATGCCGGACGAATGCCAGTCCATGCCCATCACGCAACCGAACGACTGGAACCAGAACGGGTGCGCGAGGCGGCGCAACAACTCGTCACGCCCATAGTGATGCACGATCGCCTGGCTGATGACGGCGCCGAGCCGGCTCATACGCGCTCCGAGCCACGCCGGCACGCGGCCGCCGTGCAGCGGCAGGTCGGCGGATCCGGATCGGTGAGGCATAAGGGTCCCGGCGGCATGAATAGGATTGTTCCTATTTCGTTCTTTCATCGCCTTCTGTCAATCGCCGCCTGGAGCCGGGATGAGCGAAGCGACGATCAACTGCACGAAAGACAGGTTGGTTCACGCCATCTTCCGCGGCAGGTAGCCGAAGTCCGTCAGGATGCGGTCCCCCGAACGGCGCAGCGCCTCCAACTTCTCTTGCAGCGCCGGATAGAGCAGCTTGCCGCCGCGCTTCATCAGCTTGCCGGCGATCAGCACGGTGTCGACGCCCGCGAGCCCCCCCGTGCATCACGATCGAGCCGACCGGGTCGCGCACCGGGAACATGGTGATGTCGCGAGCCGACAGGAGAATGATGTCCGCCGCCTTGCCGACCGTGAGCGAGCCGGTGCGGCGGTCGAGCCGGTGAATCGCCGCGCCCTGCGTGGTCGTCCACGCGAGCGCATCGCGGCAGGTGATCGGCATCTGCTCCGGCCGGCTGCCGGTCTTCTCCAAGATCTCGGTGATCGCCCGGTTGCGCTCGTGCTGCAGTGTCACACGCATCGCCGTGAACATGTCGCCGCGCGAGGCAGCCTCGACGTCGGTGCCGATCGACAGCGGTGCACCGAGCGCATGCAGGTGGCCCGTGACCGGGTGGCCGTAGCCCATCTGCAATTCGATCTCGGCCGTGGTCGTGAAGGTGCCGCCGCGCTCGACGATCCGCCCGACGGTCGCCGGCGCAATATCGTTGCCGTGCACCACGTTGAGATTGCTCTTGATCAGCCCTTCGCTCGCGAGCCGCTCGAAACCGTCCGGTGTCATCGGCGTGCCGCCGCCCACGTGCATGCTGCAGATGAGGTCGAGCTCATTCGCGAGCGCGACGTCGGCCCGCGTCACGTCCCACACCGAATAGTACGGTCCGAGGATCGCGAGCCCGAAGGTGAGAAGCCCGTCGTCGCTCGCGAAGCGTCCCTTGCGCAGCCGCTCGACCTCGGCGCGCGGCATCGGGATCTCGCTGAAATGCTTCTGACCCGGCTTCGGATCGGGTTTTGGCGAGCCGTGCAGAAAGACGGCGCGGATGCCGGCGTCCGCGAGCCCGTCGATCGCCGCATCGGTGTGCGCGGGCGTCGGGTTGTTGTGGCACCAATCGACCAGCGTAGTCGCGCCGTTGTTGATCTGGTTGAGCGCGCCCACCAGGTTGGCGATGTAGATGTCCTCGGGCCGATAGAGCGTCGCGAGCCCGCGGTGCATCGCCTGCATGTACTGCGCGACCGTCCAGTCGCCCGCAATGCCGCGGAGCGCCGACTGCCAGGTATGCAGGTGGCCGTTGATCAGGCCCGGCATCACGATCATGCCGGCGGCGTCGATCACGTCCGCGCCGGCCGGCGCATCGAGCGTCGGCGCGATCGCCGCGATGCGGCCGTTCTCGATCAGCACGTCGCCCTGCGGTAGCTCGCCGAGCCGCGCATCCATGGTGACGACGCATCCGCCCTTGATCAGCATGCGCGACATTTGACGAGTCCTTTTATTTCCCCGTCATTCTGAGGCGCCCGAGGGCAGGGAGGGCCTCGAAGGATGATCGGCCGCGGCCGCGCGACAAATGAGCGAGTGGTATTGCACCGGCAATCGTCTTTCGAGGGCCGCGCTACGCGCGGCCGCCTCAGCGGATTTGATGGTTCATCTTGGCTCAGGCCGAGCGTTCGTTGAGACGCTGCAGGTGCTCGCGAAACTCGGGCGCCTCGTTCTGCTTCGCCGCGGCCTTCTCGACGACGCGCTTGATGCGCTCGGCCGCAAAGCCCTGCTGGACGAGCGCGACGCCGCGGTCGAACACCTCGCGATAGCGGACGATCCGCCCGTTGCGCAGCGTAAAGTGGGCGATCCCCTCGAACGCCACCGGCTTCCCCACGGCGCCCGGCATCCTCGACCGGTAGCTGAAGCGGTAATGCGCATACCCGGCCTGCGCATCGGCCACCGGATCGAAGAACTCCCAGCAAAATCCCTCCGCCGTCTCGTGGAAGTGGGCGACCATCTTGGCGATCGCGGCCGATCCCGCGAAAGCGCCGAAGAAGCCGTCTTCGTAGACGCCGTCGTCGGTGAACAACGCCGCGAGGCCGGCGCCGTCGTCCGCCTCGACCGCCGCCGCAAACCGCGCGAGCATGTCCGGAAAATTTGTCACGCCTACTCCTTATGTGGACAGGCTAGCTTCTTTGTTCCCCAATCGCCATCCTGCCCACGAGATACCCTTCCGAGAGCCTTTCGAGAGACCTCCCATGCATCCGCGCGAACGCCTCGCCTACTCACCCATCGACACACGCCCGGCCCCCAAGCTGCCCAACGGCCTGCGGATGATCGTGTGGCCGCTGCTGGCCCTCGAGGAATGGGACATGGCCCGCCCGATGGCGCGCATGGTGATTTCGCCACCACAGGGCCAACCCATGTTGCCCGACCATCCGAACTGGAGCTGGCACGAGTACGGCATGCGCGTCGCCTTCTGGCGGCTCAAGCGCATGTTCGAGGCGCTGAAGATTTCGCCGACCGTGACCCTCAATGCGCGTGTGTGCGAGACCTATCCGCAGGTCGTGCAGGCCTGCGTCGACCGGGGTTGGGAGCTCAACGCACACGGCTTCGACCAGGTGCCGATGCACAAGCTCGAGGATCAGAAGGCCGTAATCGACAAGTCGGTCGCCATCATCGCAAAATTCTGGGGCAAGCCACCGCGCGGCTGGTTCGGCCCCGGGCTCACCCAGACGTTCGACACGCTCGATCATCTTTCGGCCGCCGGCATCGAATATATCGGCGACTGGGTGCTCGACGACGAGCCGGTGACGCTGAAGACCACCCACAAGCCGGTCGTCGCCCTGCCCTATAATTTCGAGTTGCACGACATCGTCATGATGGCGCTGCAGCATCATCCCTCCGTCGAGATGTATCGGCGCGTCATGGACCAGTTCGAGTGCCTCTACGCCGAGTCGGCGACGCGGCCGAAGTTCATGTCGATTGCCATGCATCCTTATCTCTCGGGCGTGCCGCACCGCATCGGCCACGTGCAGCGCGCGTTCGAGGAGATCCTCGCGCGTCCCGGCGTCGCGGCATGGGACGGCGAAAAGATCCTCGACTGGCACCTCGCACAGGAAAAAACCCAGTGACCACCAACGCGACCAACACC
Organism: Xanthobacteraceae bacterium; assembly: GCA_036491235.1. Lineage (GTDB taxonomy): Bacteria > Pseudomonadota > Alphaproteobacteria > Rhizobiales > Xanthobacteraceae > JAVDCA01. Next base: position 7,218 of record DASXCK010000287.1, on the reverse strand, counting down.
TCCTTCCTCGTCCCGCACGACCTCGCCGCGCCCGTCGCCGGCAGCGCGAGCGGCCCGCTCGCCGGGCTCAGCGCGATCGTCAAGGACATGTACGACATCGTGGGCGCGCGCACCGGCGGCGGCAGCCCGGAATGGCTCGCCGAGCAGCAGCCGGCGCGCACGCACGCGAGCGTGGCCGCAAAAATCCTCGCTGCCGGCGCCACCATCACGGGCAAGGCCGTGTGCGACGAGTTCTTCTACAGCGTGGTCGGCGCCAACGCGCACTACGGCACGCCGGTCAACCTGCGCGCGCCCGGACGCGTGCCGGGCGGCTCATCGAGCGGTTCCGCGGCCGCCGTCGCCGCCAATGCCTGCGACTTCGCGCTCGGCAGCGACACCGGCGGATCGGTGCGCATCCCGGCCTCGTTCTGCGGCACCTATGGCCTGCGGCCGACGCACGATCGCATCGACATCTCCGGCGCCATGGCGATGGCGCCGTCATTCGACACCGCGGGCTTCTTCGCCAATGCGCCCGGCGTGATGCGCCGGGTCGGCGCGGTACTGCTCGGCGGCGACAAGGTGGCCGCGCCGATCGCAAATCTGGTGATCGCGGATGACGGGTTCGCGCAGGCGGACGCGCCGGTCGCGGCGCTCGGCCGCGCGTTTCTCGCGCGCGCCGCCGCCCATCTGCCGCGGCCGACACAAAAGACTGCCGCGCCCGACGGGTTCGATCATTGGCGCGAGGCGTTCCGTGTCGTGCAGGCGTACGAGACCTGGGGCTCGTTCGGCGACTTCGTGACGCGCGCCAAGCCCGCGATCGGACCGGGCGTCAAGGAACGCATTGCGTTTGCCGCAACCGTGACGCCCGCGCAGGCCGAGGCTTCGCGCAAGGTTCTCGCACCGGCGCGTGCGCACATCCGCGCGCTCGTACCAATCGGCACCATCATGGTGCTGCCGACCTCGCCATGCATCGCGCCGCGCCACGATATCGCGGGCGAGGAGGCCGAGTCGTTCCGCGTACGGGTGATGCGTCTCACCTGCATGGCGGGCATCGCCGGCTTGCCCCAGATCAACATTCCGATCGGGACCGTGGCGGGGTGCCCGGCGGGGCTGTCGTTCATCGCCTGGCCCGGCGGCGACGAGGTGCTACTCGATCTCGCGTGCACGCTGGCGAAATATGGCGGGCTGTCGTCGTAGGGCCGCGCCGGAACAAGAGCGGCGAAAAATCTGTTTCTCAAGCGCTGCCCTACATACACGTGCAATGTGACCGCGCAACGTGGCCGCATCATGGGACGGTGCGTGCGAACCGTGATTGCCGGAACATCGAATGCCGCCGCGGGTTTCCTTCCCGAAGGGGCATGAACAGGAAGGTTTCTCGGGGGCACAACGCCGGGAGGCGCTGATGAATCGATCGACCGTTCTCGCTGTCGGCCTGCTGTTGCTCGGCAACGGCCTCGCGTCCGCGCAGACGCCGCCGGCGAATCCGAAACAGCCCAATCCGATCGGTCCGAAAGCGGGCGCCACAACGAACTGCGCGCCTGCCGGCGCCACGACCGGCAGCAACGGCCAGTCGGACACCCTGAGCAACAGGCTCGCGCAGTCGAACGGCGTGATCTGCCCGCCGGCCACCTCCGATCCCGGCATGCAGGTCGCACCGCCGCAGGGCGGCGCCCTCAAGGTCCTGCCTCCGCCTGGAACGCCGGGCGGGGATCCGAAGACCGTGCCCAAATAGCCGACAAGCAGCGCGACTGGAATTTTGTCGGCGGCGCCGTCAGCTCGCCGCGCGCAGGTTGATGGCGCTCTCCGCCATCTGGCTGAGCTTCGCGTCGGCCGCCTTTTCCTCGTCGAGCGTTCGCTGCAGGACGCTCGCACAATCGGTGCGGCCGAGCTGCTTCGCCCACGCGATCAACGAGCCGTAGCGGGTGATCTCATAATGCTCGACCGCCTGGGCGGCGGCGATGAGCGCGGCATCCATCACCCGGTCGTCGTCGACCTCGCCCACCACCTCGTCGGCTTCCTCGAGGATGCCGTCGATCGCCGGGCAGTCGATGCCCCGGATTTCGTCCCCGTGCATACGGAAGACCTCCTCGAGGCGCGCCACGTGGTTCTTCGTCTCGTCGAGATGCGTCTTGAACCCGCGCTTGAGGCCAGGATCGCCCGCCTTGTCGATCATATCGGGAAGCGTCCGCGCGATCTGGCTCTCGGCGTAATAGACATCGCGCAGCGTGTGCACGAAGAGATCGTTCAGTGTCTTGATGTCTCGGGAAAACAGGCCCATGAGCACATGTCCTTCGATTGTCGCTTTATCCCGTTGTGCTGAACAACCCGCGGAACCGCGGTTGCGTTCCCGCACTGCACGCGGGCGTCCACCCACAGGCCGCGGTAATTCGCTGTTGCCAGCGGTCGGCACCGGCCGCTAAGGACATGGGCCGCCCAGGACATCAGATCGTCCGCATCGATCAAACCCATTCCAGCCGATCAAACCTTTTCACGATGCCCGAGACCAATCCCATGCGCCGTGCCGCGCTTGTCGCCGCCTCCGTCGGCGGCGGCGTCATCGTCGCGATGATCATCGACATCATGCTGGCGCGACGCGGCATCGGACTCCTCGGCGCATGGCAGGGCGTCTTGCACAGCGGCACACCGGTGCATGCCGCGCTCGCCTGGTGGGCGATCACGGGCGGCGCATTCGTCTCAGGCTTCATCATCGCGCTGGTGGCATCGCGGATCTCCTGGCTCTATTTACGTTCGCTGCGCTGGGTCGTGGTGGTCGCGGTTACGATCGGCCTCTCGGCGATCACCGACCTCGCCCCACGGGCAGCGGCCGACGCCGCGGGTCATCAAGCCGTCGCAACGCTCGCGGCGCTCGCCGTCGCCATGGTGATGGCGGGTTTCGGCGCGTTCTTCGCCGTGCGGCACTGATGCGCGCAAGCCGGCGCCGGTGCGCGCTGCCGGTGAACCAGCCGGCCGTCCCATGCGACCAAGCGGCGGGGCATGTTGTTCGTACAGGCCCGCCGCGGTCCGCAAGCCGGCCGTAGCGACAATTTCCGCCCTCGCCCCCCGGCCGGCGACGTTGCCGCCGGCTTGCGGCAAAGCGGCGTTGCGTCGACGCAACTGCTGCCGTAGATGCGCCATCACCAATCACGCGACGAGCCGCCGGATTGACGGGCGGTGCGCACCGCTGCCGCCGGCATGGACCCGCAGAAAGCAAAATGGACCCGCAGAAAGCAAAAGAGCCGGCCTTTCGGCCGGCTCTTTCGTTGGCGCGATGTCTCAAGCGCCATTACCCCCCGCCCAATCGTCTTACGCGCGACCCACAGGCGCTCCCCCATGCAGCGCGCCCGGGCCGCTTCGCGCGACGTCCGGCATGTTGGGACGGGTGCGGCCCGCTCGTCGAGTCTTTCCGACCGGCTGGACGACAAGTTTCCTGGGAGTGAAACCAAAATGTCACACTCGGCCCGATATCGCCTGCGAGCGCCGGGTTTGCATCCCGCGGCAAAGCAGCAAAGCCGGCCCCAGGGCCGGCTTTGCGCACGGAACCGCCGGATTGCGACGGATCAGTGATGATGTCGATGATGTCGGGGGCGCAACGCCACCTTCACGGGGACCGAATCGCGCTCCGGGTGCGCATCGAAATAGGCATTCATCAACCAGCCGCCGATGAAGGGAACCACGCAATCCGCCATCATCACGTGCACTTCGCGACGGGTAAGCTCGCGTTGGACCACGATGCCGCTCACGATCGGTGTCAGCGCCATGCAGCCGACCGTCGTGAGCCCGATGGCGCCGCCCTCGCTGAGGCGGTGCGCGGGACTTCGATTGCGTAGTGCGAAGTAGGCGCCGGTCATGCCCACACCGACAGCGACGCTCGGGGCGACCAGCTGCGGGTCGCCACGGATCAGCTGGAAATCGCCGGCGTGCGCATCCGGCGTCAACAGCATCACGAGCGCCGCGGCAAGCGCGGCGACAGACATCGATTTTTTCATTATTGAAGCCCCGAGGATTTCCGATGAGTCAGTTCGCCGACTCGCGTCGGCAGGCGAAATTCGATCGGACGCGGAGACAAGTCGAGCCCCTGTCGCGCAATGGTCGGCGAATTTTCCATTACTGATCCCCAAAAACCACACCCACCGTTGTGCTGTGGTCCCGCAGCCGCGCGCGCTGCGACATTCTGTCCGCGAAGCGGGCCATGCCGCGGCGCCTTGTGCCGCGCCACGATGCTGCTGAGCGCCTGTGCGCTCGCCGCGAGCTTGCTCGCCGCGGCGCCCCGCGCAGTCGCCGAGCAGCCGCTCACGGCCGCGCAGGTGGTCGCGCAGGCGCGCGCCGGCCGCGCGGACGTGCCGCGGGTCGAGCTGGCAGCGCGGCTCGCCGCCGCCGGCCGCGCGGCGAGCGACACGTTCAAATCGATGCGCCAGGAGGCGGCGCGCGAGCTCGCCGGGCGGCCGGACGGCGTCGGGACCGTCACGGCCACCGAGCTCGCGGCGGCCGATCAGGCGATCGCGGGCGAAGCGGCTGAGCTTGCCGGCGCCGCGCCGCCGACCTTCTGCGCACTCGCCCACGCGTCCGGCCGTCCACAGATTCCCGGCCTGCGCATCGTCTATCTTCATCCGCTCGGGAATCCCGCCGCGGCCAATCGCTGGCGCAATATCCTCGCTCACCAGACCGAAGGCGCGCCCGGATCCGCCAAGGCGCTCGCGCTCGCCCAGTTCGCTCATCCGATCAAGCGCGGCGTGGCGATCTGGGTGGAAGCCGACGGCACGGTCTATTGGTCGACCGCCGAGAGCGCGATCCCGACCCACGGCGACGGTGCCAACCGCAACGACAACAAGTACATCGACAACGGCCCGACCTATCACGCGGTGGTCAGGACCAACACGATCGGCGTCGAGTTCAACGGCAATTTTCCCGATGTCGCGACCCCGCCGACGGCGGAGCAGAGGCAGGCGTGGCTCCTCCTCGTGCGCTTCCTGCAGGAACGCTACGGCATTCCGAGCGAGCGCATCTACGCGCACAACTGGATCGACTATAAGGACGCGCGTTATTGCGAGGGCTGCGCGCTGGCGACGCTGGCGCGCAAGATGGCCTATGTGCCGGGGAAGGACTGCGACGCGACGCGATGACAGCGCCAACCCGTCATGGCGAGTCGGGCATCGACCTTGTCCCTATTCGCCAACGGGGTGAAGCACAAATTGCAGCGCGACGTCTGCCATCGGCCCAGCGCGGAAGTCGGCGGGAGGGTCCGAGGTCGACGGCGGCGCTCATGACCAGAGGGCGAACGTGTGCGCGGCCGTGAGCGTGGTTATCGACGCTCTCGATCCGAGATATGGACCTCACTAGTCTGCGACCGCGCATTGTGTAAAATGGTCTCGGTCAGAGTTGGTTGGGAGGAATCTCGTGAAATTCAAATCCGCGATCATGTTGCTCGTCGGCGTGGCTATTGGCGGCCTCTCCGTGAGTGGGCTCAATGCCCAGAAGAAGGATGCCGGCGCCTACGCCATCGTCCAATTCAGCGACTTTGGTGACCCCGCAGCGTTCAAGACGAATGTTGGTGCGCCGTCGCCCGCGGTGGTCCAGAAGCACGGCGGGCATTTCGTGGCGCGCACCGATACGGTCACCGTGCTCCGCGGCGAGAACCCGCCTCTCACGCGCTATGTCATCATCGGCTTTGATAGCGTTCAACAGGCCAAGGGATGGTGGGATTCGGATGATTGGAAGCCGATTCGCACATATCTCGAGCAGAAGACGAAGGGACGCGCCTTCGTCGTCGAAGCTGCATCCCAATAGTTCGAAACTCGCACGCCTCACGCCAGGAGGGGCGGCGGTCGAGCCAAGAGAGGAGGCGCGACCGCGAGATCGCCGAGATCAACCGGCGCACGATCCTGTCTCCGCAAGTATCCGCCTTCGCCCGGTAACGATCTCGGCGGCTCGCGCCTTCACATAGGCGCCAGTGTCGAAAATCGCCTTTGAGTTTTGGTCGAACGCGACCGGCTCCTCGGCGAAGCTATGGTAGTAGTCAACGAGACCATCGATCGTCCGATCCCGCTGACCGCCGAGACCCACCTGAGGCCACATGTGCTTCAGTTCCTGGTCGACCCCTACCTTCACCGCGGCGATCGCCTCTTTGGCGGTCGAAAACGACCCGCCAGACCAACACGCGTCAAGGTCGCCACGGTGAAAGTTGTCGAAGATCGTGATGTGGAATCGCTTGCCCATGCCCCCAGCCGTTTCCCCAATATCGGCCGTTATTTGGCAGCTCGAGCAGGACTGACGTGGCTGCAAGAGTGAGGGAGCTGAGGAAGCCCGCTCTCAGGCACATGGCATCGCGCGATCGCGGCAGCCGAATTGCCGGTGCCGCGTCTCTGATTGCCAACCTGAAGACGATCAAGGAAGCCCTGGGCATCAATCCAACGAAATTGGCGCTGCAGGTCGGACCGGGTGGCGCATCCGATGACCACGTCATGTTATTCCTGCCGGTCGTCGTTCGCAAAAGCGGGCCGGATATTCTCCGCGGCTGCAGGTACACCATCTGGCTTCGAGGTGCGCAGCTGGATGTCTTCATACCGCCGCGCCCCCTGGTCTTTCCCGCAGGCCAGCAGCCGGAGCAGCGAACGACGGTCGCGGCGAAATACGGAGAACCGCTGGCGTATCCCGGAAGCGCCGGCACCATATCGCTTAACTGCTCTTCGATCGGGTCAGCGACCTACGACTTCAGGATCGAGTAGCCGCGGGTCGGGCCGCGGGGGGCGGCAGGACGTCCGCCGCTTCCGACGGGCTGGCCGTTAGCGCACCAGTTCCCGCATCGCCCGATCGAGCCCCTCGAGCGTCAGCGGATACATCCGCCCGCCCATGAGCGTCCGCATGGCGCGGATCGATTGCGTGTACTCCCACTGGCTCTCCGGCGTCGGGTTGAGCCACACGCAGGCCGGATAGGTGCGCGTCAGGCGCTGCATCCACACCTCGCCCGCCTCCGGGTTCATGTGCTCGACCGAGCCGCCCGGCATCGCGATCTCGTAGAGGCTCATGGCGGCGTCGCCGACGAGGATCACCTTGTAGTCGTGCGGATAGGTGTGCAGCACGTCCGAGGTCGGCGTCGTCTGATCGAAACGCCGGCGGTTCTCCTTCCAGACGCGCTCGTAGAGACAGTTGTGGAAGTAGAAATGCTCCATGCGCTTGAACTCGCTGCGCGCCGCGGAAAACAGCTCCTCGGTCGCCTTGATGTGCCAGTCCATCGAGCCGCCG
>DASXCK010000286.1:0-1678 GCA_036491235.1 Xanthobacteraceae bacterium | reverse complement strand
GTAATCCTCGTTGTGCAGCGTGACGTTCTGCACGATGACGCCGCCGACGCCGACCGGTTCGAGCTTGCCGACCGGCGTGAACGAACCGGTGCGCCCGACCTGGATTTCGATGTCGCGCAGCACGGTCATGGCGCGCTCGGCGGGGAATTTGTGCGCGATCGCCCAGCGCGGCGTCCGCGAGACGAAGCCGAGCCGCTCCTGCCAGTCAATGCGGTCGACCTTGTAGACGACGCCGTCGATGTCGTAGTCGAGCTCGGCGCGCTGCTCCTCGATGCTGCGATGGAAGGCGATCAGTTCCTCGACGGAATGACAGAGCTTGGTCAGCGGATTGGTCTTGAAGCCGCAGCGCTCGAACCATCCGATCATGCCGGTCTGGGTATCCTCCGGCATCGCGCTCATCTCGCCCCAGGCATAGGCGAAGAAGCCGAGCGGCCGCGAGGCGGTGATCGATGGATCCTTCTGGCGCAGCGAGCCCGCAGCGGAATTGCGCGGATTGGCGAAGATGGTGTCGCCGGCCGCCTTCTGACGCTCGTTCAGCGCCAGGAACGCACTCTTGGTCATGTAGACCTCGCCGCGCACCTCGCAGATGTCGGGGATGTTGCGGCCTTTCAGCTTTTGCGGCACGTCTTCGAGGGTGCGGATATTGGCGGTGACATCCTCGCCTTCAGCGCCGTCGCCACGGGTGGCGGCGGTGACGAGTTCGCCGCCCTCATACCGCAGCGACATCGAGAGCCCGTCGATCTTCGGCTCTGCGGAAAAATCGATCTTGTCGTCGGCGAGCTTCAGAAACCGCGATATGCGGCCGACGAAATCGGTGACGTCCTCCTCGGCAAAGGCGTTGTCGAGCGACAGCATCGGCACCGCGTGCCGGACTTTTTTGAATCGCCCGGACGGCGCGGCGCCGACCTTCTGCGACGGCGACTCCGCGCTGACCAATTCCGGAAAGCGCTTCTCGATGGCGTTGAAGCGCGCCCGCAGCGTGTCGTATTCGGCGTCGGTGACGCTGGGCGCATCGTCCTGATAGTAGCGCTTGTCGTGGCCTTCGAGCTCCAGCGCCAGGCGCATGTGCTCGGTCTTCGCCTGCGCCCTGGTCAAGCCGGCGACGTCGGGGAGTATTTTCTTTTTTGCTGATTTGGCCATTGGCATTGAATACGACGAAGCTTGTCAGGAGAAAAGGCGGCGAGGATTCTTACCTCTCCCCGCTCTGCGCGGGGAGAGGTCGGAGGCGTCGCGAAGCGACGTCTCCGGGTGAGGGGCGAGGCAGTGAGCTCAAGGCATCAACGGTTTCGCAAGCGGGTAGAGCCCCTCACCCCGCGAAGAGCGGGGAGAGGGAGAAGATCTAACTCGCCGCCTTCAAGAGCCGTTCCGCGGCCGCCCTCGCCTCTGCGGTGATCTCGGCGCCGGCCAGCATGCGCGCGATCTCCTCGCGGCGGTGGTCGGCGGCGAGCGCGTTGACCCGGGTGGCGACGCGCTTGCCCTTGTCCAGCGCATCCTTGGAGATCAGCAAATGCTGCCCGGCGCGCGCGGCGACCTGCGGTGCATGGGTCACCGCCATCACCTGCACCTTCGATGCAAGGCGCGCCAGCCGGGTGCCGATCGCATCCGCGACCGCGCCGCCGACGCCGGTGTCGATCTCGTCGAACACCAGGGTGGGCGCCGAGCCGCGATCGGCCAGCAC
>DASXCK010000285.1:0-4778 GCA_036491235.1 Xanthobacteraceae bacterium | reverse complement strand
CGCAGCGTCAGCGACGTCTTGACGTTGCGCACGTGCGGCGCGGCCGTCAGCTCGGTGACGAAGGCCTGGAAGGTCTTGAGGTCGGGCGCGACGCATTTGAGGACGAAGTCGATCTCGCCCGACAGCATCCAGCACTCGCGCACCAGCGGCTGTGACCGCACGAACGTCTCGAACTCCACGAGATCCGCCTCGGCCTGGCTCGACAGGTGCACCATGGCGAACACGGTGACCTCGTAGCCGAGCAGCTTCTCGTCGAGCAGCGCGCGGTAACCCTTGATGTAGCCCGCCTCCTCCAGCGCGCGGACGCGGCGCAGGCAGGGGGGCGCCGAGATGCCGACCCGGCGGGCAAGCTCGACATTGGTGATGCGGCCGTTGTCCTGCAGCTCCCGCAGGATGTTTCGGTCAATATTGTCTAGGCGGGCGGGCACGGGGCCTCCGGGAGGGAATTCGACGGCCGCTATCTACCGCGAACCCGTCCCCCGCGAAAGATTGTTGCGCGCTCCAAACGGGGGTTTGGTCGAAAATACCGTGTTCCGCCGTAAACTGTGCAAGTCGAGGGTTGCGTATCTTGCATGGCTTGCCGAATTGCTTACATTGCAGCCCGGACTCGCGCCCCACCCAAACCCTGATGAAGCGTGGGTTTTTTCCATCCAGGACGCCTCGATGCCTAAAACTACGCATACCAAAGTCGTCATCATTGGCTCGGGGCCGGCCGGCTATACCGCGGCGATCTATGCAGCCCGCGCGATGCTCGAGCCGGTGCTGATCCAGGGCATCCAGCCGGGCGGCCAGCTCACCATCACGACGGACGTCGAGAACTACCCGGGCTTTGCCGACGTGATCCAGGGCCCCTGGCTGATGGAGCAGATGCAGCGGCAGGCCGAGCATGTCGGTACCCGTATCATCACCGACCACGTCAACGCGCTCGACCTCGACCGCCGGCCGTTCCGACTTACCTGCGATTCCGGCGACGTCTACCTCGCCGACAGCCTGGTCCTTGCGACCGGCGCCCAGGCGCGCTGGCTCGATCTGCCCTCGGAGCAGAAGTTCAAAGGCTACGGCGTTTCCGCCTGCGCGACCTGCGATGGTTTCTTCTACCGCGGCAAGAACGTGTTCGTGATCGGCGGCGGCAATACGGCGGTCGAGGAAGCGCTTTTTCTCACCAATTTCGCCGCCCAGGTGACGCTGGTGCACCGGCGCGACAGCTTCAGGGCCGAGAAGATCCTGCAGGATCGCTTGTTCAAGAACCCGAAGATCTCGGTGATCTGGAATTCGGTGCTGCACGACGTGCGCGGCGACGACAATCCGCTCAAGGTGAAGAGCATCGCGCTGCGCAACATCGAGACCGGCGCCATCACGGAAAAGCCGGCCGACGGCGTGTTCATCGCGATCGGCCATTCGCCCGCGACCGAGCTCGTCGTCGGCAAGCTCGAGCTCAAGCCCTCCGGCTACGTCAAGACCGCGCCGTACTCGACCGCGACCTCGGTCGCCGGCGTGTTCGCGGCCGGCGACGTGACCGACGACGTCTATCGTCAGGCGGTCACGGCGGCGGGCATGGGTTGCATGGCGGCGCTCGAGGCGGAACGTTTTCTCGCCGCGCACGGTGAGACGGAGCGGCGGGCGGCTGCCGAATGATCGGCGCGCGGCGCGTGGGGGGTTGAAGGTTCGACATCATGGATTGGGACAAACTGAAGGTCTTCCACGCTGCCGCCGAGGCTGGCAGCTTCACGCATGCGGGCGAGCAGCTCGGCCTGTCGCAATCGGCCGTCTCGCGCCAGGTGAGCGCGCTCGAGCAGGAGCTCTCCGTCGCGCTGTTTCATCGCCACGCGCGCGGGCTGATTCTCACCGAACAGGGCGAACTGCTGTATCGCACGGCGCACGAAGTGTTCATGAAGCTCGAGGCGGCGCGTGCCAAGCTCACCGACTCGCGCGAGCGGCCGCACGGCGACCTCAAGGTGACCACCACGGTCGGCATCGGCATCCACTGGCTGACCCCGCGGCTCGGCGAGTTCGTCGATCTCTTCCCCGATATCCGCATCCAGCTCATCACGACCGATGAGGAGCTCGATCTCGCGATGCGCGAGGCGGACGTGGCGATCCGCCTGCGTCAACCGACCCAGCCGGACCTCATCCAGCGCAAGCTCTTCTCGGTGCGCTTTCACGCTTATGCGTCGCCCGAATACCTCAAGCGTTTTGGCACGCCGCGCACAATCGAGGATCTCGACTCGCACCGGGTGCTGCTGCTGGGCGGGCAAATCCCCTCCTACCTGCAACCGACGCGCTGGCTGGTCGAGGCCGGACGCGACAGCAAAGGCCCGCGCACGCCGCATCTCAACATCAACAACGTGCTCGGCATCCTGCGCGCCGCGCAGCGCGGACTCGGGATCGCGATGCTGCCGGACTATCTGGTGGAGGAGAACGGCGGGCTGGTGCAGCTGTTCGCCGAAAGCGACCCGATCACGCTCGACGCCTTCTTCGTCTATCCGGAGGAGCTCAAGTCGGTCGCACGCGTGCAGGCCTTCCGCGACTTCCTCGTCAGCAAGGCGCAGCGCTGGAGCTACTGAATTTCACGTCGCGGAAAACGCGCTCGGCTCCGCCCCATACGCAAGCTCCACTGCACATCGGCCCACGACCTGCGACGTCGCGTCGCCATCGGCTTGTTCATAGCTGTCATGCAGGGCTTTGCGTTGCGATGCCGGCGGCTCCCCGACATATTCGAATCGTGCTGCGGCTGATTGATTGCTGCATCCTCCCAGGTCGCAATCGATCGTCGCAGCCGTTCCCCTCTGGAAGGTGACTGTCGGCTCTGCCGACAAACTGACGCCGGGCCTCGCGCCCGGCGTATTTTTTTGCTGATGGTCGTTGCGCGGAAGTCGAAGGCCGACGGAGCGATCCCGACCGGCAGACGCATGATCATGCGGCGCGAGATTGCATCCACCTTCGCGCTCACGCCCGGCGGCGGACTCCAAGCCCATCCTTAGCTTGCGCAGCAAGCGGAGGGGGGGTCGGCGTGGCTTGCGCACGCCTCGCAATGACTTGAAGGTTACGCGCTGGCGGCGCCGAACTGCCACCACGGGCGCGGCTGCGGCGCGATGCGCTTGCCGGTCGTGCCGGCGATCTTGGCGAGGAAATCCGCCTTCGCCATCGGCCTGGCGAAAAGGAAGCCCTGGCCGACCATCACACCGAGGCCCTGCAGCTTGTGGCTCTCGTGGTGCGTCTCGATGCCTTCCGCCACGGTCTTGAGCCCGAAACGGCGCGCCACATCGATGATCGACTCGAGCAGCCCCTCCTTCACCTTGTCGCGATTGCAGTCCGTGACGTAGGCGCGGTCGATCTTGAGCTCGCCGAAGGGAAGCTGGCGCAGGCGGCCGAGCGACGAATAGCCGGCGCCGAAATCGTCGATCGCGAGACTGCAGCTCTGGGCGCGCAGCTCGTTCGCGACCTCGTTCGCCATCTTCAGATCGTTGACGATCTCGTCCTCGGTGACTTCCAGGATGAGGCCCGGCCATTGATCCGACCGCGGCCGTCCCTCGCGGATCAGCTGCGCGATCGGCAGCCTGAGGAAGCCGCTCGCCGGCACGTTGACGGCGAGGCTGAGCGCCGGCATGCCGAGCGCCGCGCAGTCGCACCAGTCGCGCAGCGCCGTGAGGATCACATACCGGGTCATCTCCAGCATCTCGTCGTCGCCGGCGCCCGGCAGAAAGGCACCCGGACCGAGCACGCCGAGCTCGGGGTGGCGCGCGCGGATGAGACCTTCGGCGCCGACCCAGTTGTGCGTCTGCAGGCTGACCTTGGGCTGATACCAGACCTCGAGCCAGCCGCGCTTGAGAGCCTTGGCGAGGGTCACGACCGGCTTGCCGGAGGCGTCGCGCTCGTCGTCGTCGACGGCCGCGGGCTTCGCGTCGGCGAACAGTCCCCTCAAGGCCTTCAACATCACGCCATCTCGTTCAGAGCCGCACCCACCAGGGCGAGCCCGGGGCCTGACTTTTCCAGCTTATGTATTTCAAAGGCGATGTATTTTCGGTTATCGCAAGCACGCAAAAACGGGGGCAACTGACGCATAAACGCGCAAAATAAGCGCCGAGACGCGGCGGCGCGGGCGTCCCCGGCCAAAGGTCAAGCGCCGGCCCTGATGTTCAGGCGTGACGTTAATGAACTGTTGCCGGCGCGATCGCGCCGCTCACTCGGCCGCCGCCGCGCGCCGCGCCGCCACGATCTGGTCGGCCGGCTTGCCGGTCAATTCCGCCATGTGGTCGAACTTGAACGTGAAGCTGCCGACGCCGGCAGTCGCCGAGCGCACCTCGATGATGAGGTCGCCGATCTCCGACTCCGGCATCATCGCCCGCACCGCGTCCCAGCCCTCCCATCCCTCGCGCGTGTCAAAGCTCAGGATCTGGCCGCGCCGGCCCGACAGGATGGCGTTGATCTTGGCGGTTGCTTCCGAGGGACAGACGATCTCGACCGTATGGATCGGTTCGAGGAGCACCGGATTGCATTGCGGCAACGCGTCGTTGATCCCGATGCGGCCCGCGATGCGGAACGCCATGTCGGAGGAGTCGACCGCATGGTACGACCCATCGACCAGCGACACCGAGAGATCGACCACCTGGAAGCCGAGCGGTCCGTGCTTGAGCGCGTCGACCACGCCTTCCTCGACCGACGGGATGTAGTTGCGCGGCACCGCGCCGCCGACGATCTTCTCGTCGAACGCGAAGCCCGAGCCGCGCGGCAGCGGCTTGATGTCGAGCACCACGTCGCCGAACTGCCCGTGCCCGCCC
>DASXCK010000284.1:0-2890 GCA_036491235.1 Xanthobacteraceae bacterium | reverse complement strand
GGATATTCCGGCACCACGATCTGCGCCTTGGTGCCGATCTTGATGCTCGGCACGTAGCTCTGCGGCACGTTGACGAAGGCGCGCAGCCGGTTGGTGTCGGAGACGACGAACAGGGCAGGGCCGCCGCCGGCGCCCGCATTGATCAGCGCGCCGACATCGGTCGCGCGCGCCGTCACGATGCCGTCGAATGGCGCCACGATGCGCTTGTAGGTCTCCAGCGCGCGCAGGCGATCGAGGTTGGCCTGCATCGACTTGACGATGCCGGCCTTGTTGGAGGCATCGGCCGAGCGCTGCTCGAGGTCGAGCTTGGAGACGGCGCCGGAGGTGATCAGCTCCTGGCCGCGTTTGAGGTTGGCGGCGGAGAGCGTCGCATTGGCCTGCGCGCTCGCGAGATCCGCCCGCGCCTGCATGAGCTGCTGGTCGAGGTCGGGCGCCTCGATCTCGGCGAGAAGCTCGCCGGCCTTCACGCGGGCGCCGATATCGACCTTCCATTCCTTGATGTAGCCGCTCACCCGCGCATAGAGCTGCGCCTGCGCGTAGGCTTCCAGCCGGCCGGGCAGGTCGAGGGTCGTACGCGTCGTCTTGGTGTCGGGCGGCGCGACGGCGACCACCGGGATGGCGCGCTTCTCGGTCCAGTCGCGCAGCCGCGCATCCGCCGTCTGCCGCGTGGTGATGCCCGAGACGACGACGACGGCCGCAACGGTGGCGATCACCACCGCCGCGAGGCCGAGCTTGCGCGTCGAGACGGTGGGAGCGGAGTTTTCAGGCGGCATGCGGCTCTCCGAGCGCGGGAAGGGGTGCCGCTTGGCGGCGCCCATGCAACAGGCTGAACACGACCGGCACGAACATCAGGGTCGCACAGGTCGCAAAGATGAGCCCGCCCACCACGGCGCGGCCGAGGGGCGCGTTCTGCTCGCCGCCTTCGCCGAGGCCGAGCGCCATCGGCGCCATGCCGATGATCATGGCGAGCGCGGTCATCAGCACGGGACGGAAGCGCACGAAGCCGGCCTCGAGCGCGGCCTGGATCGGATCGCCGAGCTGCTCCAGCCGCTCGCGCGCGAAGCTGATGACCAGCACGCTGTTGGCGGTGGCGACGCCCATGCACATGATCGCGCCGGTGAGCGCCGGCACCGACAGCGTGGTGCCGGTCGCGAACAGGATCCACACGATGCCGGCGAGCGCGGAGGGAAGCGCCGTGACGATCACGAACGGATCGCTCCACGACTGGAAGTTCACCACGATTAGCATATAGATCAGCACGATCGCGCCGGCGAGGCCGAACAGCAGGCCCGAGAACGCGCGGTTCATGGTCAGCACCTGCCCGATCAGCACGACGCGCGAGCCGCGCGGCACGTCCTTGGCGCTCGCGTCCACGATCTTCTGCACGTCGGCAGCCACCGCGCCGAGGTCGCGCCCTTGTGTGGTCGCGTAGATCTGCACCAGCGTCTGGATGTCGTACTGCGAGACCACCGCGCTGCGGCTCACCCGGTTGATGTCCGCGATGGCGCCGAGCGTCTGCATCTGGCTCGTGCCCGCCGCCGTGATCGGCACGTTGCGCAGCGCGCTGAGCGAGTCGAGCTGGTACTGCGGCGTCTGCATCACGATCGGGTAGGAGGCGCCGTTCTCGGGATTGAGCCAGTAGGTCGGCGCGACCTGTGCCGATCCCGCGAGATTGACCACCAGGCTGTTGGTGACGTCGCGCTCGGTGACGCCGACATATTGCGCGCGGGTGCGGTCGACGTCGACGTTGAAGCCGGGACTGTCGCGCGATTGTTGAATGCGCGCATCGACGAGGCCGGGGACGTGGCGCAGCCGGCGCAATAATTCCTGCGCATAGGCGAAATTCGCCTCCGCGTTCGGCCCGCGCACCTGCAGGTCGATCGGCGCGGGCGCACCGAAGTTCAGTATCTGGCTGACGATGTCGGCGGGCAGGAACGAGAAGGTGACGCCCGGGAAGCGGTTGGGCAGCTCCTCGCGCAGGATGCGGACATATTCGGCGGTCGGCCGATGGTCTTCCTTGAGCTTGATCTGGATGTCGCCGTCCTGCGACCCGATCGTGCCGGTGTTGTTGTAGGTCATGTTGATGCCGCTGATCGGCAGGCCGAGATTGTCGACCAGCGTGTCGAGCTGGTCCGACGGAACGATCTGGCGGATCGCCTTCTCGATCTCGGCAAATTGCTTCGAGGTCTCCTCGATGCGCGTCCCGACGCGCACGCGCGCATGCATCAGGATCTGGCCGGCGTCGACCGAGGGAAAGAAGTCGCGGCCGAGGAACGGCACCAGCGCGAAGGTGCCGAACACCACGGCGAGGAAGCCGACGACGAAGACGCCGCGGTGGACGAGCGCCAGGGCGAGCAGACCGCGATAGCCGTCGCGGAAGCGCTCGAAGGCGGCTTCGAACCCGCGCTGCATCCGCACCAGCGGATTGCGCGAGGGCGGCAGCGCGCCCTCGCGGCCGTGCATGTCGGTGTGCGGCGCGTGCGCGCGCAGCAGGTAGTTCGCCATGGTCGGCACCAGGGTGCGCGACAGGATGAAGGAGCAGACCATGGCGGCGATCACGGCTTCCGCCATCGGCACGAACAAAAAGCGCGCGACGCCGTCGAGGAAGAACATCGGCACGAACACGATGCAGATGCAGAGCAGCGAGACGAAGGCCGGCGTGACGATCTGCGCGGCGCCGTCGAGGATCGCGGGCTCGACCGCCTTGCCCTGCTCGAGATGCCAGTTGATGTTCTCGATCGTGACGGTCGCGTCGTCGACCAGGATGCCGACGGCGAGCGCGAGCCCGCCCAGCGTCATGATGTTGAGCGTCTCGCCGAGCGCCCACAGCGCCGCGACCGAGCCGAGCACCGAGAGCGGGATCGAGGTCGCGATGATCACGGTCGAGCGC
>DASXCK010000283.1:0-2830 GCA_036491235.1 Xanthobacteraceae bacterium | reverse complement strand
TTTCGCCGACCCAGCCCGCCTGGCGGACGCCATCGTCGAGCGGGTCGGCAAGACCATCGTGCTGGCGCTGCCGCTCGGCCTCGGCAAGGCCAACCACATCGCCAACGCGCTCTATGCCAGGGCGGTCGCCGATTCTTCGTTGCGCCTCACGATCTTCACGGCGCTCACGCTCGAAGCCCCGCACGCCCGCCAGGAGCTGGAACGGCGCTTTCTCGGCCCCTTGGCACAGCGCGTGTTTGCCGGTTATCCGGCGCTCGACTATGCGACGGCGATCCACGCCAGGACGCTGCCGCCCAACGTCGAGGTCAACGAGTTCTTCTTCGAGGCCGGGCAATGGCTGGGCTCGCCGTATGCGCAGCAGCATTATATCTCGGCGAACTATACCCACGCGCTGCACTGCGTGCTCGATCGCGGCGTCAACGTGGTGGCCCAGCTCCTGGCGCACGATGCCGCGGAGCGGCGTCCCTACAGCGTGAGCTGCAATCCCGATCTCACCGTCGATCTTCTTACTCTTCGTCGCGCCGGGCGCGTGAAGTTCGTCTTCGCCGGGCAGCTCAATTCCGAGCTGCCGTTCATGGCGAGCGAGGCGGCTGTCGCGGCGGACGAGCTCGATTTTCTGCTGGAAAGCCGCGCGACGGATTTTGCCCTGTTCGGCCCGCCGCGCGAGCCGATCCCGTTTGCCGACCACGCCGCCGGCCTGCGTGCCGCCAGCCTCGTGCCGGACGGCGGTACGCTGCAGATCGGCATCGGCTCGCTCGGCGATGCGGTCGCGCACGCGCTCGTGCTGCGGCACCGCAAGCCGGACGCTTTTTGCGCGCTGCTCGGTCGACTGCGTGGCGACGCGGATGGCGCGGCGATCCACGCCGAGCCGTTCACGACCGGCCTCTATGGCTGCTCCGAGATGTTCGTCGAAGGGTTTCTCGACCTCTACCGCGCCGGCGTGCTCAAGCGCGAGGTCGACGGCGCCGTGCTCGACGCCGGCTTCTTTCTCGGGTCGCGTGCGCTCTACCGCGCGCTACGCGAGATGCCGCGCGAGGTCCTGGCGAAATTCCGCATGCGCTCGATCTCCTTCGTAAACCAGCTCTATGGCGGCGAGGATGGCAAGCGGCGCGCCCGCGTCGGCGCGCGCTTCATCAACGATGCCATGATGGTGACCTTGCTCGGCGATGTGGTCTCCGACGGCCTCGACGACGGCCGCATCGTCAGCGGCGTCGGCGGGCAGTATAACTTCGTTGCCCAGGGCTTTGCGCTCGAGGACGCGCGCTCGCTCATCCTCCTGCGCGCGTCCCGCACCGCCCGCGGCCGGGCGCAGTCGAACATCCGCTGGCGCTACGGCCACACCACGATCCCGCGCCATCTGCGCGACATCATCGTCACCGAATACGGCGTCGCCGATCTTCGCGGCAAGCCCGATCGCGAGGTGATCGCGCGCGTGCTCGCGATCACCGATGCGCGCTTCCAGGACGATCTTCTGCGCCAGGCCAAGGACGCCGGCAAGATCGAGCGGACCTACGAGCTGCCGAGGTCGGCGCGCGACAACACGCCGGACGCGCTCGCACGGGCGCTTGCGCCCGCCGCCGAGGCGGGCCTGCTACCGACGTTTCCATTCGGCACCGACTTCACCGCGACCGAGCAGCGGCTGCTGCCGGCCTTGCAGCGCTTGAAGTCGGCCTCGCCGATGGGACTCGCGGCCATGTTCGCGCGCGGCATTTTCGCGGAACCGGTTGATCGGGAATGTCTCGACCGGCTTCGATTGGCCAAGCCGAAAGGCGTGGTGGAGCGGTTCTACGCGGCGCTGGTGCGTGGCGCCCTCCGCGCCGGGGGCGCGGAACGCGAGCGGCTGAAAAAGCCGGCGGGTTAACCTTGCTGCGCGGTCCAGGAACCTTTTGGCAGGGGCCGCATCTAATACATACTTGAAACCAGCGTGCATGGTCCGGCGGAGTGGGGGCCGGTTCTGAACAATGAACGGAGAGCAAGTTTCGGTTCCGCGGAACCGGGACATGCTCGGGTGGTGGAGTTGGTCATGGTCGAGCATGCGGTTGCGCATCGTCTGCCGGAGGAAGCCGAGCTGGTCGAGCGCGCCCGCGGCGGGCAGGCAGGTGCGGTACGCCTGATCATCCGGCAACACAACCAGCGTCTCTACCGGATCGCGCGCAGCATCCTGCGCGACGATACCGAAGCCGAGGACGTGCTGCAGGAGGCTTATGCGCGCGCCTTCACCAATCTCGGCTCGTTTCGCGGCGAGGCGCGGCTCGGCACCTGGCTCGCCCGCATCGTCATGAACGAAGCGCTCGGCCGCCTGCGCGGCCGCCGCCCGATGGTCGAGCTGAACGTCATGGACGAGAATTCCGCACTGGAGGCTCAGATCATTCCGTTCCCCAATGCGAATCCCGATCTCGATCCCGAGACCTCCGTGGCGCAGCGCGAGCTGCGCGCGATGCTCGAGCGCGCCATCGACGAGCTGCCGGAGCCGTTCCGCATCGTACTGGTCGCCCGCCTGATCGAGGGCATGAGCATCGAGGAGACCGCCGAGCTGGTCGGCATCCTGCCCGAAACCGTGAAGACGCGGCTGCATCGCGCCCGCCGTCTGGTGAAGGACGCGATGGAGAAGCACATCGGCCCGGTGCTCGGCGACGCCTTCCCGTTCGCGGGCCGCCGCTGCGAGCGGCTCACCGAAAAGGTGCTGGCGCGGTTGAAGCTCGCCTGATTCCGGCGTGACGCCGGGAACGTTTTCGCCCGTCGATCCATCCAATGCGTCGTGCTCAGCCCATTCGGGGCGCGATCCACGGAGAAAAGCAATGCATCGGAAACTCATCGCGGCGCTCGTCGC
>DASXCK010000282.1:0-19084 GCA_036491235.1 Xanthobacteraceae bacterium | reverse complement strand
GCGTCGACGTGTCCGGCGAGCCGCGCGACCTCGCCGCCGGTCTGCCGCTCGACCAGGCTCGTGACATAGAGCCGCGCCGCGTTGAGCGGCTGCAGGATGTCGTGGCTCGCCGCCGCGAGGAAGCGGGTTTTCGAGACGTTGGCCTCGTCGGCCGTCGCCTTCGCGCGCGTGAGCTCGTCGTTGAGATCCTTGAGCTCGGACGTGCGCTCGCGCACGCGCCGCTCCAGCGCCTCGGCGGCCTCGACGCTCGGGGTGATGTCCGTGAAGGTGGTGACGATGCCGCCGCCCGGCATGCGGTTGGCGCGCACCTCGATCACCAGGCCGCGGTCGGGGAAGCGGTCGAGGAACGGCTCGCCCGCGACGTAGCCGGTGAGGCGCCGCTCGATCAGCGCCTCGGTCTCGCCCGGCCCGAACGCGCCCTTGTCGGCGTTGAAGCGCAGGATCTCGTCGAGGCCGATGCCGATGCGCACGAGCTCGGGCGGCAGGCCGAGCACCTCGCCGAACTGTCGGTTCCAGCACAGAAGGTGCATCGACTTGTCGAACACCGCGATGCCCTGGCGCACATGATCGAGGGCGGTCTGCAGGATTTCGCGGTTGTAGTGCAACGCCGCGCTCGCATCGTCGAGCAGCTTGAGCGCCGCCTCGGTCGACACCGTGCTCCGGCGCAGGAGGAGCGAGAGCACGAGCCGCGAGGAGGCGGCGCCGATCGCCGAGGCGATCAGGTGCTCGGCGTGGCGCAGCAGCTGGAAATCGGCCGGCGCTTCCGGCGCCGGGCTGATATGGCGGGTCGCCGCGAAGCCGTCGAACGAGGCGCGCGCGCGCTCCTCGCCGACATAGCGCGCGACCGTCGCGGTGAGCTCGCCGACCGTGACCGAGGAGCGCCGCAGCAAAAAGCTCGGCGCCATCGGGGCGAGGTCGGGCGGCACGAACAGGTCGGCCTGAACTCGCTCGATCGAGGCCGGCGCGCGGGCGAACGAGAAGCCCACATAGGCCATCAGGTTGAGCGTGAGGCTCCAGGCGACGCCGTGCACGAGCGGCGGCAGGTCGAGGCCGAACAGCGCTTGCGGCGCGAGCAGCGAAAGGCCGAATGGGCCGTGCGCGACGATGCCGCCGCCGACGAACCCGGTGTCGGCGAAGCTCGGCAGCAGCAACGTGTACGCCCAGACCAGGATGCCGATCGACATGCCCGCGATGGCGCCGCGCGCCGTGGCGCGCCGCCAGATCAGCCCGATGAAGAAAGCGGGCGCGAGCTGCGCGACCGCGGCAAACGAGAGCAGTCCGATCGAGGCGAGCTGGGCGTCGCCCGCGAAGCGATAATAGAGATAGGCGAGCAGCAGGATCGCGAAGATCGCGAACCGCCGCGAGGCGAGCAGCAGCGAGCCGACGTCGCCGCCGCCCGTGACGTAGGCCTCGCGCCGCTTGAGCACCATCGGCATGACGATGTCGTTCGACACCATGATGGCGAGCGCGACTGACTCGACGATCACCATGGCGGTTGCGGCCGAGAGACCTCCGACGAAGGCGACGATCGCCATGACCTTGGCGCCGGCCGCGAGCGGCAAAGCGAGCACGTACATGTCGCCGTCGATGTACCCGGCCGGAAACGTCAGCAGGCCCGCCATCGCGATCGGCACGACGAACAGGTTGATCAGCACGAGGTAGAGCGGGAACAGCCACGCGGCCCGCCTGATCTCGTTCTCGTTGTTGTTCTCGACCACGGCGACATGGAATTGGCGCGGCAGCAGCAGCGTCGCGAACAGCGACAGCAGCGTCATGACCGCGAAGGTGCCGAAGCTCGGCGTCGAGGTCAGCACCGCGGCGAGGTGCTGATGCTTCATCGCCTCGGCGAGCAGGGCGGCGGGCCCGTGAAACATCACGAAGGCCACGAAGACGCCTACCGCGAGGAAGGCGACGAGCTTGACGATAGATTCGGTCGCGATCGCCAGCATCAGGCCGTGCTGGTGCTCGGTCGCGTCGATGTGGCGGGTGCCGAACAGCATCGCGAACGACGCCATGGCAAGCGCGACCAGGAGCGCGATGTCGCCGAACACCGGCTGGCGCGCTTCGGCGCCGGTCGCGAGCGGGCCCAGAATGGTCGACAGCGAGGCCGATACCGCCTTGAGCTGGAGCGCGATGTACGGGATCGTTCCGACGATCGCGATGAGGGCGACGGTCGCCGCCACGCCTTGGTGCTTGCCGTAGCGCGCCGCGATGAAGTCGGCGATCGAGGTGATGTTCTGCGCCTTGGCGAGCCGCACCACCCGCACCAGCAGCGGATAGGCGAACGCGATCATCAGCACGGGGCCGACATAGATCGCGAGGAAGTCGTAGCCGGTGCGCGAGGCCAGGCCCACCGACCCCAAGAACGTCCACGACGTGCAGTAGATCGCGAGCGACAGCGGGTAGATCATCAGGCGCGAACGGCCTGTGCGCCCGAGCGGGCGCAACCTGTCGCCATAGCTCGCCACCACGAACAGAAAGCCGATGTAGGCGAGCGCGATGGCGACGACGATCCAGCCTTGCAGCATGCCGGCTCCTGGCGTCACCTCTTCAGGCGATCACGGCCGGCCTGCGGCCGCGTCGCCCACCACAAATCATCACGGACGGCCTCGATTGTCCATCGCCGGTGGCCGCCAAGGTGAACGCTATTTCCACCGCCGGCATCGCGCGTCATGCCGCCGACCTGGGAGCATTGTCCTGTTCACCGCGTACGCGCGGGCCAGCAATGCGCGCTCACAATAGCCTCTTGGTTTGACCTGACGCGCTGCGCGCGGCATTGATCGCGGCCTCTCCCGTGGCGGCCGCCGGGCCGCCGTCCCAATTCGACCCGTTCATGCCGTTATCTGCCACGCAAACGCTGCGCCGCACGATCGAGACGCTGCTGATCGCCGCGACCGGTGGCATCGTGTTCAATCTCGCGCATTTCCCCGCCGGCTGGATCGCCGGCTCGATGATCTTTTCGGCCGCCGCCGCGCTGGCCGGACGGCCGCTCGGCCTGCCGACGAACCTCGCGCGCGCCTTCTACATCGTGCTCGGCATCTCGATCGGCGCGGTGGCGTCGCCGAAGACCGTGCTCGGCATGACGACCTGGCCGGCGAGCATCGCGGCGGTCACGGTCGCGATGGGCGCCGTGACGCTGTGCACCACCTTCTATCTCAAACGCGTGCACGGCTGGGACACGCTGACCGCCGTGTTCTGCGGCATCCCGGGCGGGCTCTCGCAGATCATGGTGCTCGCCGCCGAGCAGGGAATAGAGCTGCGCGAGATCGCGATTGTTCAATCCGTACGGGTCGTGATCCTTGCGGTGTGCGTGCCGGCGGGGCTCGGCCTCGCCGGGCTCGCCGGCCCGACGGTTCTCCCGGTCGGCTCCGTCGCGATCATGGACGCGCCGTGGGAACTCGTCACCATGGTCGCGCTGTCGGTCGCGGTCGCGCTCGTGCTGCTGCGTGCCGGCTTTCCGGGCGGGTTGATCTTCGGGCCGATGGTCGTCTCGGGGATCTTGCACGGCGGCGGCTACGTGCACATCGCCTTTCCGGCCTGGTTCGCCGACATCGCGATGATCGCGCTCGGCTCGGTCGCGGGCTCGCGCTTCACCGGCACGCCGTTTCGCGTGATGCTCGGTTATCTCGGCGCAGCGATCGGCTCGTTCGTCGTCGCGCTCGTGATCGCGGCCACCTTTGCGCTCGCCGTGACGTTCATTTTCTCGCTGCATGCCCCCGACGTGGTCGTCGCCTACGCACCCGGCTCGATCGACGCCATGATGATCCTCGCACTCGCGCTGCATCTCGATCCGGTGTTCGTCGGCGCCCATCACCTCGCCCGCGTCTTCACCGTGACGCTGGCGCTGCCCATGATCGTGCGCATCTTCGCGCCGGCGAAGAAGGCGAAGCGCGAGCGGCCGGCGCGCCCGAACGACGGCGAGTTCGCGGATTGAGGCGCCGCTCCGCCTGTTCGGCCGCGTCCTCGAGCAAACCGACCATTAACCAAGACGATGCCCGCGCATGTGCCCGGCGACATCCCTTTAGCGCTTTGCTGTGACAAGTCCGGCTATTCAAACGCATTGGGATTGATTTTCCGACATCCGACGAGGCCGTAAGCTCGTCTGTCGGCACGCAAGCCATCGCCGCGTGAAAACCCGCGAGGCCGAAAAATGATGTTCATATTCGCGTATATCGGCTTGTCGATGGGAGGGCGCCACGACGAGTGGCCGCTCCGGCTGATCTACGGGACGGAAATCGCATTCGTCATCACGACATTTTCCTGCATCCTCCTTGCCTCGCGCTTGCAGGGAAGCCCGTCGGAGACCAAGCGCAGCCTAGTCGCGTTCGCCGGCGGCACCAGTGCGAGTTTCGGCTTGATCATGCCGTTCGAACTCGCCCCGATGTTCTTCGGCGTGCGCGGCGAATGGATGATGGCGACGATGGGGCTGATGCTGTTTTATCCCCTCGCCGCAGTTCCGTTCGTCCTGTTGTTCGCCAAATTCATGAAGGTCGGCGCGCCGCCGAATTTGCGCGTGGACTTTCTCAGCGCGACCAGGTGCTACGACCGCGGCGTCGTGTCCCTCGGCGGCAAAAACTACGCTCGTGCCATTGCCGATTTCACCGACGCGATACGGTACAATCCGAAATATGCCTTGGCGTATCTCAACCGTGGCGTCGCTCACTTCGACCAAAGCGATTACGACCACGCCATCGCGGACTACGATCAGGTGATCGCGCTCAATCCGAAATTTGCAGCGGCCTACGGCAACCGCGCGGAGGCTTATCGGGCCAAGGGCGCGCTCGACCGCGCCGGCGCTGACCTCGATCAAGCGCAGGCGCTGATGCGGGCCGAGGAGTTGCAATTGCGCCCGGTCCGGAACACGGATCGGCCCGGCGCGATGGCCGCGTTGGCCGAGTGGCTGAATAACCGGGGAGGGCGGACGTAAGGGCACGCCGCTATCGAAGGTTGGCGCATGTTCCGGCGAAAGCCTGCCCCGACTGGGATCCGGGTGGGACGCGGTTCGGCGATAGGAACATGCGCCAAACATCGGAAAATAGAGGGTTGGCATTTCCGCAAAGCGTGCTTATGTGCCAACGATCCAACGACAATGTGAGTGCCCTGACGAATTCTCGTTAGGGTTTGGCCAACCAAGAGGTTGACGCAATGACGACGCGACCGGTCACGAAAACACTTTTCAAGTCGGCGGAGCCGCGCGAGGACGCGGAAGAGCGTCACGGCCACGAGACGGAAGCCCAGACCCCGCGCAACATACCGCCCAACACCGCACCGACCGAGGGCTTCTCCCTCGAGATCGACGGCAAGACCAAGTCGCAGCATGCGACGAGCGAGGCCGCAATGGCGATCGGGGCCGAGCTCAAGCGCAAGTTTCCGGTGCTGCAGGTCGTGGTCTGCGACGCCGTCTCGAAGACGCGCACGCCGGTGAAAGCCGCCAAATAGAACCCGCCCAAGTAGGACTGGCCAAAGCGTTCGCTGGTGGCGGATCAGAATGTTGGCGCGAGTGCCTGAAACGGGCGGATGCTCCTCACGGAACGACCGGCGGATGGTACTGGAGCGTGAACGCGAGCGCCCACAGTAAAAAGAGCACCACCGGCAGGTGCACCGTGAGCTGCAGGAACGTGAAGCCGACGATGTCGCGCGCGCGCAGCCCGAGCACGCCGAGCAGCGGCAGCATCCAGAACGGGTTGATCAGGTTGGGCAGCGCCTCGGCGGCGTTGTACACCATCACGGCCCAGCCAAGATGCACCTTGAGATCGTTCGCGGCCTGCATCACGTAGGGCGCCTCGAGCAGCCACTTGCCGCCGCCCGAGGGGATGAAGAAGCCGAGGATCGCCGAATAGACGCCGATCACCAGCGGATAGGCATGCTGCGTCGACACGCTGACGAACGCGTGGGTGATCACCTCGGAGAGCGAGTGACCGGCGCCATTCTTGGCCGTGGTCAGGATCGCCGCGATGCTGCCATAGAGCGGAAACTGGATCAGGACGCCGGCGGTCGCCGGCACTGCCTTGGCGACGGCCACCAGGAAGCGCTTGGGCCGCCAGTGCAGCAGGAGCCCGATCATGACGAAGATGAAGTTGTAGGTATTGAGGTTCGAGATCGCGAGCACGGCGCTTTGGCGGGAGAATTCGTAGTAGAGCCAGCCCGCCGCGAGCAGGAAAATCAGGATGGTGAGGATGGGGGAATGCTCGAGCCACTCGCCGGGCTGGGTTGCGGGCGGATCCTTGATGATGTCTTCACGCGAGATCTCGACCCCCATGTCCTCCGCGCTCTTGGCGACGGCAGGGCCGGGCGCCGACCACACCGCGATGATCGCCGAGACCACCAGCAGCACGACGAGGATCACGTAGGACTGCCACATCAGGATCGTTTCGGTGAACGGAATGACCCCCGTGATGGCGAGCAGCGGCTTCGGCAGGCTGGCGGCGTTGGCCTGCAGCTGCGCGGCCGACGAGGAGAGACCGAGCGCCCAGGTGGCGCCGAGCCCGAGATAGGCGGCGGCCCCTGCCGCGCGATAGTCCATGCGCAGCTCGCGCCGTTCCGCCAGCGCGCGCACCAGCAGGCCGCCGAAGACCAGGCTGAAGCCCCAGTTGAGCAGCGACGCGATCATGCAGACGACCGCGACGAAGCCGACCGCGCCTTTTCCGCTTCTCGGGACGCGCGCAAGGGCGCGGATGAGCCGCTGCACCGGCGATGAGGTCGCGACCACGTAGCCGCCGATCACCACGAAGGCCATCTGCATCGTGAAGGTGATCAGGCTCCAGAACCCGTCCCCGAACGCGCGGCTCACCGCGAGCGGCGAGGCGCCGTTGCCGAGCGCCGCCAGCGAGACGACCACGGCGGCGATCGCCACGAAGATGAATGCGTCGGGGTACCAGCGTTCGGCCCACGCCGTGAAGCCGATCGCGATGCGCGCGAGCTTGCCTTCCGCGGGTTGGCTGGACGAGGGGGCCTGCGTGGCTTCCGGCATGCATCGCTCCCAGTGTTGTCGGGACCGCGGCCGCATGATCGGTCGGCGTCAGGGCGACGGCCGCGCGCCTGAGCCTTCGATCCGTGTCGATGCCTGGCCCATCGATCGCGTCGATCAAACCAGAAAAGGCCGGCCACCGGAATAGAGGGAGGCCGGCGTGCACCTATGTCTATTTGCGCGCAAGCGCGGATCGCCTGCGGAAAGGCATGGAAGATCCCCCGGATTTTGCTTCCGCCTACGCGTGCCGCGCTTCGGTCGAGCAGCCTCAGCTTGCCTGTCGCGACGGGTTTTGTGGGATGGGCTGACCTAGGTTCTTGGCGCGGTTTGCGGCGAGCTTGTAGTACGCCTCCGCCTGCTCGAGCAGTTGCTCTCGAACCACAGGATTCTTCTCGGTCTCCGCCAAGCGGCGGAAGTGCCCCACGCGCTCCAGATAATCCGAAACCAGCTTCATGGTGATTGGGTGATCGTGCCGACAGGTGGTGACCCAGAAATGATGATCGCCGCAAATCGGGACAGTAGCAACCGCAAAAGGTATCGGAGATCCAAATCGAAAGGACGAGTGCCGGAATGATCTTATTCCGACTCGACGTGTCTCTTTTGATCGTTCGACTAACGCTGCGTCAATGTCGGAACCCGAACCGACCCTAATAACCGGAAGGCGTACGGAATTTATCCGCGCCTATGCCGGGGATTCCATGGATGATGCCGCTGACTGTCGACGGGAAGCCGAGGCCTTCTACGATATGGCGCGCCGAAGCGACGACGGGATGGAGCGCCTCGCATACATTCTCAAGGCCGTTGAATGCGAGGCCCGCGCCGCAGAGGCCGAGGGCGGCAAGGGATCTTCTATAAGCCGTGGGAGTAAGTAGCGAGCAGCCCGGATTGAGCAAAGCGAAGCGAAGCCGGGACCGCCACCGTGTCCCCCAACCCTGCGCCTGAGGTGGGTCCGGTCGAAGCGCGCGAGATCGGGCACGCGCGCGTTGTCAGCTGACGACAGAGGCGTCTCTACTCCGCCGCCATCGCCCTTTGGCTCAGCGGCAGCCCAAGCTTCTCCCACACGTCCACCAGCGCCTCGGCCAGCGTATCGATCATCGCGTCGTCGTGATACGGCGACGGCGTGATGCGCAGCCGCTCGCTGCCGCGCGGCACGGTCGGGTAGTTGATCGGCTGGATGTAGATCCCGTGCTCCTCGAGCAGCGTGTCGCTCGCGGCCTTGCACTTCTCCGGGTCCCCGACCAGCACCGGCACGATGTGGGTGTCGCTCGCCATCACGGGCAGGCGGGCGGCGCCGAGCACCGCCTTGGTGCGCGCGGCGCGCTCCTGGTGGCGCTCGCGCTCCCAGCTCGATGCCTTGAGATGGCGGATCGCGGCGGTCGCGGCGGCGCAAACCGACGGCGGCAGCGCCGTGGTGAAGATGAAGCCCGGCGCATAGGAGCGCACGGCGTCGATCACGTCGGCGCTCCCCGAGATGTAGCCGCCGAGGCAGCCGAACGCCTTGGCGAGCGTGCCCTCGCACACGTCGATGCGGTGCATGACGCCTTCGCGCTCCGCGATGCCGGCGCCGCGCGTGCCGTACATGCCGACCGCGTGCACCTCGTCGATATAGGTCATCGCGCCGTAGCGCTCGGCGAGATCGCAGATCGTCTTCACCGGCGCGACGTCGCCGTCCATCGAGTAGAGGCCTTCGAACACGATCAGCTTGGGCCGCCCGGCGGCGGCGCGCAGCAGCGCCTCGAGGTGCGCCATGTCGTTATGGCGGAAAATCTTCTTCTCGACACCCGCCTGGCGCACGCCTTCGATCATCGAGTTGTGATTGAGCGCGTCGGAGAGGATCAGGCAATTCGGCAGCAGCTTGGCGATGGTCGAGATGCCGGTCTCGTTCGAGACGTAGCCGGACGTGAACACGAGCGCGGCTTCCTTGCCGTGCAGGTCGGCGAGCTCGCGCTCGAGCTCGACCAGTGGATGATTGTTGCCCGCGATGTTGCGCGTGCCGCCGGCGCCGGTTCCCATGCGGGTCGCGGTCTCGACCATGGCGCCGATCACCTTCGGGTGCTGGCCCATGCCGAGGTAGTCGTTCGAGCACCAGATCACGACGTCGCGGCGCCCGTTCGGCGTGTGCCAGTGGGCCTGCGGGAAGCGGCCGGCGATTCGCTCGAGGTCGGCAAATACCCGGTAGCGGCGCTCGTCTCGCAGGCGGGTGAGGGCGCCGGCAAAATATCCGCTGTAGTCCATTGACGAGCCCCTCCGTGGGCTGCTGCTGCGCATGATCGGTCGGCGACTCTGCCCACACGCCGACGCCACATCCGCAGCTACGAATGAGTTTTAGAAAAGTTCCAGGGGGCTTGTCGAGGTCCTTGGCGCGGCGGTCTGAGTTGTCATTTTGCCGCTGCGCGTGCCGGGAACCTGGCGGACCCGCGCAACGTCGCCGTCGCACCCGCGAGCCAAGTGCGGGTTTTTGCATCGGCCTTGCCGTCGAGCAGAGGGCCGAGATCCCTGCGCACGCGCGCGTGATACGCATTGAGCCACGCGATCTCGTCCGCGGTCAGCAGCGCCGGCACGACCAAGCGCCGGTCGATCGGTGCGAGCGTCAGCGTCTCGAACGCGAGCAGCGGCTTCTCGCCGCCCGCGACCTGCGGGCCCGCGACGGTCAGCACCAGGTTCTCGATGCGAATGCCGTAGGCGCCGGTCTTGTAGTAGCCGGGCTCGTTGGACAGGATCATGCCGGCCTTGAGCGCCGGGCTGGGAATTTTTGCGATGCGCGCTGGTCCTTCGTGCACCGAGAGATAGCTGCCGACGCCATGCCCGGTGCCGTGCTCGAAGTCGAGCCCGGCGGTCCACAGATGCTGGCGCGCAAAACTGTCGAGCTGGGCGCCGTTCGTGCCCTCGGGGAAGACGGCGCGCGCGATCGCGATGTGGCCCTTGAGCACGCGGGTGAAACGCTCGCGCATCTCGGGCGTAGGCTTGCCGATCGCGACCGTGCGCGTGATGTCGGTGGTGCCGTCCTCGTATTGCGCGCCCGAGTCGACGAGGAAGAGGCCGTCCGGCGCGATCCGCCGGTCGGTCTTGCGCGTCACCCGATAGTGCACGATCGCGCCGTTCGGTCCGAAACCCGAGATGGTCGGGAACGAGATCTCCTTCAGCACGCCGGTCGCGCGGCGAAAATCCTCCAGCGCCTCGACGGCGGCGATCTCGCTGAGCTTGCCCTTTGGCGCCTCGCGGTCGAGCCAGGCGAGAAAGCGCGCCAGCGCAGCGCCATCGCGCAGGTGCGCGGTGCGCGCGCCATCGATCTCGGTCGCGTTCTTCACCGCCTTCATCAGCAGGATGGGATCGCTGCCGCGGCGGATTTTGCCGCCGCCCCCGCCGATCAGGCGGCCGACCGCATCGGACGTGGCCTGGCCGTCCAGCCGCACGATCGCGTGCGCGGCGCCGAGCGCCTTGAGGTCGGCGGCAAAATCACCCGGCTCGCGCAGCTCGGTGAGCCCGGCGAGCGCGTGGCGCACCGCATTCGACAGCTTGCGTCCGTCCACATAGAGGGAGGGGCGGCCTTCGCGCGGCACGATCGCGGTCGCGAGCGCGAGCGGCGTGTGCGCGACGTCGCTGCCGCGGATGTTGAAGGTCCAGCACACGGCGTGCGGATCGGAGACGACGACGGCAGATGCTTTCAGGTTGCCGAGCTCGGCCCGGATGCGCTCGAGCTTGCGCGCGGCGGGCTCGCCCGCATGTCGCTCCGCATGCAACACGACCGCGCCCACCGGCGGCGCCGGGCGATCGCTCCACACCGCGTCGACCGGATTGGCGTCGACGGGGACGAAGACCGCGCCCGCCGTCGCGCATGCCTTGGCGAGCCGCTCGGCGCCCTCGATCGTGTGCAGCCACGGGTCGTAGCCGAGCTTCTCGCCTTCGCGCAGCGTCTTCTCGATCCATTGGTCGGGCGTCGTCTCGGTGATGTGCACGATCTCGAACAGGTCGGTGTCGACCTGCTCGCGCGCCTGCAGCGTATAGCGGCCGTCGACGAACAGGGCGGCGCTACGGCCGAGCACGACGGCGCTGCCCGCCGATCCCGTGAAGCCGGAGATCCAGGCCAGCCGCTCGTCCGACGGCGGCACGTATTCGTTCTGATAGCGGTCGGCGCGCGGCACGATGAAACCGTCGAGGCCGCGCCGCGCAAGCTCCGCGCGCAGCGCCGCGACGCGCGGCCTGCTCGCCGCGCTGTTGGTCTCGTCATCGAAGGTCTGAAATAGCGCCGCCATGGTCGCATTCTATATGAAGCTGGGCGCGACGCGGCAACGCCGCATTCAATCTACGCCGTCATGCGCGGCCTTGGGCCGGGCATCCACGTCTTTCTTAGCTGCGCGCCCTAAAGACGTGGATGGCCGGGACACAGGCTGCGAAGCACGCCGTTCTTCCAACGGCTATGCCCGGCCATGACGATGTTTGACGTATGGGGTGTGCGGCTCTCGTCCGCTCAGAATTCGTCGCACTTCGATTCTTCGATGCGGCAGAACTCGGAACGGTTCCCGCCCGCCGTGAGCCGGCAATTCTGTATCGCGCGCTGTTCGGCGAGCTCCTTGGTCGGCGCGATCGCCCAGCCGGCGCCCGGCGTGCCCGCCTTCGGATCGAACGAAACCGCGTAGCATTCGCCGCGGAAGCTTCCGACCGATTGGCACAGGGCGGCGGCCCTCGGCGCCGACTTGAAGTTGCGGCAGCGCTCGAGCGCGGCTGTGACCGCCTCTTCGGCGGTCTTATAATTGACCGAGGATCCGAGCGCGAGGCCGTCGCGGACGACATTGGACGTAGAGCCGACCGCGAGCGCCCCGTCGGCGTGCGCCGGTGAGCCGGCGAGGACCGCCGCCAGCGCAAGCCCGGAAGCAACGCAGCCAAGCCTGACCATCATCTCCTCCATTCGGGTCGCGCGCGCACACGCACGCGCCAGAAAGGTTAGCGAGTTTACCGTCGCGCGACAATCAGCCGGCTTCGGTGCCGGCGCGTCCATCAGCCTCGTCGCGCGAGAACGAGCGTGACCCACTCCTCGAGCGGAATGCGCGCCTCGAAAACGAGCCCTTGCGCCCGATAGGCCGCGATCGCCGTCGGCGCCTGCGCGGCAAGCAGGCCGGAGAGGATGACGCGCCCATTCGGCGCGAGCACCTTGGCGATCGGCGCCGCGAGCCTTTGCAGCGGCGCGAGCAGGATATTGGCAAAGACGAGATCGTACGGGCCGCGCGCGCGCAGGCGGTGCGCCGCCAACCCGCCGGCGTGCACGACCTCGATGCGCGCCCCGACCGCATTGGCGCGCGCATTGGCGCTGGCGACCGCGGCGGCGCGGGCGTCGATGTCGCTCGCCACCACCCGCGTTTGCAACGCCTTGGCCGCCGCAATCGCCAGCACGCCGGTTCCGGTGCCGATGTCGAGGATGCGAAGATGGCGTCTATCCTCCCGCCCGTTGGCGGGGAGGGTCGGCCGTCGCAGCGTCAGCTGCGACGGACGGGGTGGGAGGACTTCGCTTCCTTTGTGCTTGTGGCGCCCCCCACCCCTAACCCCTCCCCGCCACTCGGTTCGCTCGCGGGAGGAGGGGAGTCGCGCAGTGCATGCTCCGTGCCGCTTCAACCACCCATCCAGCGCCAGCAGGCACCCCCGCGTGGTGCCGTGATGGCCGGTGCCGAACGCCAACGCGGCCTCGATCTCGATGCCGATGCGGTGGCCCGGCAGGCGGGCGCGATCGTGCGATCCGTGCACCAAAAAGCGGCCGGCGGCGACCGGCTTGAGGCCCGCAAGGCTCACGGCGATCCAGTCGCGCGCCGCGACGGTTTCGATGACGAGGTCGTGCGCCGCCTGCGCGCCCGCGACCGTGCCGACGAGGTCGCGCAGCGATGCTTCGTCGGGCGCCTGCATGAAGTGCGCTTCCATGCACCAGGTGCCGTCCGGCTTCTCGAAGGCCGCGACCGCCGCATCGGCCCAGACCTCGGCCAGCGCGTCGGCGAGCCGCCGGGCGGTCGGGTTATCGCAATTCACACGCGCCAGGCCGGTGATGGAAGAATCGGCGGGCAATTGCATGTTGTCCAAGGTTCTTCCCACAAGACATCAACCGGATGGGCCCAAAGCACGCCGCGGGCAACATTCTTTTCGTCTTGCACGCCAATGGCTTGAGCGCTGGGGCGCATAATCCACGTTATACGTAGAAACGAAGCCGGTGCGCGCTTGATGCAATGGTTGCACAGCCTGGGCCGAGGTTATCCCCCGGCTTTCGACGGACTGATGCACAGGCGGAAGGGGGGCGGCGAGCATGATCGCACATGGTTTTGGCACGGCGCGTGCGCTCCCTCTCGCCGCAGGGGAGAGGGAGCGAGTGAGGGGCTCTAGGAGTTTCAACTTGGACTCCGAGCGGGCCCTCACCAGACTCGTTGAGTTTACCTCGGGGCGCGCTCGGCGCGCCCCGAGGGCTTTCTCACCCTCCCGGAAGGGAGGGTGAGAAAGGAGCTGTGCCCGGCTACTTCAGCTGATCTTCCACCTTGGCGAGGCCGGTGCGCACGCAGGGCTCGTCGACGCCGGGCGAGCCGGAGAGGCCGACGCCGGCGATAACGTCATTGCCGACCTTGATCGGCACGCCGCCCGAAATGGCGATGACGCCCGGCAGCATGGTCTGCGCGCGCCGGCCAGGGTTGGCTTCCAGCGCCTTGATGTAGGCCTCGGTCGTCATCTTGAAGGTGAGCGCCGTATAGGCCTTGCGGCGCGCGTTCTCCATGGTGTGCGGACCGGAGCCATCGCCGCGCAAGGCGACGATGTTGGTGCCGTCGCGATCGACCACCACGACCGAGACATTGTAGCCCTTGGCCTTGCAGTCATCGAGCGCGGCGGTCGCGATCGTGAGCGCCATCGGATAGGAGAGGTCCTTGTGGTTGAGCAGTTGCGCGTGCGCGGGCGCCGCGAGCCCAAGGGCGAGCGGAATAGCAGCGGAAAAGATCGCGAATTTCGTATTCATGGGTCAAACCTCCCTGATGACAAGGCCGCCGTTACGTGCCGGCGCAACGCTATATCGCATCAGGATGACAGGTTGTCGGCTCACATCTGCGTGCGGCTATTCCCGTCATGGGCGGGCTTGTTCCAGCCATCCACGTCTTGCTTGCGGAGGGGTCGAAGGAAGACGTGGATGCCCGCGACAAGCGCGGGCATGACGAGCAACTTGCGGTTACCCGCCGCGCTTGAAGAACTGCACTGCGCGCTCGTGTTTCTCGGCGGCCGCGCGGGTGCGGAAGGTGCCGAGGTTGCGCCGCCGTCCGGTCTTCGGATTGATCTTGCGCGAATAGAGGCGGTATTCGCCCGATTTGAGTTTGCGGATCATGGCGTCTCCTGAGTCGGTGCCATTCGAGACACCGACGCAGGAGAAGGGGATAAGTTTCCTCTGAGAGCGACGTCAGCGGTCGTCGGAGAAGAAGCCGCCCGAACGCGGGTAGGGCGGGTAACCCGGCGGCGGCGACGGCGGGCCGCTGTAGTAGCGGTCGTCGCGGTTGTAGTTGTAGCCGTCGTTGCGGCCGTAGTTCTCGCGGCCATAGTTGTCATCATTGCCGCCGTAAGAGGGGGTCTGCGGATAGGAGCGGGGCGCGACCTCTGCGTCGGCACGCTGGTATTCCGGCGTGCGCCGCCGCGCAACCGCCGCGTCCGACACGTGCCCGGTGATCACCACGGTCGTGTTCAGCACGCCTTCCTGCTTCACCAGCGCGTACAGCGCCTTGGCGTTCTGCGGATCGAGCCGCACGCAGCCGTGCGAGACCGGCAGGCCGAGATGGCTGGTGTTCAGATAGCCGTGGACCGCATGGCCCCGCTTCGTGAAAAAGATCGAATTCGGCATCGGCGCGTCATCGAATTCCTTGGAGAAGTGGCTCGCCTCCATGCGGAAGGCGCGCCAAGTTCCGCTCGGCGTGTCGTAACCGGGCGCACCGGTCGATACCCGCCAATTCCAGCGCGGCACGCCGTCGACCGCGACGGACATCCGTTGTGCGCTTTTGTCGACCGTGATGACGATATTGGCGAAAGCCTGACTGGAAAACGCAATCGTGGCCGCGATGAACGCC
Source organism: Xanthobacteraceae bacterium (assembly GCA_036491235.1). Lineage (GTDB taxonomy): Bacteria > Pseudomonadota > Alphaproteobacteria > Rhizobiales > Xanthobacteraceae > JAVDCA01. The sequence continues at coordinate 4,048 of DASXCK010000282.1, read as the reverse complement.
GCGGAAGCCCACCTGATGTGACGCATGAATTGAATCCTCTCCAGGCGGACAACGCCGCCGTGCTGTCTATCTAATCATACGGACCGACCTTCGTTCCAGGCGATGACGCCCGAAAGGCCCGGTCCGCTGCCGCGTCGGTTAATGCACTCGCCTGTCGCGTATTGGGACGAGCCCTGCGCCCACACCACCGATCGATAACAACGGTCGATGGCGCAAGCGGGGCACGTTATGGGCAGATATGCGGGGCAGATGTGCGCGATCAGTCGCCAAACCCGGGGCGTGGAAACGGCGGGTAGTTCGCCGGCGCGACGGGTGGCGCCAAATGGGACGGAACGAAGGCTTGCCGGTAGGTCGGCTGCGCCGCCGGCTGTGGGTACATTCGGGTCGGGGCGAACAGGTCAGCGCCGGCATCGCTGCGCAGCGTCGCGGCGTCGGTCACCGGGGCCGGATGCGGGAGCGGTGCATGGCTCGCCGTCGCCGGGACCGCAGGGAAGGTGGCCGGGCGACGGGCGCGCGCCTCGGCCGCATTGCCGGTGATCACGATCGTGGTGTTGTGCAGGCCTTCGCTTCTGACGAGCCCGAACAGCCTGGTGGCGTTGTCGCGGTCGAGCCGGACGCAGCCGTGCGAGGCGGGGGTGCCGAGCTGGCGGGCCGCGAAGGTACCGTGCAGCGCATGGCCCTGATCGGTGAAGAAGATCGAATGCGGCATCGGCGCGTTGTCGTACTTCTTCGAATGATGGTCGGCGTCGAGGTAGAGCGCGTGGTAGGTGCCGTTCGGCGTATCGTGGCCAATGCGGCCGGTCGAAACCTTCCACTGGTAGCGCGTTGCGCCGTCGACCTGGACGGTGACCTGCTGGGTCGACTTGTCGACCGTGACGACGACGGCGGCCTGGGCCGAAACGGCCGCGATGGCGGCAACCACAATCCCGCCGGCCAGAAATATGGCGCGATAACGCATTGTATGAACCCCGTGCGCTGGAATGTCGTGCCGGCGTCTGGACGACGCCGTTCAACCGCTGTGTCGGATCGGCGACGCAAAAGGTTCAAAACGGGCAGTTATCGGCGCCTATCGCGACGCATAGCGAGCTGCGGCCGGCGCTCTTCACGCCGCCACGCCCAATGCTTAGCTGATGGCAATGTCGCAGCCGCTCGTCGTCTCGATTCCGCATCGCCTCGGCCGGGAGGAGGCGGTCCGCCGCATCAAGTCGGGGCTCGGCGAGGCGCGCGCCCAATTCGCCCATCTCATCACGCTTTCGGAAGGCGCCTGGGAGGACAATCGTGTGAGCCTGCAGGCGCGCGCCCTCGGCCAGGTCGCCACCGCCCTCATCGACGTCCGCGACGATCACGTGGAGGTGAGCGGGCAGCTGCCCTGGCTGCTCGGCAAATTCGCCCAGGCGGCCGCCCCGCTGATCCAGCGCCAGGGCACGCTTATGCTCGAGAAGAAGTGAGGTCGATGCGTGGGAAGGGCTCGCGGGACACCGGAACGTCCGCGAAAGCCTGGGATCACCGAGCTCTGGCGCGTTTGGCAGGGCGGGCGGGCTTCTTCTCTGTTGGATCTCCCGCGCCTGTGGCGGGAGCTCCAAGCGCCGACAGGCGTCGCAGGGTGTCGAGAAATTCTTCAAATCGCTTCTCGCCGATGACCGCAGCCCATTGATCCTCCAGCTGCTTCATCGCGGCCCATTGGGTCTCGAAAAAACGCCAGCCTCGACGCGTGAGATGGATGAGGACGGTACGACGCCCCTTCTGTGAACGGCGCTCGATGTACCCGCGCTCTTCCAATTCGCCGAGCAGATGATTCATCGCCTGCTTGCTCACGATGCAGCGTTCGGCCAGCTCGATCGGCCGCACGCCGTCGGGCGGCGGATAGACCAGCACGTTGACGTGCGACTGGGCCAGGTCGGTGAAGCCGTGCTCATGTTGTACCTGAAGCTGCCTGCGGCGCGCCGCTTGATAGGTCATGCGCAACAGGCCCGCCACGAATGGCGGTCGTGCTCGCGGAGAGCATGCGGCAAACGCTCGGCCAGCCGATCATCGTCGAAAATCAGGGGGCGGCGGGCGGCACCGTCGCGGTCGGCCGCGTCGCCCGCGCGGCGCCGGACGGTTACACGATCTGTATCGGGCAATATGGCAATTTCGTCCTCAACGGCGCGATTTATGCGCTCCCATACGACTTGCTCGATGAAAAAGCGGCTTGCCGAAATCGGACAGGAAATCCCTCCGCGCGAACGGCAGACGCCGGATGGCTTGCACACATTACAGAAGGCGGAAGCCGACAAGTGGTGGCCCATCATCAACGCCGCCGGAATCAAGGCCAATGAGGCCGCGCGCGGGCGTAGTGCCCCCGCGAGTGCGCACTATCGGTGCGCTGCGAAGTTCTTGGCGAGATCGAAGCCCGGCGCACCGCTAGCGATCACTCGTTCGGCCCACGGGTATTCCCGCCTCACCCCGGCCGTACAAAACTGTCGACGACCCGCTTCTCGCCCGCCTTGTCGAACGCGATGGTGAGCTTGTTGCCGTCGACCGCGACCACATCGCCGTTGCCGAATTTCTGATGAAATACGCGGTCGCCGATCGCAAACGGCGACACCGTGCCGGTCGATTTTGCCACCAGCTCGCCCTCGATGGTGAGCGGCGCGCGCGCCGGGCGCTGCGGCATCCGGGGAGGCGTCTTGTCGCGCGCTGCGGGCGCCGTGTCCTGGTCGAACTCATGCGCGTCATCCTCATCGAGGCCGCCGCGCCGGCCGCGCGCCTGCGCGCGCTGCCAGCCGGGCGTCGAATAGGTCGAGCCGAAACTCCGCATTTCGTCGAAGCGCGAGGCGCCGTAGCCGGTGAAGTTGCCAAAGCCGCCCTTCGATTCCTGCACCTCGACATGCGCCTCGGGCAGCTCGTCGATGAAACGCGACGGCATGGTCGACGACCACGAGCCGTGGATGCGCCGGTTCGACACGAAATAGATCTTTGCGCGCTTCCTCGCGCGCGTGAGGCCGACATGGGCGAGGCGGCGTTCCTCCTCGAGGCCGGCGCGGCCCTGGTCGTCGAGCGAGCGCTGGTGCGGCAAGAGACCCTCCTCCCAGCCGGGCAGGAAGACGGTGTCGAACTCGAGCCCCTTGGCGGAATGCAGCGTCATGATCGAGACCGCCTCGCGGGTCTCGCCCTTGTCGGCGTCCATGACCAGCGCGATGTGCTCGAGGAACCCCTGCAGGTTCTCGAACTCCTCCATGGAGCGGATCAGCTCCTTGAGGTTCTCCAGCCGCCCGGCCGCGTCGGCGCTGCGGTCCTTCTGCCACATCTCGGTGTAACCCGACTCGTCGAGCACGATCTCGGCGAGCTCATGGTGCGGCAGCGAGTCCTTCTGCGCGCGCCAGCGGTCGAAGGCGGCGACGAGATCGCGCAGCATTTGGCGCGGCTTTGCCTTGAGCTCGTCGGTCGCGACGATGGCGCGCGTCGCGTCCATCAAATTCACGCCGCGCGCGCGCGCATGGTCATGCAGCAGCTTGACGGTGGCGTCGCCGAGGCCGCGCTTGGGCGTGTTGACGATGCGCTCGAACGCGAGGTCGTCGGCAGGCTGGTTGACGAGGCGCAGATACGCGATGGCGTCGCGGATTTCCATGCGCTCATAGAAGCGCGGGCCGCCGATCACCGTGTAGTCGAGGCCGATGGTGATGAAGCGATCCTCGAACTCGCGCATCTGGAAGGACGCGCGCACCAGGATGGCGATCTGGTTGAGCGAGTGGCCGCCGCGGCGCAAATCTTCGATCTCCTCGCCGATCGCGCGCGCCTCCTCTTCGGAATCCCACGCCGAGATGACCGCGACCTTCTCGCCCGGCGCGTCCTCGGTGCGCAGCGTCTTGCCGAGCCGGCCCTCGTTGTGCGCGATCAGGTGCGAGGCGGTGGCGAGGATATGCGCGGTCGAGCGATAGTTGCGCTCGAGCCGGATCACCTTGGCGCCAGGAAAATCGTGCTCGAAGCGCAGGATGTTGTCGACCTCGGCGCCGCGCCAGCCGTAGATCGACTGGTCGTCGTCGCCGACGCAGCAGATGTTCTTCGG
>DASXCK010000281.1:0-4528 GCA_036491235.1 Xanthobacteraceae bacterium | reverse complement strand
GTTCTGGTACGTGGTGGCGAAGACGCCGCTCGGCCGCGCGCAGCGCGCCTGCGAGCAGGACCAGAAGATGGCGGCGCTGCTCGGCATCGACGTCGACCGCACCATCTCGATCACCTTCGTGATGGGCGCGGCGCTCGCGGCGGTCGCCGGGACCATGTATCTCATGTACTACGGGGTCATCAATTTCTCCGACGGCTTCGTGCCGGGCGTGAAGGCGTTCACGGCGGCCGTGCTCGGCGGCATCGGGTCGCTGCCCGGCGCGGTGCTCGGCGGCATCCTCATCGGGCTGATCGAGACCATGTGGTCGGCCTATTTCTCGATCGACTACAAGGACGTGGCCGCCTTCTCGGTGCTCGCCATCACGCTGATCTTCCTACCCCAGGGCCTGCTCGGGCGGCCGGACGTCGAGAAAGTCTGACATGCCGGCGGCCGCTGCGCGCATCGACTTCGTCGGCGCCCTCAAGGACGCCGGCCTCACCGCGCTCCTCGCCTTCTTCCTGCTGCTGCCGCTGATCGGCTTCAACACGTTCCAGAACATCCACAACGAGCTCACGCTGCAATCGCGCTGGCCGTTGCTGTTCAGCTACGTCGCGCTCGCCGGCGTCGGCCGCCTGGTCTGGCAGCTCACGGTCATGCCCTGGCTCGAACGGCGGTCGCTGAAACCGCGTGCGCCGAGCGCGGCGGCGACGCGGTTGCGCGCGATCATCGCGCGCTGGTTTCCGTCCTCGGCCGTCGGCTTCGTGCTGATCTACCCGGCGCTGGTGCTGCTCCTCGTCGGATTCACGGGCGCGGCCAAATGGGTCGACAATTTCGGCATCCAGATCCTGATCTACGTGATGCTCGGCTTCGGCCTCAACATCGTGGTCGGCCTCGCCGGCCTGCTCGATCTCGGCTACGTCGCGTTCTACGCGGTCGGCGCCTATTCGTACGCGCTGCTCGCCAAAACCTTCGGCTTCTCGTTCTTCATGCTGCTGCCGCTCGCCGGGTGCCTGGCGGCGTTCTGGGGCATCCTGCTCGGTTTTCCGGTGCTGCGGCTGCGCGGCGACTATCTCGCCATCGTGACGCTCGCGTTCGGCGAGATCATCCGGCTGGTGCTGATCAACTGGGTGCCGGTGACCAACGGCTATGCGGGCATCTCGGGGATTCCACGCCCGACCTTCTTCGGCATCCCGTTCAACGACGACGACAATGGCTTCGCGGCGGTCTTCGGGCTCGAGTACAGCCCGGTCTACCGCACCATCTTCCTCTATTACGTGATCCTCGCGCTCGCGCTGCTGACCTCCTACGTGACGGTGCGGCTGCGCCGCCTGCCGATCGGTCGCGCCTGGGAGGCGCTGCGCGAGGACGAGATCGCCTGCCGTTCGCTCGGCATCAACACCACCAACACCAAGCTCACCGCGTTTGCGATGGGCGCCATGTTCGCCGGCTTCGCGGGCTCGTTCTTTGCGGCGCGCCAGGGATTCATCAGCCCCGAATCCTTCACGTTCCTCGAATCCGCGACGATCCTGTCGATCGTCGTGCTCGGCGGCATGGGCAGCCAGATCGGCGTCGCGATCGCCGCCATCGCGATGATCGGCGGCACCGAGATCCTGCGCGACCTCGATTTCCTCAAGCGCGTCTTCGGCCAGGATTTCGATCCCACCCAGTACCGCATGCTGCTGTTCGGCTTCGCCATGGTCGCGATCATGGTGTGGCGGCCGCGCGGACTGATCTCGACGCGCGCGCCCTCGCTTTTCCTCAAGGAGCGCAAGACGATCTCGGCGAGCCTGGTCAAAGAAGGCCAGGGCTGATGGGCGCGCCCGCCGAGCCGCTCCTGTCAGTCGAGCATCTCACCATGCGCTTCGGCGGCCTCGTCGCCGTACACGACCTGAGCTTCGCGGCCGGGCGCGGCAACATCACGGCACTGATCGGCCCGAACGGCGCCGGCAAGACCACGGTGTTCAACTGCATCACCGGCTTCTACAAGCCGACCGAAGGGCGCATCGGCCTGGTGCACGGCTCGGCCGACATGTGGAAGGAGATCGATGCGCTGACGCGGCGCGGCGACCGCAGCACGCGCGGCGCCGGCGGCGCGCTTTTCCTGCTCGAGCGCATGCCGGACTACCTGGTCGCGCAGCGGGCGCGGATCGCGCGCACGTTCCAGAACATCCGGCTGTTCGCGGGCATGACGGCGCTGGAGAATCTGCTGGTCGCCCAGCACAATCCGCTGATGGCCGCCTCGGGCTACAGCTTCTTCGGCGTGCTCGGCGTCGCGGGTTATCCGAAGGCCGAGCATGCCGCGATCGACAAGGCGCGCCACTGGCTCGAACTCACCAACCTCATCGAGCGCGCCGACGACCCGGCGGGCGAATTGCCCTACGGCGCGCAGCGGCGGCTGGAAATCGCGCGCGCCATGTGCACCGATCCGGTGCTGCTCTGCCTCGACGAGCCAGCCGCCGGCCTCAATCCGCGCGAAAGCGCCGACCTCAACGCGCTGATCATATCGATCCGCAACGACCACCAGACCTCGGTGCTGCTGATCGAGCACGACATGTCGGTGGTGATGGAGATTTCCGACCACATCGTCGTGCTCGACTACGGCGTCAAGATCGCGGACGGGACGCCGAACCAGATCCGCAACGACGCCAAGGTGATCGCCGCCTATCTGGGCGTCGCCGACGAGCGTGAGGTCGAGGCGGCCGAGGCGGAGGTCGGGTTGTGAGGATACGCGCCGCAGCCTCGTGTCCCGGGCGCGATGCAGCACCACCAGGCGGTCTTCGGCCGCCGTCTACGCTGACGCTACGCGTCGGCCATGGTGCTGCGTTGCAGACGCGGGACCCGCAGCAACAAGCACGCTGGGTCGCGAATCAGCGGCGCACCGGCGCGCAAGCGGCGCGCCGCTGTACCGCATCCGGAACACGCGCGCGGAGCGGGAGACGATGACCGAGCCCCTGCTCTCGGTGCGCGGCGTGAAGTCGTTCTACGGCGCCGTGATGGCGCTCAAGGGCGTCGATCTCGACGTCAACGAGGGCGAGATCGTCACGCTGATCGGCGCCAACGGTGCCGGCAAGTCGACCCTGATGATGACCATCTTCGGCAAACCGCGGGCGCGCGAAGGCCGCATCACGTTCGCGGGCCGCGACATCACGGCGCTGCCGACGCACCAGATCGCGCGGCTGCGCATCGCACAGTCGCCCGAGGGCCGGCGCATCTTTCCGCGCATGACCGTCATGGAGAACCTCCAGATGGGCGCGACCGTCAATCCGGACGGCGACCTCGCGGCCGATCTCGAGCGCGTGTTCACGCTCTTCCCCCGCTTGCGCGAGCGCACCAGCCAGCGCGGCGGCACGCTCTCGGGCGGCGAGCAGCAGATGCTCGCGATCGCCCGCGCCCTGATGGGCCGCCCGCGCCTCCTCCTGCTCGACGAGCCCTCGCTCGGCCTCGCGCCGCTGATCGCGCAGCAGATCTTCGACACGGTGCGCCAGCTCAACGAGCACGACGGCATCACGGTCTTCCTGGTCGAGCAGAACGCCTATCACGCGCTCAAGCTCGCCCACCGCGGCTACGTGATGGTCAACGGGCTGATCACGCTCACGGGCAGCGGCGCCGAACTGCTCAAGCGCCAGGAGGTGCAGGCGGCCTATCTCGAAGGCGGGAGGCACTGAGCCGCGATGCACGGGATTCTCTACGAAGGCGACAAACTCCCCAGCTTCCTGCTCGTCACCGTGCTGCTCGGCGGCGGGGCGGCCTGGCTCGCCGGGCGCGCGATCGCGCAGACCTGGCGTCCGTGGTGGAGCATCGTCGCCTACATGCTGATCCTCGGCCTCGCGGTACGCTTCTGCCACTACGCGCTGTTCGCCGGCACCTTGCTGTCGCCCTACTACTACATGGTCGACACCATCATCCTGATCCTGATGGCGACGCTCGGGTTCCGCGGAACACGGGACGCGCAGATGGCCCGCCAATATGGGTTCCTGAATACGAAGGCGCCGAGGACGTAGGACCTGTTTCGGTTCCGCGGGAACGCAGTAGGTTTGCGGATGGGCGCACGGACAGCGTGGATTTCGCCGCGTTTTTACCGTATCGTCTGCACAACCGTCGGCGGCCGTAGGTTCGGTCGCCGCAACGAGGGGAGAGTCGCATGAGGAGACTGACCACAGTTGGACTGGCGCTCGGCTTGGGCGTCGCCTTCGCGGGCTATGCCATCGCGGCCGATCTCAAGATCGGCGTCGCCGGCCCGATGACCGGCGGCAACGCGACCTTCGGCGCCCAGCTCAAGCAGGGCAGCGAGCAGGCGGTCGAGGACATCAACAAGGCCGGCGGCATTCTCGGCCAGAAGCTCGTGATCGAGATCGGCGACGACCGCGCCGACCCGAAGGAAGGCGTCTCGGTCGCCAACAAATTCGCCGGCGACGGCGTCAAGTTCGTGATCGGCCACTTCAATTCCGGCGTCACCATCCCGGCCTCCGAGGTCTACCAGGAGAACGGCATCGTCGAGATCTCGCCGTCCGCGACCAACCCGAAGGTGACCGATCGCGGCATGTGGAAT
>DASXCK010000280.1:0-11779 GCA_036491235.1 Xanthobacteraceae bacterium | reverse complement strand
CAGGATGTCGACGCGGTCGTAAGCCGCGAGCGTCGAGCGGATGGCGGCGTCGATCTCGGCCGACTTCGCGACATCACAGCCGAGCGCCAGCGCCGTGTTGCCGATGCCGCGCGCGACCTTCTTCGCCGCGTCCGCGTCGATCTCGAGTACGGCGACGCGCGCGCCTTCGCGCGCATAGGTTTCGGCGATGCTGGCGCCCATGCCGGAGCCGGCGCCGGTGACGATCGCGACCTTGTCGGCAAGACGCATGATCAGATGCTCCACCTACACCACGTCATGCCCGGCCTTGTTCCGGGCATCCACGTCTTCATGCGTGACCACAAAGACGACGTGGATGGCCGCGACAAGCCCGGCCATGACGATCCTCAAGCTCCCAGCCCGTACTTCCTTCCCCAGCCTAACCCATCCTCGGTCCGTCCGCGCGGCTTGTACTCACAGCCGATCCAGCCCGCATAGCCGAGCCCGTCGAGCGCGTCGAACACGGAAGGAAAATTCACCTCGCCCTCGTCCGGCTCGGCACGCGACGGCACCGCCGCAATCTGCACGTGGCCGATCACGGGGAGGAATTTCTCGAGACGCTTGATGAGATCGCCGCTGATGATCTGCACGTGATAGAAGTCGAACTGGATTTTTACATTCGGCCGGCCGATCTGGGTGATCAAGTCGGCCGCCTGCTCGACACGGCCGACGAAATAATCCGGCCGGTCGCGCGGATTGAGCGGCTCGACCAGCAGCGTGATGTTCTTCTCCGCCGCGAGATCCGCGGCGCGCGTGTAGTTCGCGACAAAAGTGCGCTCGGCGGCCGGGCGTAGCTCGGGCGCCACCACGCCCGCCATGGTGTGGATCGCCGTACCGCCGATCGCGACCACGTAATCGAGCGCCTTCGCAAAAACCTCGGCGAATTCGCGCTCGCGCCCCGGCACCGCGCCGAGCCCGGACTCGCCGCCGTTCGGCCGCGGCTGGGTATTGATGCCGAGCTGGGTCAGCCCGTGACGCGCGAGCTCGGCGCGCACATCCGTGGGCGCAAGGTCATAGGGAAATTGCAGCTCGACCGCCTTGAAGCCAGCCGCTGCCGCCGCGCCGAAGCGCGTCATCATCGGCCGCTCGACGAACATGTAGGCGAGATTGGCGGCAAAGCGCGGCATGGTCCCCTTCCCTCGGCCCCCGGCGCGCGCACCCGACGCGCGGCGGCTTTTACGTATCGATGAGGGCGGCGACGCCCGCAAGAAGTTTAGCTGGCGCGGTTCTGCCCACTGCCCATCCCAAGTGGGCAGGCTGCCTGCGTCAGATGCCATAGCGAGGAACTTTTCGATGGCCCCTAGTCGCTACCCAATTAGTTGATCTAAAACAATATTTATTATAGGGCTATTGCCCATCAACCTGCCCACCAAATTAGTGGGCCACTTTGTGGTTGACCGCATCCCGAAACAGCAGTCCGATCTCGTCGATTCCGAGCGTGACACGAGCGCCAAGACTCGCGGCCGCCGGTATCGGCGAGGATCGCGATGAACGCCCAGCAGCTGTTGCAGGAAATCTCGGACTACTGTCGCCAGACCGGCCTCGCCGAGTCGACCTTCGGCCGGCGCGCCGTCAACGACGGCAAGCTCGCCAATCGCTTGCGCAACGGCGGCCGCATCACGACCGACACGCTCGATCGCATCCGCGCCTTCATGGCCGAGAACCGCGCCGACATGACGGTGCGGCCGGCGCTCATCCCGCGCGCACACGAACCGCGTGCGCCGGCCGCGCTCGCGCCGCCGCTGCCTGCCATGGCGACGGCCGCGCCGGGCATCACGCTGCCGGCAACGCCGCGCGCGGACGACCCGCAGCGCAATTTCCGCTTCTTCGACAATCGGCAGAAATATCTGCTGTTCGTGAACACCTGCAGCGAGAAGTGGGTCGTTGCCCACCGCGTTTCACTCGAGCTTGCCAACATCCATCCGCGGCCGCCGGCCGTGCGCGTGTTCGACGCCGGGATCGGCGACGGCTCGGTGCTCGTTCGCGTCATGCGCGCGATGCACGACCGCTTTCCGACCATGCCGTTCTACGCGGTTGGCAAGGAGATCAGCCTCGAAGACATCCGCCTCACCTTGCAAAAGGTGGCGGACCGCTTCGTCGAGCATCCTGCAACCGCGCTCGTGCTCACCAATCTCGCCTATGCGGATGCTCCCTGGCTGCATGTGAAATCAATGTCGGCGGCGTCGAGCCTGGTGTGGCACGAGGTGGCGCTCACGGGCGCCAGCGCACACCAGTTCGAGCAGCAGATCATCGACCTCGAGCCGTTCCTTGCCGACAACTGGAAGGCGGGCGTGAGCCCGAAGACCGGCAACCCGGTCTACGAGCGGCCGGTGGTGCTGGTGATCTACCGCGCCGACCACAAGTTTCTGCTCGACCCGATCATCCCGCGCCCGGGCGGCACGCAGGCGAGCTACGATCTCGTCATTGCGTCGCAGCCCTATCGGGCTCGCGCCTCGCTCGAATTCAAGGCGAAGCGGGTGATGGCCCCGCTCGCACGCGCGCTCGGGCCGGGTGGCCGGCTGATCGCGATCCACTCGCACGGCAACGATCCGGGCCAGGAGATCATCCGGAAGGTGTGGCCGGGCGACAATCCGTTCATCCACGATCGCCACCAGATCATGAAGACCGTGAAGCAGGAGCTCGGGCCGGCGGGCCGCGAGCTCAACTTCAACGCCTACGCCGACAACCGTTCGCTCTTCCGCTACGACATGCACACGCTGCCGTCCGAGGTTTCCGAATCGATCGGCACGTCGACCTTGTTCGCCGCCTGGAACGCCGCGATCTACGTCGCGCAGGTCGAGGACGACCGGCTCGAGACCGTGCACGGCGCCCAGCGCTACCTCGACGCGACGCGCGAGGTGCTGCGCGAGCACGGCGGCCTGTGGTTCTTCGACGAGTCCTACGTCATCTCGCGGAGGCGCGAATGAGTCCGCTCGCCACGCGCACCACCAACGCCCTGACATCGGCTCCCGCGATGCCCGCCCCGCCCCTGGTGCCGACCGCTGAGCCGAACGAGGCCGCGCGGATAGCCGATTTCGTGCGGCGCGCAAGTTTCGAGGCGACGCGGCCGTCAGACGCCGAGATCGACGCGCTCGCGGCCGCCGCGGCGCGCGGCACGGCGATCTACGTCAGCGCGGTGCCGAGCCGGCCGCCGACCGAGCAGATCGCGACCGCGCGGCGCCTTGCGGCACGCGGCTTCGAACCGGTGCCGCATATCGCGGCGCGCAGCTTCGCGAGCGCGGTCGAGCTCGACGGCCATCTGGCGCGTCTCGTCGATGAGGCGGGCGTGCGCCGCCTCCTGGTCATCGGCGGCGACCGCGATGCGCCGGCCGGGCACTTCCATCACGCGGTCGAGGTGATCGAAAGCGGCCTGCCGCAGAACCGCGGCATCCGCGAGATCGGGATCGCAGCCTATCCGGAAGGCCATCCGCGCGTCGCGCAAAGCGAGATCGACCGCGCGCTCGCCGCCAAGATCGAGGCCGCGGCCGCGACAGGACTCGGCGTGCACATCGTCACGCAATTCGCATTCTCAGCCGCACCGGTGCTCGGCTTCGTCGCGCGTTTGCGCGACACCGGCATCGAACTGCCGGTGCGCGTCGGGGTCGCGGGCCCGGCGTCGGTCGCGACCCTCATGCGCTTCGCCGCAATCTGCGGCGTTGCAGCCTCGGCCCGCGCGCTCGCCCGCCATGCCGGCCTCGGCAAGCGCCTGTTCGGCACCAACGCGCCCGACGCCGTCATCCGCGCGCTTGCCGGCACCCGCGACACGCTCGGCGACGTCGCGCCGCATTTCTTCACCTTCGGCGGTCTCGGCGCCGCCGCCCGCTGGGCCGCCGCCGTCGCGGCCAGCCGCCTTGCGGTGGACCGCAGCGGCGGGTTCAGGGTCGAGGGACCGTAACAACTGCCCAGACCCGGCGTCATTTGCCCACGAAAGCGGGCAACCCGGCAACCACGAACGTCTGCGACTGATTACCGGCGCCGCGGCGTACTGGATGCCCCGCTTTGGCGGGGCACGACAGCACACGTGGAAAAACAACTACGCCAGCTTCATCATCTCGAGCGCGGCGCGGCCGTTCGGGCCGTAGGGATTGCCGAGCGACTCCGCCATCTCGAAGTGGTTGTAGCTCACCGCCTCGATCAGCTTCACCGGTTTGCCGGCGGCCTTCACGGCGGCGGCAAAATCGCGATTCTGCCGCTGGAACTCCGGCGTCTCGTTGCTGCCATAGGCGACCGTGATCGGCGCGCGCAGCATGTCGATGTGCCGCTGCGAGCTCATCGCATCCTCCATGGCGTCGGTGAACTTGACATAGTTGCCGCGCTTGGAGAGACGCGGTCCACGCATCTCGTACATCCCGCTCATGCACAGGCCGCCCGTGATCGCATTCGCCGGCAGGCCGAATTTCGCCCAATCGGTGGTGAGCGCGACGCCGCAGAGGTGCCCACCCGACGAATGCCCGCCGATGAAGAAGCGGCTGGTGTCGCCGTCGAAGCTTGCGGCGTTCTGGTAGGTCCATGCGATTGCGCGGCGCACCTGGTCGGCCATCACGGTGAGATCGCCGTTCGCCTTGTCGACCGAGATAAAATCCAGCGCCACGAAATGCGCGCCCGCCTTGACAAAAAGCTCGGCCGCGTAGCCGTAGGATTTCGCCGAGCCATAACGCCACGCGCCGCCATGGATCATCACGAAGACCGGCGCCTTGGCGCGGCCGGTGCGATAAATGTCGAGCCCCTCGATCGCGCTTGGCCCATAGGCGGCCCGGCGCGGCGCGCCGAGGCGCGCGCGGGTCTCGTCGCTGCGCGCATCGAGGCGCTTGTGGATTTGATCCGCCAGCGGCGCATAGAAGCCCTGGTCATAGGCGGCGTCGAGCTCGACCTGGTCGTAGTCGAGGAAGACGCGCGGGCCTTTCTGGTGTGGCGGCGGGCCGAGCGGACAGGTCTCCCCGGCTACGGCATCGTGCGTCAACGCGACGGTGCCCATCGCCGCCGTGGCGGCGAGAACAGCGCGGCGAGTTGGGGATGGTATCAACCGAAAATCAGGCATGGGCTCCCTCCCGAAAGAGTGCTTGCGTAACAATCGCAGATGTCATTGCCCGCGCAAGCGGGCAATCCAGTAAATACCGAGCCGTCCGTGATTACTGGATGCGCCGCTTGGGCGGGGCATGACGGCTGAGTTTGTAACGACCATCACTTCGTCGGGCCGACAACCATGCCGAGCCTTGCGTCTCACACGCTTACCCCTAAATTCTTCCTCCCGCTTGCTTCCACGCATGAGGCCATCGATGGGCGTTCGCTATTTCGGCGCGGCGGTTCCGCGCATCGAGGACCCGGAGCTCGTCTCCGGGCGCGGGCGCTATCTCGACGACATCGACCTGCCCGGCATGACGCATGCGGCGTTCGTGCGCTCCGGCGAGGCGCATGCGCGCATCAAGGGCATCGACACATCGGCCGCCGCCGCGGTGCCGGGGGTGGTCGCGGTGCTCACCGCGACCGACCTCGGCGTTGCCGGGCGGCCGACCCCTCAGTTCGCCCCCTCGCCGCTGATCGCGCAGAACCGCACCCAGCACGTGCTCGCCTCGAAGGCCGTGCACTATGTGGGTGACGCCATCGCGATCGTGGTCGCGGCGACGCGCGCAATCGCCGAGGACGCCGCGAGCCTCGTCGTCGTCGACTACGAGCCGCTGCCGCCCGTCGCCGATCTCGGCTCCGCGCTCGATCCTGCCGCGCCCAAGGCGCACGAGGGCGCACCCGACAACCGCGCCGCGGCGTTGCGTGCCAAGTTCGGCGACATCGATGCCGTCATCGCCCGCGCCGCGCACGTGTACGCCGAGCGCATCACGCAACATCGCGGCGGCTGCCACGCCATGGAGTGCCGCGGCGTGATCGGCGCCGATGACCCGATCACGCGCCAGCTCGTGGTGTGGAGCTCGACCCAGGCGCCCTACATGGTGCGCCGCCTGCTCGCCCAATTCATCGGCCGCGACGAAAGCCGGATTCGCGTGATTGCACCGCAGGTCGGCGGCGGCTTCGGCCCGAAGGCCGGCGTCTATCCGGAAGAATTCGCAATCGCGCTGACAGCGATGAAGCTCAAGCGCCCGGTCAAATGGGTGGAGGACCGGCGCGAACATTTCCTCACGACCACCCAGCAGCGCGACCAGATCTGGGATCTCGAGGTCGCGGCCGACGCCACCGGCCGCATGCTCGGCGTCCGTGGCCGCTGCCTGCACGACAACGGCGCTTATCTGCCGTACGGCCTGATCCTGCCGTTCACCGCGCTCGGGCCGTTTCCGGGCCCCTATGCGCTCGAGGCGCTCGACGTCTCGCTCGACGTGGTCTTCACCAACAAAGTGCCGACCACGCCGATCCGCGGCGCCGGGCGGCCCAATGTCGCCTTCGTGCTGGAGCGTCTCGCCGACCGCATCGCGCGCGAGCTCGACCTCGACCGCGCCGAGGTGCGCCGACGCAGCTTCGTGCGCAAGGAGCAGTTTCCCTATGCGACCGGCGCCAAGGCGCGCGACGGCTCGCCCGTCACCTATGATAGCGGCGACTATCACGCCTGCCTCGACACCGCGATGGAGCGCATGCGCGATTTTCCCGCACGCCAGGCGGCGGGGCGCGCACAGGGCAAATATCTCGGGCTCGGCATCGCGAGCTATGTGGAAGACACCGGCATCGGCCCATACGAGGGCGCGCAGGTCGCGGTCGAGCCGAACGGCCATGTGGTGATCACGACCGGCGCGGCCGCGCAGGGCCAGGGGCAGGCCACGATCTTCGCGCAGATCGCCGCTGACATCCTCGCGGTGCCGATCGAGCACGTGAACGTCATCTCGGCCGACACTGCCGCGTTCCCACGCGGCATCGGTACCATCGGCAGCCGCATCGCGGTGCGCGGCGGCTCATCGGTGCATCTTGCGGCGACACGTGTGCGCGAGAAGGCGCTTCATGTCGCGGCAGAGATGCTGGAAGCGTCGGAGGCGGATCTCGCGCTCGAGGACGGCCGCGTGCGCGTCGCCGGCACCGACCGCGCCGTGACGTTGGGCGAGATCGCGCTGCGGCTCGCCGGATTCTCCGGCGTTACCCTGCCGAAGGACATGGACCCCGGCCTTTCCGCCGACGGCTATTTCCAAGGCGCCGGGCTCGCGTTCGCGAACGGCACCAATGTCTGCGAGGTCGAGGTCGATGCGGCGACCGGCGCCGTGAAGCTGCTGCGCTACGTGGTAGCGCACGACTGCGGGCGGCTGATCAACCCGCTGCTGGTCGACGGCCAGATCCGCGGCGGCGTCGTGCACGGCGTCGGCAATGCACTGCACGAGCACATGGTGTTCGACGCCGGCGCGCAGCCGATGACGACCAACTACGGCGACTATCTTCTGCCGGTCGCGACCGACGTGCCGCGGATCGAGGTCATCCACCTGGAGACGCCGTCGCCGCTCAATCCGATCGGCGCCAAGGGTGCCGGCGAAGGCGGCACGATCCCGGCGACGGCCTGCGTGATCTCGGCGATAGAGGACGCGCTGAAGCCGCTCGGCGTGACGCTCGCCGAGCAGCCGGTGTCGCCGCAGCTGATCGTCGAATTAATCGAAAAGGCCAAGAAGTAGACGCCAGCTCCCGCTTGCGGGGGGCGACGCGAGCTCGGTGCCCGCCTTACTGAATTCCCACCATCTTCTTCGCTTCGGGCGTCAGTTCGAGGATGTGCATCCCCGTATTGGCGCGGTCGACGATGTAGATGTAGCCGCGGTCGTCGGTATCGACGTTGTTGGTCTGGATCGCGACCTTGCAGCGATCGACGCCGTTCACCTTGATGCAGCGCTTGTCGGTCGCCTTGGTGATCGCCGGGATGAAGTAGCCGATCTCCTTCGGATGATACGGATCGCGCACGTCGACGGCGCGCACGCCGGCATTGAAGTAGGCGAGGAAGACGACCTTCTTGTAGAAGATCGGCGACATGTCCTCGTTCGAGGAATGCGTGCCGAAGCGGCCGCCGCGCTCACAGAAATGCCCACTCGCTTCCGGCACCTGGAAGTTCGAGATCACCATCGGATGCGTCTCGATGGTGACGTCGACGAACCATGCAAGCTGCTGCGGCTCCTCGCACTCGTTGCGGATCTGCTCGTCGACGATCATGACGATGTCGCGCGTCGAGCCCTCCTTGTCGTTCGCATATTCGGGGATCGGCATCTTCAGCATCGGGAACACCGTATGCGCGCCGTTCCACGGCGTCATCACGAGCTCACCGACCACCGGAGAGCGCAGGTTCTCGGGGGTGGGCTCCTTCGGCCCGTGCAGCAGCTTGTCGCGGTCCACGATCTGCAGGACGCCGCCCTTGTTGGTGCCATAACCGAAATAGACGCGGTTGACCTTCGGGCCGAGCGAGATCGGGCCGTGCAGCTGTTCGGGGATCGGGCCGGTCGCACCCGGCTGCTGCCCGGGCCGGCCGAAGTCGCGGATCTTGACCGGATGCGCCGGGTCGCTGAGGTCGTAAATCTGGGTCATGCGCTTGACCCGCCAGCCGGGCTCTCCGGAGACGAGGTAGGCGATGCCGGTGTCGCATTCCCACCAACTTTTGTGCGTGTCGTTAAGGCCGCCGAGGCGCGTGATGAGCGACGGGTTGGCCGGGTCGGTCACGTCGTAGATTTCGTGCGCCTGTCCGCCGAACACGCGCAGCAGGTAGACCTTGCTGGGATCGCCGTGCGGCAGCGTCTTGCCGTCGCACACGCGCACCATCTGGCCGCCGCCCGCTTCGTAGTTTCCCTCCTGGCCCGGGATGTGGTGGAGATATTTGGGATGCGCCGGGTCGGTCACGTCGACGATCGACGTACCACTGTATTCCGCTTGCTTGGTGAGCGGGTTAAGCGGCTTCGGATTCTCCGGCGTGCCGCCGTGATGGCCGATATAGGCGATGTAGCGATCGCCCTGCTTATGAATCACCGGCTGATAGGCGGCCCGCGCCTGCAGATCGTTGTAGCCGACGAGGCGCATGTTCTTCGCCTCGGGCGGATCGCCGACCTTCTGCTGCTGCGCGAGCGCGGGTGCGGCCGCGAGCAGCACCACCGAGGCGAACAACGACACGCGTATCATTCCGATTCCTCCCGAAGCGCGGGGCCGGTCGCTGCCGGTCCCTGACGGATACAGTCTACCATCGTTCGTTCCGTCCGGTCATGATGGTCCGGCACCCTCGCGCAGCGTGTCGCACAGGACTAGACTTGGTTGCAAGCTCGGGGATCGAGCCTGGAGCCGAGGCCCATGCATTTCGTCATCCATGCCGTCGACAAGCCGGACATCATCGCGACCCGTGCCAAACACTTCCGCGCTCATCGCGTCCATCTCGACGAATCGCGCAAGCATGGGGTGGAGATCTTCACGGCCGGCCCGCTGGTCGATGAGGACGGCGAGACGCCGGTCGGCAGCCTGTTCATCATCGAGGCGACCGACCGCGCCGCCGTCGACGCCTTCACGCGCAGCGACCCTTATTTCGTCAACGGCGTGTGGGAGCGCGTCGACGTGCATTATTATCGCAAGAAGAGATGATGTCATTGCGAAAGAAGCGCAGCACCGAAGTAATCGCGATCTACACAGCCCGCCGATCGAGATTGCTTCGCCTCGCTCACAATGACGTTCGCTACAGCGCCGCCCGCAAAATCGCCTTCGCATCCTCCATCGACACCGGCCGTGGCGCCTTGATCGCAAGCGCGGCAACTTGGCCGGCCGCGTCGTCGATCTTGGCCGGATCGAACCCGACGTCACGCAGGCGCTGCGGGATCGGGAAGCCTTTCACCATGTGCGAAAGAGCGTCAGCCGGATCGTCCGCGCCCAGCGCGTCGGCGAGTCTTGCGCGCGCGTCCGGCGCCGCGGCGAGATTGAACCGCGCCACATGCGGCAGGATGATCGCGTGCGTCTCGGCATGCGGCAGGCCGTAGCCGCCGAGCACATGGGCGAGCTTGTGGTGCAGTCCGGTGCCGCCGGTGAGCACCGCCCCGGCGAGCCATGCCGCGACCAGGGACTCGGCGCGCGCCGGCGCATCCGCACCGTTCGCGACCGCGCGCGGCAGATGCGCGCCGAACCGGCGCATCGCCTCGGCGGCGTAAGCCACCGTCACGGGCGTGCGCTCGCTCGCCCAAAGGCCCTCGACGCAATGTGCGATCGCGTTCATGGCGCTCGCCGCCGTCACGGCCGGCGGCAGCGCGTAGGTCAGCTCGGGGTCATAGATGATGGTGCGCGGCAACACCTTCGTGTCCCGCCCGGTGGTCTTGCGCTCGCCCTCGCTGGTGCCCCAGATCGGGGTCGCCTCCGAGCCCGAATACGTCGTCGGCAACGCGATGATCGGCAGTCCGGTGTCGCGCGCAACGATCTTTGCAAGCCCGATTGCCGAGCCGCCGCCGGCTGCAACCAGCCCGTCGGCGCGCGCGGCCTGCGCAGCCGCAAGTCCCGCCTCGGCGACCGCGCGCGGCACGTGGATCACCGCCTGCGCATGCACGCCGGCCGAACGGCCGCCGAGCAATTCGGCGACGCGCGCGCCCAGCCGGGCGCCGCTGCCGGGTGTCGCGATCACCAGCGCGCGGGCGATGCCGAGGCGCGCCGCCTCATCGGTAAGGCGCGCGATCGCACCAGCGCCGAAGACGACGCGCTGCGAGGGAAAGTCGTGAGTGAAGGAGAGAGGCATCACACCCCTCATCGTCATGCCCGCGAATGCGGGCATCCACGTCTTGACAGCGTGTCCAGGAAGCGAAGATGTCGATGACCGGGACAAGCCCGGCCATGACGAGCTGAGTTTAAACGAGGATCAACGTTCCTCGCGCCAGATGCCGAGCGCTTCCTGTGCGGGGCGATCGGAGATCGAGAACAGTACCGACTCCTTGCCGGCCTGGTGCGAATAGCGCTGCCACGGCGGCACGACGAACACGTCGTTAGGGCCCCACTCGAGCGTCTTGTCGCCGACCTTGGTCGCGCCCTTGCCCTCGACACACACGAACACGGTGCCGTCGGTCGCCCGATAGGGCTCACCCTTGAAGCCCTCGGGCAGCAGCGCGAGGTACGCGCCCATGGTCGGCAGCACCGGACCGCCGGTCACCGGATTGACGTAGCGCACGCGCGCGCCGTGGCGCTTGTCGATGTCGCCCGCCTTTTTCATGCGCTCGACGATCGGACGCGTGCGCGCGTAAGTGTAGTTGATGACCGGGCTTGCGCCGCGCCGGTCCGGGACGCTGTCCGGCAGCACGCCCGAGCCATAGAAAGCGAGCGAGTCGCCGTCATCGCGCGAAGTATTCTGCGTCGCCGACTCGAAGTGCTCGGCGAACGAGGTCTCGAAGAAATTCACCATCGGGAAGTCGAGCACGTCGAGCCACATCATCGGCTCGCTGGAATCGTTGCCGTGGTCGTGCGGCGCCCAGTTCGACGTGATGACGAAGTCCCCCGGCGACATGACCGACCTTTCGCCTTCGACCGCCGTGTAGGCGCCCTTGCCGTCGAGCACGAAGCGGATCGCCGACGAGACATGGCGGTGCGCCGGCGCGACCTCGCCCGGCAGGATCATCTGGATGCCGGCGAACATCGAGTTGGTGATCTTCGACTGGCCGCGCATGGCCGGGTTCTCGAGGATGAGCACGCGCCGCTCCGCCTCCTCGGCGGTGATCAGCGGACCTGACTCGAGCACCAGCGCCTTGGCGTCGGCGAAGCGCCAGAGCGCCGGCGCCGCATGGGTGACGGGCTCGTTGGTGACGACCGATTTCATCACCTTCCACAACGGCGCCATGTCGTATTTCGCGATCTT
>DASXCK010000279.1:0-2879 GCA_036491235.1 Xanthobacteraceae bacterium | reverse complement strand
CGCCCTCGTCCCAGCCCTTGATCACCATGCCGCGGCCGATCTGGAACTCGAACGGCTCGTTGCGGTCGACCGATGAGTCGAACTTCTTGCCGTGGTGGTCCTTGGCGTGCTCGTCGTAGAGCCAGCCCGTGTAGTGCATCATGCAGGTCTGCCCGGTCTGCGGCGAAGCGCCGGTGCCGACCTTGGTGTCGAGGATCTTCAAGCCCGATGCTGTGGTCATGGTTCTCCCGGAAGTTTGCGCGGTCGCGCGGGTTGCGCCCGTCGGCAGGAAGCCGGCCGCCGCGAGCGCTGCACCCAGAACCGGCAGCGCGCAGGCGCGTCGAGAAACTCGCATTCGCATGCTCCTTGGGATCGATCGCGTGGAGGGGCCGTCTGTCTAGCGTATAGCTGCGTGCGCGCCCATCCCCCTCAAATTCAGGTTCCCTCATGCCCTGTTTCCGTCGCCCGGACTTGCTTTGCCGTCACTGCGCTTGATAAGCCGCCTCTCTGGTGCGGCGAACGGGCCGCGCCAGGACTGGCGGATGATGCCGAGCCACTTGTCGAGCTCGGCGAAGCCGTCGGGATCGAGCTCGTAGATGCGCCGTTGCGCCTCCGCCCGCACACGCACGAGCCCGGCTTCGCGCAGCACCTTGAGGTGCTGGGAGATCGCCGGCGCCGTGAGCGTGAATCGCTCGGCGATGTCGCCGGCGGCAAGCTCACGCTGCGCCAGCATCTCGACGATGCGGCGCCGCGTGGGGTCGGCGAGAGCGGCAAGGAAGTCCATGCGCCCTTGTAAAGGGGCCGCTTAATTAAGTACACAGTGAAGTAAGACCGCGTGTGCCGCGTAAGGGTAGAGGGTGCTGCGTCGCCTGTGGATAACCGGGACAAGGCCCGGGCGCCCGCGGGACTGCGCGTGTTGCCGACCCTTGCGGGCCGAACCGCGCTAACCTGGGCGATCAGCGAATCACACATCAATGCGCTTTCCGCCGCAATTCCTCGATGAGCTGCGCGCCCGGCTTCCGGTCTCGGACGTCGTCGGCCGGCGCGTGAAGCTCAAGAAATCCGGCCGCGAGTGGAAGGGCCTCTCGCCCTTCAACAAGGAGCGCACGCCCTCGTTCTTCGTCAACGACCAGAAGGGCTTTTATCACGACTTCTCGTCCGGCAAGCATGGCGACATCTTCGGCTTCATGATGGAGACCGAAGGCGTGACCTTCCCGGAGGCCGTCGAGCGGCTCGCCGGCCTGGCGGGCCTGCCGGTGCCGAAGATGACCGAGGAGGCGGAGGCGCAGGCGCATCACCGCCGCACCCTGCACGATGTCATCGAGCTTGCAGCGAAATTCTTCGAGACGACGCTCGCGTCGCGTGTCGGCGCCCGCGCGCGGGGCTATCTAGCGGATCGCGGGCTCGATCCGGCGACGCAGCTCAAGTTCCGCATCGGCTATGCGCCGCCCGAGCGTTTCGCGATGAAGGAGCATCTCGGCGCCCAGGGAGTCTCGCCCGAGGACATGATCGAGGCCGGGCTTCTGGTTGCCGGCGACGACATTCCGGTCCCCTACGATCGTTTCCGCGACCGTGTGATGTTTCCGATCGCCGATCTCTCCGGCCGCAACATCGCGTTCGGCGGCCGCGCGCTCGACAAGGACGCGCCCGCAAAATATCTCAACTCGCCCGAGACCCCGCTCTTTCATAAAGGCGCGACGCTCTATAACGGTGCCCCCGCGCGCGCGGCCGCGCATCAAGGCGCGCCCGTGGTCGCGGTCGAAGGTTATGTCGACGTGATCGCGATGGTGACGGCGGGCTTTCCCGCAACGGTCGCGCCGCTCGGCACCGCGCTCACCGAGGACCAGCTCGGCCTTCTGTGGAAGATGGCCGACGAGCCGATCCTCTGCTTCGACGGCGACGGTGCCGGCCAGCGCGCCGCGTTCCGTGCCGTCGATCTCGCGCTGCCGCGGCTCAAGCCCGGCAAGAGCCTCACGTTCGCGAGCCTGCCGGACGGCCAGGACCCGGACGATCTCGCGCGCTCGGGCGGCAAGGGCGCGATCGCCGATGTGCTCGCGGGCGCGCGGCCGCTCGCCGAGATGCTGTGGATACGCGAGACCGCGACGGGCCGCTTCGATACGCCCGAGCGGCGCGCCGGCCTCGAAGCGCGCATCAACGCCGTGACCGCCGCGATCGGCGACGAGGCGGTGCGCAAATATTATCGCCAGGACCTGGAGGCGCGCCTGCGCACGCTGTTCGCGCCGACGGCGCGCGGCGCGAAGCCCGGCGCGTCCGGCCGCTTCGCCGTGTCGGGAGCAGGCGCCTTTCGCGGGCGCGATCGCTTCGCCGGCAAACGCGGGCGGGGAGGCTTCGCGGACGGCGAGCCCGTGAGTCTGGCACCTTTGAGCCCGCGGCTCGCCGCGTCCTCGATCGTGCGCGGCTCGCGCAGCGCCCTGCCGGCCCGTGAGGCGCTGATCCTGCTCGCGATGGTCAACCATCCGTGGCTGCTCGACGCGCATGCCGAAGAGGTCGCGGAATTGGAGTTCCAGAACCCCGAGGCCGATCTTTTGCGCCGCGCCATTCTTGACGCCGCAACCGTGCATGCGGGCTCCGCGCCACACGAGAGTCTGAATGGAAACGCGAACGAAAATCACCAGGACCTGCGTGCCCACATCGCCGGTCGTGAGCACGGCGCGCTGCTCGCGCGCATCGAGCGCGCGCTCACCCACACGGCCGACTGGCCTGCGCGTGCCGGCGCCGCCGAGGACGATGTGCGCCACTGGTGGACCCACGTGGTCACCTTGCATCGCAAGTGCCGGACGCTAAATAGGGAACTCAAGGATGCCGAGCGGGCGCTGGGCGATGACCCGAGCGAGCAGAATTTCGCGTGGTTGCGCGATGTGCAAGGCCGCCTTTCAGCG
>DASXCK010000278.1:0-1995 GCA_036491235.1 Xanthobacteraceae bacterium | reverse complement strand
ACCGCCGACACACATAGAGCGGCATCAGCAGGTGGAATTCGGGATAGGTGTGGCTCGCGAAAGTGAGCGGCGCGAGGCAAGCCTCTTTCACGACGATGCCCAGTTCCTCCTTGAGCTCGCGAATGAGCGTCTCTTCCGGTCGCTCGCCCGCCTCGACCTTGCCGCCGGGAAATTCCCATAAGCCCGCCATCGTCCGGCCGGCGGGGCGTTCGGCAATCAGCACGCGCCCATCGGCATCGACGAGGGCGCAGGCGGCGACAACGAGAAGTTTCACGCTTACGACCCTTCAGGCTGCACGCTAAAAGGCGCGTGGTTAAGGAGTTGCCAATGGGGCGGGCGTCATTGCGGTGCGACAGTTAATGCACGGTTGCGCCGGTTAGATAACGTCGCCCCGGCGCCTATGAGCGATAATCGCCGTTGATCGCGACGTAGTCCTTGGTGAGGTCGCAGGTGAGCACGCGATCGCGGCCGCGCCCCATCCCGAGCGCCACCGTGAGGGCGATGATCGGCTTCTTCATCGCGGCCGAGACCGTGGCCTCGTCATAGCCGGGGTCGCGCAGGCCCCGATGGGCGACCCTGATACCGTTGAACCAGATCGACAGCCGGTCGCGGTCCGCCGGCTCGCCCGCCTTGCCGACCGCCATGACGACCCGGCCCCAGTTGGCGTCCTCGCCTGCAATCGCGGTCTTGACCAGCGGCGAATTGGCGATCGACATGGCGATGCGGCGCGCCGACGTTTTCGATGTCGCGCCCTCCACCACGATCTCGACGAGCTTGCGCGCGCCTTCGCCGTCGCGCGCCACCTGCTCGGCGAGATCGGCAAGCACGCGCTCGAAGCCGGCACGAAAATCCTTGAGCCGCGGGTCGGCGGCGCGTGCGATGCGCGGCGCGCCGCGCGCAGCCGCCGCGCCGGTCGCAAAGGCGAGCAGCGTGTCCGAGGTCGAGGTGTCGCCGTCGATCGTCACGGCATTGAAGGTGTCGGTCACGCCGCGCGCCAGCAGCGACTGCAGCGCGGCCGGCGCGATCGGCGCGTCGGTGAAGACGAACGACAGCATGGTCGCCATGTCGGGAGCGATCATGCCGGCGCCCTTGGCAATGCCGCAGATCGTGACGTCGGCCTTGCCGAGCCGCACCGTCGCGGTCGCGCCCTTGGGAAACGTGTCGGTCGTCATGATCGCGCGCGCCGCGTCCTGCCAGCGGCCCGGCGCCGCGTCGGCGACGAGGCCATCCATTACGCCATCGAACGCTTCGGCGCGCAGCGGCTCGCCGATCACCCCGGTCGAGGCGAGGAAGACGTCGCGTGGCCGGCAGCCGACCGTCTTGGCGGCGATAGCGGCGGTGAATTTTGCAGCCTCGCGTCCGGTGCGGCCCGTGAACGCATTGGCGTTGCCGGAATTGACCACCAGGGCTCGCGCCTTGCCGCCCTTGAGGTGAGCGCGGCACCAATCGACCGGTGCCGACGGGCACTTCGAGCGGGTCAACACGCCCGCGACCGCACTGCCGGGATCGAGCAGCGCGAGCAGAACGTCGGTGCGGTTGGCGTAGCGGATGCCGGCAGCGGCGGTGGCGATGCGCACGCCCGCGACCTCCGGCATGTCGGGAAAGCGCGCGGGGGCGAGCGGCGAGACGGTTGCGGCCATGGCGGAGGTCATCCCGGATGGTCATGACCCGAGGTGGTCACGACATGGCAGCCATAAGCCAAAAAAGCCGCGCGCCGACAAGCCGTCGGTCCGGAAAGCCGCATCAAAAAAGCTCATCGCCGGAATTGAGTCCGGCGATGAGTTGCTCGGTCAGGAATGCGCGACGTGGTCCGATGCTCGCGACTACTTCGGCGCGGTTTGCGGCGCCGGGGCGGGCTGTGCCTGCGGCGGCTGCGCGGGTTGCGCCGGCTTGTCGAGCCGCTCGATCTTCGCGTCGGCGTGCAGCTTGTTGACGAGGTCGAGCTGCGCCTTGCGCGCGACGATGCGCTCGAGCTGGCTCTTGACCTGGTCGAAC
>DASXCK010000277.1:0-3936 GCA_036491235.1 Xanthobacteraceae bacterium | reverse complement strand
CAGCCCCGCCGCATAGGCGCCGCCCATCAGCGCGCCGATCGAGGCGCCGGCGATCGCGGTCGGCTTGACGCCCATCTCGTCGAGCGCCTCGAACACCGCGATATGGCCGAGGCCGCGCGCCCCGCCGCCGCCGAGCGCGAGGGCAAAAGTCTTCATATGGCGCCGGCCTCTTGCGCGAACCGCCACGCGGTGGCGGCAAGCGGCGCGACCTGCGCGGCCTTGGCGGGCGCGTGCTCGCTCGTCGCGGTGCCGTCGCGCACGCGGCCGACGATGCCCTGGATGATCGCGGCGAGGCGGAAGAAGTTGTAGGCGAGGTAGACCGGCAGATGTGGCCGCGGATCGAGGCCGGTGCGCGCCGCATAGGTCTCGACATATGCTTCGAGCGACGGAATGCCGAGCGCCGCAAGATCATGGCCGATCAGCGAGGCGGTGCCGGCGGCGCTCTCGCTCGCCGGCATGTGCCACTTCATCAGGTGATAGCTGAAGTCGGCGAGCGGATCGCCCAGCGTCGAAAGCTCCCAGTCGAGCACCGCCAGCACGCGCGGGCCGTCGGCGGCGATCATCGCGTTGTCGAGGCGGAAGTCGCCGTGCACCAGGCGCACGGGCCCCGCCGGCGGCAGATGGGCGGGCAGCCAGGCGATCAGCCGCTCCACGGCGTCGATCTTCTCCGTCTCGGAGGCGCGGTATTGCTTCGACCAGCGCTCGACCTGGCGCGCGACGTAGTTCTCGCCGCGGCCGAAGTCCTTCAGCCCGATCGCGGACGGATCGAAGGTGTGCAGCCGCGCGATGGTCGCGTTCATCGCGTCGTACACCGCGGCGCGCTCGGCGGGATGGGAGCTCGGCATGTGCGGCTCCCAGAACACGCGGCCCGCGACGAAATCCATGACGTAGAAGGCGGTACCCACCACGTTCGTGTCGTCGCAGTAGACCACCGGCATCGCGACCGGAAAGCCCTGCCCAGAGAGCGCGCTGATCACGCGGAATTCGCGGTCGACCGCATGCGCGGACGGCAACAGCTTGCCGGGCGGCTTGCGCCGCAGCACGTACTGACGCGCCGGCGTTTCCAGGAGATATGTCGGGTTCGATTGCCCGCCCTTGAACTGGCGCACCGTCAGCGGCCCGGCGAATCCGGGCGCATGCGTTTCGAGATAAGCCGCGAGCGGCGCCGCGTCGAACCGCAGCGGTGCGGCGACTTCCTTGGTGCCCGTGAATGCGCTCTGACGATCGATCTGCGGCATGACGCTCTTGGATTCTTGCTCTGCGCGTGCGCCCCCTCTCCGCAAGCGGGGGCGGGGGGACGACAGATTATACCGCGTGGCTTGCCAGGATTTTACGCTTTCGTCCCTTCCCGCGCGATCGCGCGCCAGCCGATGTCGCGGCGGCAGAACCCCCCCGGCCACTTGATCCGGTCGACCGCCGCGTAGGCGCGCGTCTGCGCCTCGCCGACCGTCTTGCCGAGGGCCGTGACGTTGAGCACGCGCCCGCCGGTCGCGATGACGCGGCCATTCTTGGCGGCGGTGCCGGCGTGGAAGATCTCGACGCCCTCGACCTCGCCCGCCGCGTCGAGTCCTTCGATGACCGTGCCCTTCTGATAGGCGCCCGGATAGCCTTTCGCGGCCATCACGACGGTCAGCGCCGCGTCGTCATGCCAGCGCAGATCGAAGCTTTTGAGCATGCCGTCGCGCGAGGCCATGAGCGCCGGGAGGAAATCCGACTTCATCCGCGGCATCATCACCTGTGTCTCGGGGTCGCCGAAGCGGGCGTTGTATTCGATCAGCTTCGGTCCCTGCGCCGTGATCATCAGCCCGGCATAGAGCACGCCCTTGTACGGACTTCCCATTTTCTTCATCGCCGCGATCGTCGGCTTGACGATCTCGGCGAGCGCGCGCTCGCACATCGCCGCCGTCATCACGGGGGCCGGCGAGTAGGCGCCCATGCCGCCGGTGTTCGGACCCTCGTCGCCGTCATGCGCGCGCTTGTGATCCTGCGCGGTCGCGAGCGGCAGTGCATTCTCTCCGTCGCTGAGCGCGAAGAAGCTCGCCTCCTCGCCGGCAAGAAATTCCTCGATCACCAGCTCGGCGCCGAGCTGCGCATCGGCGCCGATCATGTCGATCGCGGCCTCGGCTTCCGCCACCGTCTGCGCTACCACCACACCCTTGCCGGCCGCGAGCCCGTCCGCCTTGACGACGATCGGCGCGCCGCGCGCCCGCACATAGGCCTTGGCGGCCTCGGCCGAGGTGAAGCGCTCATAGGCGCCGGTGGGAATGTTGTGGGCGCGGCACAGGTCCTTGGTGAACCCTTTCGAGCCCTCGAGCTGCGCCGCCGCCTTGCTCGGCCCGAACGTCTTGATGCCGGCCGCCTCGAGGTCGTCGACGATGCCGGCGACCAGCGGCGCCTCGGGCCCGACCACCACGAAGCCGATCTTGCTCGCGCGGCAGAACGCGATCACGGCCGCATGGTCGGTGATGTCGAGCGCGACGCACTCCGCCTCGCGTGCGATTCCCGCGTTCCCCGGCGCGCAATAGAGCCGCTCGGCGAGCGGGCTCGCGGCGATCTTCCAGGCAAGCGCGTGCTCGCGCCCGCCCGAGCCGAGAATGAGGATGTTCATGGCTTGCTGCTGCCGGACGAGAAAAGACGAGGGAGGCGTGGTTTAGCACGGGCCCGGGGCACCGCAAGAGCGCGCAATAAAGCAATCGACCCTCATTCTGAGCACCTTGTTCTGCCTCATCCTGAGGAGGCGCGAAGCGCCGTCTCGAAGGGATGGGCTTCGAGTGCAAGCGGCGCTTCAGCGGCCGCCTCGTCCTTCGAGACGCCCGTCCTCGAAGACGAGGACGGGCTCCTCAGGATGAGGGCGGATTTCCTTCAGCGTGAGGGCGGATTGTCAAATTGACAGACGTCTGCCGATTGTTACACTCCGATCATAACGACAACGTCAGCCGAGGAAACCGCCATGCCGGAACTGCAGAAAGTCACGGCGTCGATGATGAACGCCATTCACGACCTGCCGCTCCTGGTGGCGCGCGACGAGGGCTATTTCCGCGACCAGGGCCTCGACGTCACGGTGCTCACCACGCCGGGCAGCGGCCAGTCGAACTCGGACGATCGCGCGCTCAAGGACAACATCTTCGCGCGCACCATGGAGGCGCTCTACGACCAGGGACAGTGCGATCAGTTCCGCATGTGCGAGTGGGGCATCATGAAGCGCGCGGTCGAGACCAATGTCGGCGCCGGCCACCGCACCGCCAAGATCGTCGCGCTCGGCTCCGCCATGTCGACCTTCGCGGTCGTCACCGACCCGAAGACCGGCATCTACGAACCCGAGCAGCTCAAGAACGAGCCGATCGCGGTGAGCCAGTTCAACGGCTCGCACTTCACCATGCTCAAGATGATGGAAGGCTTCGTCAAGCGCGACGAGATCAAGATCACCAATGCGGGCACGCACCGGCAGCGGCTCGACGCGCTCAAGGCCGGCAAGGTCAAGGCCGTGAGCCTGCAGGAGCCGTGGATCAGCGTCGCCGAGAAGATGGGCTGCCGTATCCTCATCGAGTCGCGCTCGACCCGTAGCGAGGCGGCGGGCGACGAGCTCGACGGGCCGACGCTCGCCAAGATGTTCCGCGCCGAGGCTCATGCTGCCGACGCGATCAACCGGAACCCGGGGAAGTACGCGCACTACCTCGTCGAGGAGGCGGGCGGCGCGATCGACCTCTCCGAGCTCAAGCTGTGGCGCATCCTCAACGCGCCGCCAACGCCCTATACGCGCGACCGCTTCAACGACAATTATCAATGGACGCTCGGCTGGGGCCTGGTGCCGCCCGGCGCGACGTACGAGAACACGGTCGACAACAGAGCGTGGCAGTAGACGACCTTTCTGTCATTGCGAGCGCGCAGCGCGAAGCAATCCCGCCCCGCGAGTATATGCGGAGCGGGATTGCTTCG
>DASXCK010000276.1:0-10710 GCA_036491235.1 Xanthobacteraceae bacterium | reverse complement strand
CTCGAGCTCAAGAGCGTCGACGACGGCTACGAGCCGACGAAGTCCATCGAGGTGGTGAAAAAGCTCATCGGCGACGACAAGGTCTTCGCGCTCGCCGGCCCGGTCGGCACGCCGACCTCGGCCGCGACGCTGCCGATCGCGACGGCGGCCGGCGTGCCCTTCATCGGTGCATTCACGGGCGCCGAGTTTCTGCGTGCCCCCTACAAGCCGCTCGTCGTCAACGTCCGCGCGAGCTATTTCGAGGAAACCGAGGCCATGGTCGAGCACGTGACCAAGGATCTCGGCGCGAAAAGCATCGCCATCATGTACCAGGACGACGCCTACGGGCAGGCCGGGCTCGCCGGCGTCAAGATGGCGCTCGACAAGCGCAAGATGACGCTCGCGGCCGAGGGCACCTATGAGCGCAACACCACCGCGGTGAAGGGTGCGCTGCTGACGATCATGAAGGGCCATCCCGACGCGGTCATCATGATCGCGGCCTACAAGCCGGCGGCCGAATTCATCAAGCTCGCGAAGCAGGTCAAGCTCAACGCGACCTTCGTCAACATCTCGTTCGTCGGCTCCGACGTGCTCGCCAAGGAGCTCGCCGGCCAGGGCGCCGGCACCGTCATCACCCAGGTGGTGCCGTTCCCGGAGGACGCCTCGATCCCGGTGGTCAAGCAGTATCAGGAAGCGCTCAAGGCGAGCGCGCCGAACGAGAAGCCGGGATTCGTGTCGCTCGAAGGCTATCTGGTCGGCCGCACCATCACGGCGGTCCTCAACAAGATCAACGGCGAGCCGACGCGCAAATCCTTCATCGAGGCGGTGCAACAGAGCGGCGGGTTCGATCTCGGCGGCTTCAAGCTCGCCTACGGCCCGGACAACAACCGCGGCTCGGGCACGGTGTACCTCACCGTCATTCAGGCCGATGGGAGCTTCAAAGCCGTGACTCAGCTGGAAAAGCCGAAATCCTGATCACCAACCGACCGGGCCTCTCTCCTCTTGCGCAGGCAACATATTGCAATGACCTCAGAACCCACCAACAAGCCCAAGTCAGTGCGGTCATCGCGCCGCTTTGGCCTGCGCGGCCGCCTGTTCGCGGCCTTCGGCGCGGTCGCCGTCACGACCGTGCTCGCCAGCGGCACCGCCCTCCTGTCCTATGACCGGCTCGGGCGGTCGTTGCAGGTCGTCACAAGCACGAGCGTGCCGCGGCTCACGCGCGCGGCCGACATCGCACAATCGGCCGACGAAGTGGTCGCGGCCGCGCAGGCGCTGCTCGCGGCCACCGGCGACGTGGACCGTGCGCGCGCCGCGGACGCGGTCGAAAAGGCCCGCTTCCATCTCACCAATGTCACGGGCGACCTCCAGGGCGAGAACGCCGACAAGTTGCGGGAAACCGCCGGCCGCATGTCGGACAATCTTCAGCGGCTCGCGAGCGCGGTCGCCGACCGCCAGACGCTCGCGGGTCAGCGCGCGGCGCTCGTCACTGCCTTGCGCCAGGTGCACCACGATCTCGCCGAAAAGCTTGCGCCGATGGCGGATGACGCTGCCTTCACGCTCACGGTCGGGCTCCAGTCGGCCGCCGACAAGGGCGACCTCGACAAGGTCAAACAGACGCTCGGCGCGCTCGCCGACAAGGACCTCAACTCGCTCCAAGCCCTGCTGACCCTGCGCGCCGAGGCAAACCTCGTGCTCGGCATCCTGGTCGAGGCCGCCGATCTCCCCTCCGCCGACCTGATGCCGACGGTCAAGGATCGCTTCGTCGCGGCGGCCAATCACCTCGACAAGGCCGCCGCCGATCTCAAGGATCCGGCGATCAGCAAGCTTGCGGCCGAGCTCGTGAGCTTCGGCCGGCGCCAGGGCAACCTGTTCGAGCTCAAGGACAAGGAGTTCGCCGGCGCGGTCGCCGGAGCCAAGGTCGTCGCCGACAACCGCACCCTCGCGGGCGAGCTGCAGAAGGAAGTCGCCACCCTGCGCGTGCGCAGCGAGGCCTCGGCGGCCGAGGCCGCGCAAGCCTCGAACGGCGAGATCGGCCGCGGCCGCATCATCCTCATCGGGCTTGCGCTTGCGAGCCTGGCAACCGCCTTCGGGCTCGGCTGGTTCTATATCGGCCGCGGTGTCGCGCGCCGGCTCACCCGGCTGCGCCACAGCATGACCTGCATCGCAGAAGGCGACCTCGAGGCCGAGATCGCGGCGGGCGGCAGCGATGAGATCTCCGACATGGCCTCGGCGCTGAGCGTCTTGCGGGAAGCGCGGCGCGAGGCATTGCGCGCCGACGAACACACGGCCTCCGAGCGCACCCGCATGGCACAGGAGCGGCGCAAGGAGCTGCTCACGCTCGCCGACGGCCTCGAGAGCGAGGTCAAGGCGGTGGTCGAGATCGTCACCGGCTCGGCCGGAAAGATGCACGATACCGCAAAGGCCATGGCCGACGTCGCCACCGGCGCCAACGCGGAGGCGGGCTCGGCGGCATCCGCGTCGCAGCAAGCCTCGGACGGCGTGCACACGGTCGCGTCGGCGGCCGAGGAGCTCTCCGCCTCGATCAGCGAGATCGGCCGTAAGGTCGGCGAGTCGGCTGCCGTTGCGGCCGACGCCGTCAGGGAAGCCGAGACGACCCGCGCGACCATGCGCGAGCTTTCCGCCGCGGCGACCAAGATCGGCGACGTGCTCAAGATGATCCAGGACGTGGCCGGGCAGACCAACCTGCTCGCGCTCAATGCGACGATCGAGGCGGCGCGCGCCGGCGAAGCTGGCAAGGGCTTCGCTGTGGTCGCCAGCGAGGTGAAATCGCTCGCCTCGCAGACCGCGACCGCGACCGAGGAGATCTCCGGCCAGATCAAGTCGATCCAGGACGCGACGCGCGACGCCGTCGGCGCCATCGAGCATATCGGCACGACGATCACCCGCATCAACGAGATCGCGGCCGCGGTCGCCTCGGCCGTCGAGCAGCAGGACGCGACCACGCGCGAGATGGCGCAGAACGTGCACCAGGTCGCGCAGAGCACGAGCGTGGTGAGCGAAAAGGTCACCGGGCTCGCAAGTGCGGCGGGCGAGACCGGCCAGTCGGCCGAGATGGTGCGCGACCACGCCGGCGAGCTGGCCAAGCAGGCCGAGTCGCTGCGTGGCCAGGTCGACCAGTTCCTCGGCCGCATCCGGGCGGCCTGAGGGCGCGACGAATACGGCAGACGCTAGATCATTTCCGGGTTCAAGGCTCGAGGCCCGGCGCGCAAGCGCCGGGCCTCGGCATTGCGGCAACGACTCGTGCCTTCCCATCATGGGCGTGAGCTGATCGGAAAGCCAAAGCGCCTTCTCTGATTCTGATCTGTCTCTGACTCTGGGGGCATAACGCGTACGTGACGTCACGCGTGTCGTCCGCCGCTCCGCCTTCGCGGCCCATGCCGCTCATGAATTGCCGCCCTGCTGACTGGTGCCGCCATGGTCGACGCCCATGTCGGCCGTGTAGCCGGCGCTCGAGCGGTAGCCGCTCTCGACCTCCGGGATGACGCGGCGGACGTAGTGGCCGACGCGGCTCCTGATCACCACGGGCTCGGCGTGCTCTGCGCCGGCACGGATCGCGTCCAGCATCGCGCGCTTGAACGCGAGGTCGCCGCGCCGATGCGCTAGCTGCTGCTCGTCGTATTGCGGCTTGGGCGTGCCCGGCGGCGCGCACGGCAGCGAGTCGAGGCCGAGCTGGGTCAGCTTCCAGCGCACCGAGCCCGGTGTCTTGCGCAGCGCCTCCGCAATGTCACCGAGCCTGACGCCGGCACGAAATTCCTCGATGAGCTGTGCTTCCTCGGCCTGCGTCCACGCGTTTTCCGCCATCGCGGTCTCCTGCTTGCTTGTCGGTCGCGCCGCCAGGGCGGCGGAAAGAGGTCGGGGCGAGGCAATGGCCTCGCCCCGAGAGACGCGGGCGGCTTGCGCCCGAAAAGGGCGGCCGGTCCCGGGAGGGAAAGGGACCGGCCGCGCGCGCGACCGCCCATAAGGGGCTCGCCGCGCGCCGACCGCGATCCCGCATTCGTCGGCCGGCCGGGGGGGAGAGCCGCGACGGCGGCCGGCGCAGGATCGTGGTCGTTGACAAGGGTCGATATTATGCATATTGCATTATGCTGTCAATTCCCAATGCATAGTTATCCATGCAAAAAGCGTTGCCGGAAACAACACGATGACCCTCACGCCCCCCGACCCGCTCGACACGCCGCACCAGCGGCTACGCTTCGCGCGCGAGCAGGCGGGATTTGCACGCGCGAGCGACGCCGCCCGCGCGATGGGGATCGGCGAGCCGACCTATCTGGGCCACGAGAACGGGAGCCGCGGCCTGAGCCGCGCCGCCGCGCGCTATGCGCGCTTCTTTCATGTGTCGCTCGACTGGCTGATCGGCGGGCGCGGCGAATTCCGGCTCGCAGGCGGCGAGGCGCGCCTTGCGGCCACGCCGGCGCCGGCGACGGGGCTGTCCGAGCCGCCCCTGCCCGCTCCGCCACGCAACGCCGAGCTCGGCGGGCCGACGCGCTTTGCCGCCGCGATCCCGGCCTACGGCCAGGCGGTCGGCGGCAAAGACGGCGAGTTCATCCTCAACGGCAATCGCATCGTCGACGTCCTGGCACCGCCTTCGCTGCAGGGCGTGCCCGATGCCTATGCGGTCTATGTCGTCGGCGACTCGATGGAACCGCGCTACTTCGCGGGCGAGGCGGTCTTCGTCAATCCGCGCCTGCCCGTGCGGCGGGGCGATTTCGTCGTCGCGCAGATCGCGGCCGAGGAAGGCGAGCCGCCACACGCCTACGTCAAGCGCTTCATGGCGCGCGACGCCCGCGCGCTACGGCTCGAGCAGTTCAATCCGAAGAAAACGCTGGAATTCCCGGTTGGCCGCGTCGTCTCGGTTCACCGCATCATCATGGGCGGCGACGGGTAGCGCAGCGGCCGGCGCCGACAAAAAACGCCCGGCGAGCCGAAAGCTCCCCGGGCGTTTTTTCGTCGTGCGCCGTGCGTGCCGCTTACCTTCCGGCGAGCAGCGGCGTGATGCGGCGGAGCGTGACCCGGCGGTTGCGTCGCTCCGGTCCCTGGGTCGGCACGCGCAGGTACTGGCTGCCGTAGCCTTGCGTCACCAGGTTCTCGGGCGGCACGCCGAACTTGTCCGACAGGATCAGCGCGACCGTCTCGGCGCGGCGATCCGACAGCGACAAGTTGTCGACATCGTTGCCCACCGCGTCGGTATGGCCTTCGACCAGGAACACCTCGCGTGGGTTGGCGCTGATGGCCTTGTTGAGTCCGTCGGCGATCACCGACAGGCGGTCGACCTCCCCGGGCGCGATCTCCCACGATCCCGTCTCGAACGTGATGGTGTCGAGATCGACGCTCGGCATCAGCTCGCGCAGCGACGGGCTGTCGAGCACCTGGTCGAGCGAGTAGGCCTGGTCCACCTCCTCGACCGGCGGCGCCGTGAAGGCGCCATACACGTAGTCCGGTGGCGCCGATTCCAGATCGACGATGTAGCGGTCGCGCGGAATGTGGACCACCGGCGGCGGCCGGTCGACGAACAGAGCGGCGCCCAGGGCGGCCGCGCCGGCGATCAGCACCACCTCGCGGCCGTCGCGGTCGAAGCGCGAGCGGCGCAGGATCCGGCCGTCGGGGCCGAGCGTGGTGACGACGCGCACGCCGTTGTTGAGCACGACGCTCGTGACGTTGTCGTTCCCCCGCCGATCGATCTTGACGTCGCGCGCGCCATAGCGGAAGCGGTCGACGTCGTCGTGGCGGATGACCATGGCGCCGTTGTTCTCACGCACGATCACGCGATTGCCTTCGGTGATCACCGTGCGGCCACCAACAACGTTCTCATGGCGCTCGGCGTGCAACTGGCTGACACTGCGGATCGGCTGACCTTGCGGCGTCGTCGGCACCAGCGCGGCCGGCCCGTTCTGCCGTTGCAAGGGCTTGGCCTGGGCCGCCGTCGGCGCCGGCACGACCGGTGGCGGCGGCGGGCGCAGACGCTCCCCACCCTGCGGCGCCTGCGGCCGCAGGACTTGAGGCTGCTGCGGCTGCTGCGGCTGCTGCGGTCGCTGGAGCTGAGGCTGCTGCGGCGACTGCGGACGCTGCGGCTGCTGCAGTTGCGGGTGCGGCTGCGGCTGCTGCAGTTGCTGATTGGGTTGCTGTGGTGGCTGCGGGTGCGGCGGCTGAGGCGGCTGCGGACGCACTGGCTGCTGCACCTGCGGGTGAGGCTGCTGCGGCGGCTGCGGACGCACCGGCTGGACCTGCGGTGGATGCTGCGGCTGTTGCACCTGCGGGTGAGGTTGCTGCGGGTGAGGTTGCTGCGGGGGCTGTGGCCGCGGCGGTTGCGGAGGCGGCGGCTGCGGATGCGGTGGTGGCGGCTGCGGGCGAGCCGGCGGTGGTTGCGGACGGGCTGCTGGCGGCTGCGGACGGGCCGGTTGGGGCTTCGGTGCCGGCTTGCAGTTCGGCGGTGTGCCGACCTCGCCCTGCGGACAGGCCGCCGCCGCAAGCCTCAGCGGATCGGCCTCGGAAGTCTCGATGGCCGTCGCCGCAACGAAGGCCGACAACATCGTGCCGGCCAGAAATATTTGTCCAAGCTTCCGCATGATTTGTCCCCGAAAGCGTCCAGTGCGCCGCGTACGAATCGCGTCGCGCCTCGGCACGCGACGTAAGACATACTGTAAATCGAATGAACCCGCATGCTGGGTCGCCCGAATGGCGGAGGTGTGGCGTTTCGATGGCCTCGCCGGCATGGCTGGCTCATGCCAGCCACCCCAGCTGATTGAGGCGTCTCACCGCTTCACGGCGGGCTTTTCGGGCGTCACCGCCGGAGATGGCCGCGCCTTGGCGGCGGCCTCGAGCCGATCCAAGCGCGCATGCAGTTCCGCCAGCGCTGTCCGCAGCACCGCCAGCTCCGCCTTCAGGGCCGCGATCTCGCCCGCCGCCGCATTGGCCCTCTGTTGCGCAGCCGCCGCGTTCTTGGTGATCAGCGACTGCAGATATTCGACGTTGCTCTGCAGGCATCCGGTGCGCCGCTCCATGCGTGTCTCATGCGTGCACAACTCGATGCCCGGCATGTCCTGCGCCCGCACGGCGCCGCATCCGAGAAGAACGAGAACGGCGACAAGACGTACGTGATTGCGCATGGCGGGCTCCGACACGTGGCGCAACCGTGCGCCGCACGCCACAGCATGCCCTGGCGGCACGCCGCCCGCCCAGGGGTGCTGTGGGCAGAAGCGCATCATTTGATTATGCATTATGCATTTACAATGCGGGGCCGCCGCGAGGATGGCCTTGCGCTCAGCCGCCCGCTCGCCTCTGCGGTGATCGCCACCTTCATCATCATATGCCTGCTGGTGCTGCCGCAACCCACCAGCCGCCGTTCCGGCGCAGACCAACAGCTAAAGCGTGATGACGCTTAAGAAAAGTATCACGCTTTACCGGAGCAACGGTCGCGTATGGCGCTGCGCGTTTGCCGCAAGAACGCACCAACGACCGCAATCACGCGCAAGAGGCAGCGCCTGCCCGCCCCCATATGCGGTTCATGCGGAACGCGATTGCGCCGATCCGCAGGCGCCTCATGGACGGAGAATTCAACATGCAAGCCTCTCTCACGACGACCTTGCGCGGCGCAGGCCGCCGCGCCCTGCTGCCGGCGCTCACCGCGCTGGCCCTGTTCGCGGCATTGCCGGCCGCGCAGGCCGCCGACCAGCAGGAGACGAATGCCCAGATGGACAGCAGGCTGAGCTGGCAGGCGGCCCGCGGCACAGACGTGTCGGACTCATATGCGCAGGCGAGCCCGCGCGAGCGCGCGTACATGCACCGCCACCTCCATCGCGATCGCTGACGACGCGATGACCGGATGACCGACGGCGCGGCAGTCCATCGCTGCGCCACCGATGCACGGCGCCGCATTTGCGGCGCCGTGCCCGCATCCGGCTCCCGCACGCCGAAACGGCAATTCCGCAAGGCTGCCGCAACCGCAGCAATCCGGCGCAAGCCTCGCGACGTGTCGCGGTGCATACCGTTCGACCGGGCGAGTCCTCGGCGCCGCCGCAGGCGTCCACGAAGCTGGAGATTTAGTGATGAACGACCGTATCGAGTCGACCGTACGCGCGCCCCGCTGGGCGCTGCTGCCCGCGATTGCGGCCATTGCCTTGTTCGCCGGCTTGCCGGCCGCCGTCGCGGCGGACCAGCAGCGCAGCGACGAAGCGCCGGATTCCCGGCTGAGCCACCAGATGGCCGGCATCAACAGCGACAACGGCGGCGCGCGCGCGCAGGCGCCCACCCCCGTGGTTCGCCGCCACCGCCACGCGCGCTGACCTCGGCCTGCGCACACCAGCGCAATTTGCGCCTAACAACGACGAAGGGCGGCTGTGCCGCCCTTCGTCGCGTTCAAGCCACCGTTCCGGCGGACGCTGCCGCGCCGCAGCCATTCATTCGAGGCCACGCCGAAAGGCGCTCGGCGTCACGCCGGCATGTTTGCGAAACGCCGTCGTGAACGAGCTCGTCTCCGCAAACCCGACCGCGAGGCCGACTTGCGTGACCGTCACGTCGCCGGCCAGCAGCTCTTTGGCGCGGTTGATGCGCCGGCTCGCCAGATAGCGCAGCGGCGGCACGCCGAAGGTCTGCTTGAAGGCGCGGGAAAAATGGAACGGGCTCAGGTGCGCGACGTCGGCGAGCTGTGAGAGCAGCACGTCATCGGCCAGATGCTCCTCGATGTATTCGGCGACCCGCGTTCTTTGCCAAGCCGCGAGTCCGCCGCGCAGGTAGCGTTGCGCATCGACCGGACCCCGGTTGAGGCGCAGGAGCTCGTGCGCGAGCAGGATGCTCAGCGCCTCGGCATATTGCCGCTGTCCCGGCGTCGCGCCGGCCGCGTGCGCGGCCTTGAGACGTGACGCGATCGCCCACAGCGCAGGATCGTGAAAAAAGAGTCGCGGCTTGAACTCGGCCTCGTCGAAGCGCAGCTCCGGGTCGAGCAAAGGTCCGCGTGGGTCGATGTAGAAATAGGTCACACGCGTGAGCAGCCGCGGCTTCTGCCAGCCGCAGAAGCGGTGGCCACTCGGCACGAAGGTCAGCCGGCCGCTGAGCTTGCGGCGCGTCGACTTCGGCAGACCATCGACCAACGTCTCGCCATCATCGCGCTCGGCGCGCTCTGCCATGACCAAGAGATGACACGCCGCATGCAGCCGGTATTCGTAGGGCTCGCGCCGCATCACGGCGACCGAATCGGTCGCGATGCCGTTCCATCGCGTGATGTCACGCTGCGCGATATCGGACGGCGTGAATTCGACCGGCGCGCACACGACGCTCGGCGGCGGCATGCAGATGTCAGGAACTGAAGCTGCGGATGCGCTCGACAGGATCGGGGCCGTCTCGCCCATGAATAATCTCCTCATGCTGGCGATGCTTGCCCTCGTTGCGGGTCCGGCGCGTCCTCCTGTCGGTCTTGCACGTTGCGTCTGCAGTCCGGAAGGCATTCGCCTCGGACTTTTTGCAGTCTTTATTTTTCGCGGTGATTATTGACGCAGTTTTTGCGAACCGGACCGCATGATCCGGAGCCGACATCACGATCATCGTCGCGGCTCGACGCCGCTGCGCCGATCGGGTTGCGCGGCCACGACGTAGATAGACGATCCAGCGCCACCCGCCAGTGACACGACGCTCACAATTCCGTGTTGCCGATTCACGGCGATGTGAGTCCACCCACTCGCCGTTTCGTCGGGTGATTCGCATTGGCACCGACGTCGGCCGCCGCCCAATTGATTAACGATCCGAGCAACCCTTGACGCTCGGCGGCGCGACCCGCATCATCCGCGGCGGGCGAGGTCATGCGTGAGGAGATGACGATGTCTGTCGTTCCACGTCGCGGGGCCGGTCTGTACCAAATACGACTTACCGCCGGCGCACTGCTGGCGTTGTCGTGGCTCGCGATGCCCGCGGCACTGCCGGCGTATGCGCAGGCCACCGACGATACCACCAACGAGGCGATCCCGGCACCGTCGCCGAGCATCTTCCCGGCCGCGACCGCCAGCTCGCAGACCTGTACATTCGGCTGCAATACTCAGCTGCAGTCCTGTCAGAACACGTGCATCAGCACGGGGGCCGGCACGACGGTCATTCCATCGATAACGTCGGTCGGAACCACCACGAACCCGCAGGCTTGCCAGAGCAACTGCTCGGCCCAGCTGCAGGCCTGCCAGCGCAATTGCAATCTCGTGGGGCCGTGACGCCGCGCGAGAGCGTGATCCCGAAAGACCTGCTCCAGACCTGATCGGCGGCGGATGCCGGTTTTCGGAGAAGACCGGCTCCAGCATGAACGACATCATACGCGCGGCAGCGGCCGCTGCGATTTCGTCGCCGACGGCACCTTCACCAGCGCCTCACCGTCGAGCACGACCTGATCGCCCACGCGGCACGTGCAGGCGAGGCGCGCGCGTTGGCGCTCCGGAATGAGCTCGGCGACCGTCACGGTGACGTCGACGGTGTCGCCGATGCGCACCGGCGCATGGAAGTTCAGCGTCTGCGACACGTAGATCGCGCCCGGCCCCGGCAGCCGCGTGCCGAGCACGGCGGAGATCAGCCCCGCCGTATAGAGGCCGTGCGCGATCCGGCTGCCGAAGGCGGTCTTGGCGGCGAAGTGCTCGGACAGATGGATCGGGTTGCGGTCGCCCGTGAGCGTCGCGAAGCCGACCACGTCGTCCGACGAGATCTTTTTCGACAGCGTCTCGGTCATGCCGACCGAGAGGTCCT
>DASXCK010000275.1:0-9136 GCA_036491235.1 Xanthobacteraceae bacterium | reverse complement strand
TCCCGGACGGGTCGCAGGTCGCGGTCGACGGCGTCGCCGGCGTCGTACGGTGGATGCGCTGATGCGGCCAAGAATCTTCGTCACCCAGCCGATCGACGAGAGCGCGCTGGCGCGCCTGCGCGCCGTCGCCGACGTCAAGGTCAATCCGGTCTCGGCACGGGTGATGCCCAAGAAGGCGCTGGTCGCGGCCGTGCGCAAGCACGACATTCTGTTCTCGCTGCTGCACGACGTCATCGATCGTTCGGTGCTCGTCGCCAATCCGAAGCTGCGCGCCGTCTGCTCGCAGTCGATCACGCCCGATAACATCGATCTCGCGACCGCGACGGCGCGCAGGATTCCCGTCACTGTGGTGCCTCCGATCGTCGCCGAGGCGACCGCCGACATCAATTTCGGCCTCATGCTGATGGTCGCGCGCCGCATGGTCGAAGGCGACCGCATGGTGCGCAAGGGCAAGTTTCCGGGCTCGCAGTCGAGCCACCTCGCGGGCGCCGCGGTCCACGGCAAGACCATCGGCCTGGTCGGGGGCGGCGGCCGTATCGGGACCGCGGTTGCGCGCCGCGCGCACGGTTTCGGCATGCGCATCCTCTACTGGGCGCCGAACCGCAAGCCCGCGTCCCTCGAGCGCGAGTTCCACCTCGAATACGTGCCGCTCGACCGGCTGCTCGCCGAATCCGACTTCGTCTCGCTCCATTCGCCGCTACGCGCCGAGACCCGTCACCAGATCGGCACGCGCGAGCTCGCGCTGATGAAGCCGACCGCGTTCCTCATCAACACGGCGCGCGGCGCGATCGTCGACGAGAAGGCGCTGGTTAAGGCGCTCGCCAAGGGCACGATCGCGGGCGCCGGCCTCGACGTGTTCGAGCACGAGCCAAAGGTGCCGGCTGCGCTCGTCAAGATGGCGAATGTGGTGCTCACGCCGCATCTCGGCAGCGGCATCGTCGAGGTGCGTGCCGAGATGGCGAATATCGTAGTGGACAATATCCTGGCCATTCTCGACGGCACGCGGCCGCCCAACTGCGTCAATCCCGAGGTACTTCCAGTATAAGCGCGTGGCGCTGCCGCGGGTGGAGGAGAACCATGGCCCAGCCCCTGATCGCCGTGACCGACAGTCCGTTCCCCTCGCTCGACCCGGCGAAGAAAGCGCTCGCGCGGCTGGCGCCGGAATTCCGCATGGCGAAGAGCGCGTCTGCCGACGACATCGTCGCGGTCGCGCGCGATGCCGACGCGATCCTCGTCACCTATGCGAAGCTTCCCGGCGAGCTCTTGCGCCAGCTCACACGTTGCAAGGCGATCGGCCGCTTCGGGCTCGGCGTCGACAACATCGATCTGCCCGCCGCCAAGGAGCTCGGCATCGCGGTCAACTACGTGCCCGATTATTGCCTGCGCGAGGTGTCGGATCACGCGATGGCGCTGCTGCTCGCGCTCGCCCGCAAGGTGACGCTGGCGAACAAGCTGGTGCAGTCCGGCCGCTGGGAGGTGCCGCCGATCGTGCCGCTACGCCGTCTCGAGGGCCAGGTGCTCGGTCTCGTCGGCTTCGGAAACATTCCGCGCGCGCTCGCGCCCAAGGCCAAGGCTTTCGGTCTGAAGGTGCTCACGCACGACCCGTACGTAATGCCGGACGTTCTCGCCGCCGCCGGCGTCGAGGGCGTGAGCTTCGACGACCTGCTGGCGCGCTCGGATTTCATCTCGGTGCACGCGCCGCTGATGGCGGCGACGCGCGGGCTGATGAATGCCGCCGCCTTCGCCAAGATGAAGAAGGGCGCGTCTCTCATCAACACGGCACGCGGCCCCCTGGTCGACGAGGCCGCGCTCGTCGCGGCGCTCGATTCAGGCCGTCTCGGCGGCGCCGGGCTCGATGTGGTGACGACCGAGCCGCTGGCGAAAGATTCACCGCTCATCGGCCGCGACAACGTCATCCTCACGCCGCACACCGCCTTCTACTCGGTCGAAGCGCTCGAGGAGTTACAGACTAAGTGCGCCAGCGATGTCGCACGCGTGCTGTCGGGCGAGAAAGCGATCTATCCGATCTCGGCGTGACACTGTGCCAAAGGCGCCGCCGTCATCGCCCGCGAAAAGCGGGCGATCCAGTACGCCGCAGGATATCGGTAGAGTACGGCAGACGTTCCAACGACGGTTCGTGATTACTGGATTGCCCGCTTTCGCGGGCAATGACGCTGCGGATTTGTCACCGTAGTGGATTACGATTTCGTCGGCGTTTCGCGGGTCTGCAGCGGCTTTTCCTCGAGCAGCAGCGCGCCGAAGAACGCGACTGTGAGGCTCGCGGCGGCGGCGAAAAAAACGCGGCGGAAGCCTGCCGCCGCGGCCGCCCCCAATGCGCCCGTGGCCCCTGTCGGCACACCGGTCAGCACGATCGCGCCGAAGATCGCGATCAGTATCGTGGTGTAGAGCGTGCGCGAGAAGTTCATCGTCCCGATCGCGGTGCCGAAGTGGTGCGCGTCGACGGTGTTCTGCAGCACGATCGAACAGGCCGGCGGCACAGGTCCGAACCCGATGCCGATCAGCGCGAGCAATACCTCGAACTCGAGCGTGTCCAAGCGGTCGGCCGTCAGCGCGAGGGTCACGACGGCCGCAACCGCCAGCAAAAGGCCAGCCATCGGCAGGATCTTGTAGTGCGCCATCCGTCCGTAGAGCTGGCCCGCGACGCCGGCGGAGGTGTTCACCGTCACCATCAGCACCATCAGGCTCAAGCCGGCGTTCGTGGGCGTGAGGCCAATCACGCTTTGCAGATAGATCGGCAGGAAGATATTGAGGCCGACGATCGAGCCCCAGCCGAAGCTGTTCATCATGAAGGCAGATCGCGCGACCGGATCGCGCAGCATCGACAGCGGGATCAACGGCTCGGGTGCGGTGAGGAGCCGCGCCACGAAGCCGCCGCCGAGCATCAGCGCCGCAAGCGCGAGCGCGACGATCTGCGGCGAGGCCCACGGATAGCGTGCGCCGCCGAGGCTGAGCGCCAGCATGAAGGCGGTGCTCGCCGACATGATGAGCAGCGCGCCGAGCACGTCGAGGCTGTGGTAGCGCTCATAGCGCGGCAGCCGGCGCAGCAGCCGCCAGCTCAGCGTCCACGCGACGACACCCATGGCGAGGCCCAGCCCGAAGATCACCTTCCAGTGCAGATCCTGCGCGATGAAGCCGCCGAGCGCCGGTCCGCAGGCGCCGGCGGTCGTATAGGTCGCCGAGAACCACGCATAATACTTGCCGCGTTCGCGCGGTCCCGCGAGGTCGCCTAGCACCACCATGCCCATCGACGCCATGCCGCCGCCGCCGAGGCCATGCAGCACGCGCCCGCAGATCAGGGTCAGCATGTTGGTCGATGCGAGGCACACGATCGAGCCGGCCATGTAGGTCGAAAGCGCGATCAGCACCGTGAGGCGGCGGCCGTGGATGTCGCTGACCTTGCCGTAGAGCGGGGTCACGGCTGCCGAGGCGATCAGGTAGGCGGTGACGAGCCAGGGCACGCTGTGCAGGTCGCCGAGGTCATGCCCGATCGTCGGCAATGCGCTCGCGAGAATCGTCTGGTCGAGCGAGGCCATGAACACCGGCAGCAGCATGCCCCAGACGATCAGCCGCGTTTCCGCGTGGCTGAGCACGCTTGGCGTCGGCACCGAAGCCGGATGGGCGGCTGCATCCATCCGGTTCACTCCGCGGTCCAGCCGCCGTCGATCACCATCGCGGACCCGGTCATGAGCGACGAGGCGTCGGAGGCGAGGAAAACAATGGCGCCGGTGAGCTCCTCGAGCTGGCCGAGCCGGCCGAGCTTGATCTTGCCCAGCACCTCGTCGCGGAATGCCTTGTTCTCGAAGAACGGCCGCGTCATCGGCGTTTCCAAAAAAGTCGGGCCAATGCTGTTGACGCGGATGTTGTGCGGCGCGAGCTCGACCGCCATCGCCTTGGTGAAGCCTTCCATGGCGTGCTTGGTC
This sequence comes from Xanthobacteraceae bacterium, assembly GCA_036491235.1. GTDB lineage: Bacteria > Pseudomonadota > Alphaproteobacteria > Rhizobiales > Xanthobacteraceae > JAVDCA01. The sequence continues at coordinate 5,195 of DASXCK010000275.1, read as the reverse complement.
GCGCAGTAGACGGTGCGGCGCGCCGCACCGACATGGCCCATCTGCGACGACATGTTGATGATCGAGCCCGGCTGCTTGGCGGCGACCAGGCGCAGCGCCACCGCCTGCGCGACAAAGAATGCGGCGCGGACGTTGAGGTTGAAGATCGCGTCGAAGTCCTCGACCGTCACGTCCGGCAGCAGGGCGGGCCGGTTCATGCCCGCATTGTTGACCAGGATGTGGAACGGCTCGGCTTTCTCGATCGCCGCGCGCGTCGCCGCGATGTCGGTGACGTCGAGCACGAGCACGTCGGCCGATTGGCCGCGCGCGCGGATCGCCGCGGCGGCCGCCTCGATCTCGGCCTCGGTGCGCGCTGCGAGCGTGACATGTGCGCCCGCATCGGCGAGTGCCGCGGCGGCGGTCAGTCCGATGCCGCGGCCGGCGCCGGTTACGATCGCGCGCCGCCCATCGAGGCGGAAGGAGGCGGTGCGGGTGAGCTCGACGGTCATTTCAAATCCCACGTCATTTTCTCAATTCTTGACCCAGAAGCGGTTGCTCGCAACTGGCACGAATCCCACACCGCCATAGAGCGCAAGCGCCGGCCGATTGGCCGCCACGACCTGCAGCGCCACGGCGCGCGCCCCACGTCTCGCGGCCCAGGCCTCGATGCCGGCCAGCACGGCCTGGGCGCCGCCTTGCCGCCGCGCGTCGGCATGCGTCGCCATGCATTCGATCACCGCGAGGTCGCCGTCGGCGACACACAGGCCGGTCGAGATCACTTGGCCCTCGCGCCGCCAGGAAAACCAGGCACAGGGGCGTGGGATCGCGTCGAGGATTTTCGCGTTGGTCGTGCGCCGACTTTCCGTGATGGCGCCGAGGTAAATCGCGCGCCATGCAGCATCGGCCGCGTCGGTGACCTCGATGCCGGGCGGAAGCTCGGGCGCGGCCACGGGCTTCATCATCGTGGTGGTGGCTTCGCCTTCACGGTAGCCGCGCGCCTGGAGCAGGCTGATCAGCCCGGCCGGCGCCGTGAGGTCGTAGGTGTGGATGCGGGTCGGCACGCTGCGGGCCCGATAGCGCGCCTCGACCTCATCGAGCGCCGCCGCGGGATCGTCGCCGGAGAACTCCACGGTCGAGACCGAATTTGCCCGTTGCGAGCCGCCGCCCGAATAGCGCCACAGCCATCCGCACACCGCCGCGGTCTCGAGGGCGGGCCACGCGCGCACATGCAGGCGCTCGATGGCCCTGATGTCGTCATGGCTGGCTTGCATTGGCGCGGCCATCATCGTCCGCGAAAGCCGATGATCCATTACTCCGCAGCACATCGATGGTGCACGTTCGGCGTTCCACTTTTGCGTCCGTGAGTACCGGATTGGCCGCTTGCGCGGGCAATGATGCAGTCGCTTTTCGCCTCCGGTTTGACGGCGGCACCCTTACGTCACTCCGCCGCCTGCGCGTAGCCGACGTTGCGCCCGCCGTAGCGGCGCACGCGCACGTTCGCCTGCTCGGCATGCGCCAAAAAGCCTTCGAGCACGCACAGGCGCGAGCAGTACTCGCCGACCATGGCGCTCGCCTCGTCGGTCATGACCTTCTGGAACGTGCAGGTCTTGAGGAATTTGCCGACCCACAGCCCGCCGGTGTAGCGCGCCGCCTTTTTGGTCGGCAGCGTGTGGTTGGTGCCGATCACCTTGTCGCCATAGGCGACGTTGGTGCGCGCGCCCAGGAAGAGCGAGCCGTAGTTCGTCATGTTGTTGAGGAAATAGTCCGGATCGCGCGTCATTACCTGCACGTGCTCGGAGGCGATGCGGTCGGCTTCCTTCACCATCTCGTCGTAATCGTCGCACACGATCACCTCGCCGAAATCCTCCCACGCCTTCTTGGCAGCTTCCGCGGTCGGCAGGATTTTCAGCAGGCGCTCGACCTCGCCCATGGTCGCGCGCGCGAGCTTCTCCGAGTTGGTGATCAGCACCGCCGGGGAGGTCGGCCCGTGCTCGGCCTGGCCGAGCAGGTCGGTCGCGCAGATCTCGCCATCGACGCTGTCGTCCGCGATGATCAGCGTCTCGGTCGGTCCGGCGAGCAGGTCGATGCCGACCCGGCCAAAAAGCTGGCGCTTCGCCTCCGCCACATAGGCGTTGCCGGGCCCGACGATCATGTCGACGCCCGGAATGCTCTGCGTGCCCAGCGCCATGGCGGCGACGGCCTGCACGCCGCCGAGCACGTAGATCTGGTCGGCGCCGCCGAAATGCATCGCCGCGACGATCGCGGGGTGCGGCCCGCCCTTATGGGGCGGCGCGCACGCGATGATCTGTTTCACCCCTGCGACCTTGGCGGTGACGATCGACATGTGCGCGGAGGCGACCATCGGGTAGCGTCCGCCCGGCACGTAGCAGCCGATGCTCGCGACCGGGATGTGGCGATGGCCGAGGATGACGCCCGGGAGCGTCTCGACCTCCAGGTCGCGCATCGTCTCTTTCTGCTTCTGCGCGAAGTGGCGCACCTGGCTCTGCGCGAACTTGAGGTCTTCGAGGTCGCGCTTTGAGACCTGCGCGATCGCGCGGTCGATCTCCTCGTCGGTCAGTCGGAAGCTCTTTGGCTCCCAGTTGTCGAACTTCTTCGACAGCTCGCGCACCGCCGCGTCGCCGCGCGCCTCGACGTCGGCAAGAATGCCCTCGACCGTCTCGCGCACCTTCGCGTCCGCCGCCTTGATCGCGTTTGCGTCCATTCCGCGTTTGAGATGGCGGGGCATGGGAGGTCTCCTTTTTGAGTTCTGAGCCGTAGGGTGGGCAAAGCGAAGCGTGCCCATCACGGCGTGGGCACGGCGCTTGCGCACCCTTGCCCATCTTACGAGTTACTGTGCGACATCGCGTCGGGAAAGGACGCAACGGATGCCGCCGCGAGGGTCGGCCACGTCGCCTGTATAGCGCGGGATCAGATGGACGTGAACGTGCATGCGTGACTGCCCGGCCGCGCGGCCGACATTGACCCCGATGTTGTAGCCGTCGGGGTGATGTTCGGCGTCGATATGCGCCTTGGCGCGATCGAGGAGCTCGACCACGCGCAGCTTTTCGGCGGTCGTCATGTCGAAGAAGCTGGCCACATGGCGGCGCGGCACGACCAGCACGTGGCCGGGCGCGAGGCTGTTGTTGTCGAAGCGGACATAGGCCTCATCCGCCTCCAACAGCACCTGGTCGAGCCGGCACAGCTCGCAGTCGTCGGCATGATCTGGCATGTGGAGCTGGCTCCCGCCGTCATGGCACGTTTTTGCCTGCAATTTTACGCCGTCGGGTTGGCAAAGCGAAGCGTGTCCACCATTACCTGGACACGGCACTTCGCGCCTTTGCCCACCCTACGATCTGGATCCCGGACCGGCGCTTCGCGCCATCCGGAATGACCGCTACGCGGTCACTTAATGGCTTGCGGGTTGATCGGCGAGCCGGTGCCGCCGGTGATGATCAGCGGCGGGCCGCAGAAGAAGAACTCGTAGACGCCGTCCTCGGCGCAGTCCTCGGCGAGGTCCTTCAGGTAGAAGATCTCGCCCATGCAAAGGCCCATCGACGGGATCACGACCCAGTGCCAGGGCTGATTGGCATCCCGGGTTTCGTTCGGCCGCACCTCGACGCCCCAGGTGTCGGTGCAGATCGCGGCGATTTGCTTGTCCTGGCACCAGTAGCAGTTCTCGAACTTGACGCCCGGGGCGTCGCCGCCCGCATAACCGCCCCAGTCCTTCTCCTCGTGGCAGCGTTCCATCTGCCCGGTGCGCACGATCACGAAATCGCCTTTGCGGATATCGACATTGGCGTTCTTGGCGCACTTGTCGAGTTCGTCGTTGGAGATGCTCTCGCCGTCCTTCATCCATTTGACGCCGCGGAAGCGCGCGATGTCGAGCAGCACGCCGCGCCCGACCATCTTGTTCTTCGAATGCTCGATGCCGAGCACCGAGAGCCCGCGCGAGTCGATCAGCTTGGCATCGTGGCCGTTATACGCCTTGTCCTCGTAGAAGATGTGGCCGAGCGCGTCCCAGTGGGTCGCGCCCTGCACGCACAGCGTCAGCGTATCGTCGGCGTAGCGGATCTTGTTCCAGTCCTGCTGCCCCGCGATCGCGTCGGTGCCGGTCGCCAGCATCTGGTGGATCGGGTTGAAGCGGCCGCCGAACAGGCCGGTCTGCGGGCCGGTGCGGTCGAGCGGGATGCCGAGGGCAAAAACCTTGCCGGTGCGGATGAGGCTCGCGGCGTTGACGATGTCTTCGGGGCTCACGTGGTTGAGCGTGCCGATGTGGTCGTCCTTGCCCCAGCGGCCCCAGTTGGAAAGCTTTTTCGATGCTTCCTCGATCGCGGCTTTGCCGACCTTGATATCCATGGGGGTAATATCCTTCTCGTGCCTGGTCGATTTGGGGCGGGATATTGCCCAGCGAAGGCCCTCGCGTCTACGCCAGTATCGGCATGCCGTCATGCGCGCAGTGTCGCAATGGAGATGTCACTTAAATCCCTCCGGACGCCGTGTCGATGGTGGCCTTGCCGACCTTGGTGTTCGTCGAAATCGTCCCGGCCGAACCTTGAACGTCCGGCGCCGGCATTGTGCTGGCCCAGCGCGCGATCTGGTTACGCGAGACATCCGCCATTTTTCCGACCTCGATCCGGCGCTCGCGCGAATAGTCAGATCTTGCCGAGCGCTTTCAGCACGACGTCCGGCGTCATCGGAATCTCCGTGATCACGATCGCCCCCAGCGGCCGAAGCGCATCATTGACCGCATTCACCACGCAGCCCGGCGCGCCCGCCGTGCCGGCCTCGCCGGCGCCCTTGGCGCCGAGCTCGGAATCGGCGGTGGGCGAGACCACGTGGCCGACCTCGATATCGGGCATTTCGCCCGCCATCGGCACGAGATAATCCGCCATGTTGCCGTTGAGGAGCTGCCCGCGCTCGTCATAGCGGCAGTGCTCGAACAGCGCCGCGCCAATTCCTTGCACAATGCCGCCGCGCACCTGCTCGTCGACCAGCTGCGGGTTGATCACGGTGCCGCAATCCTCGACGCACCAATGTTTCAGCAGCGTGATAAAGCCGGTGTCGGTATCGACTTCCAGCCAACTGGCCTGGACGCCGTTGGTGAAGGCGAAGGGCCAGCCACGCGGGACATAATGTCGCGTCGCCATCAGCTCGGCCTGGAAGCCGGGCGGCAGGGTGTCGGGCCGGAAGTAGGCGATGCGGGCGACCTCGTCGAG
>DASXCK010000274.1:0-12023 GCA_036491235.1 Xanthobacteraceae bacterium | reverse complement strand
CACGGTGGCGGCCGGCACCACGACCCTGACGGGGACCAATACGTTCGCGAGCCTCACCAACGCGGCGATCGTCAATGCGAACGGCGGCGCCACCAACGGGGCCATCGCCAACAATGCGGGCGGCCAGTTCAACGTCAACGGTACGGTGACGAGCGCGAACACGTTCACCAATGCGGGCGGCGCCACGCTGGTTGTCGGCGCCGCCGGCAACTACACCGTCACGGCGGGCATCACCAACAATGCCGGCGGCCTGATCGCGGTGAACGCCGGCGGCACGCTCACCGATGCGCTGGTCAACGGCGGGACGGTGAACAACGCCGGCACGTACAACGCAGACGTCAACAACACCGGCACGATCGTCAACCAGAGCGGCTCGATCTGGACCGGCACGGTGGTGAACGGCCCGGGTGGGATTCTGAGCAACTTCGGAACCATCAATGGCGCCGTGACCATCAACGGCGGCACTTTCGTCGGCAACGGCGCCGTGGTCGGCAACACGCGGATCACCGGCGGCACGTTCGCGCCGGGCTCGGGCACCAGCGGCACGTCGATGACGGTCACGGGCAATCTGGCGTTCGCGCCCGCCGCGAATTACCTGGTGGCGATCAGCCCGACGGCGGCGAGCTTCGCCAATGTCAGCGGCACCGCGACGCTCGCCGGCACCGTGCAGCCGGTGTTCGCGTTGGGCAGCTTCAAGCCGGGGCAGTTCGTCATTCTTGAATCGGCCGGGCTCGGCGGGACCACATTCGCGGGCATCAACGCAGTGAGCACGCCCGCGAACTTCGGCACGGCCCTGAGCTACACGCCGACCGACGTGCTGCTGACGCTCACCGCAAATCTCGGCGATTTCGGCAGGCCCAATTCGGCCATCACGGCGCCGAACCAGGTCGGCGTCGCCACGGCGATCAACACCTTCTTCAACAACGGCGGCACGCTGCCGCCGGCATTCCTGAATCTGTTCGGTCTCACGGGTGCGCGGCTTCAGGGCGCGCTTGCGCAGATCTCCGGCGAGGGTACGACCGCGGCGCAGCAGGGCGCGGCCCAGCTCACCAGCGACTTCATGCTGCTGATGTTCGATGCGGCGCTGTCGGGCGGCGCCGACGCAGGCTTCGCCGCGACGCCGTTCGCGGCCGAGCCGCAGGCGCTGCCGCCGGACGTGGCGGCCGCCTACGCGTCCGCGCTCGGCACGCCGCGCGCATCGTCGGCGTTCGAGCAGCGCTGGAACGCCTGGGGCACGGCCTACGGCGGCGCGAGCGGCGTGCGCGGCGACGCGGCGCTCGGCACCCACGACGTGGCGGCGCGCGCGGGCGGCTTCGCGGCCGGCGCGGACTATCGCGTCACGCCCGACACGCGCTTCGGCTTTGCGCTCGCCGGCGCCTATACGGGCTGGGGCCTCGCGGACGGTCTCGGCGGGGGCCATGGCGACGCGTTCCAGGCCGGCCTCTATGGCCGCACCGCCACGGGCCCGGCCTATCTGGCGGGCGCGCTTTCGGTGGCAGAGCACTGGATGTCGACCGATCGCTTCGCGCTCGGCGACCATCTGACGGCGGATTTCGCCGCGCAGAGCTATGGCGCGCGCCTCGAGGCGGGCTATCGGCTGCCGCTGTCGGGGTTCGGCATCATTCCGTATGCGGCCGCGCAGGCGCAGCTCTTCCGCACTCCGGCCTACAGCGAGATCGATCGCACTGGCGGCGGCCTCGGGCTCGCGTTCAATGCGCACACCTCGACCGACGCACGCGCGGAGCTCGGCAGCCGGTTCGAGGCCGTGATGGCGTTCAATGCCGACGCGCAGCTTGCGCTGCGGGCCCGGCTCGCCTGGGCCCATGACTGGGTGAGCAACGCCGCGCTGCTGGCGACCTTCCAGTCGCTGCCGGGCGCGAGCTTCATCGTCAACGGCGCGGCGCCCCCGCACGACTCCGGCCTCGTCACGTTCGGCCCCGAGATCCTGTGGCGCAACGGCTGGTCGTTGCTGACGAAGTTCGACGGCGACCTCGCAAGCGGCGCACACACCTACGCGGGAACCGCGCGCCTTCGCTACGCATGGTGACGCGAGAGGGCGCGACCCGCTTTCCCTCGTCATTCGAGGAAAGCGCAATGAATTCAGTGAGCCCGCACACCCGCGGCGCGACCGTGCGCCGTCCTTTGGCGCGCATCTAAAAGCAACGCCGCGCCAGCCGAATCGCCGTATCGACTCCGCCGCGCCTCACACACCTGGATGCCGTCACCACGCTCGGCAAATCCGCAAATTCCAGCCTCGCCACGCGGCTGCCGCACAACCGCCTGATTTGACCGGCTTTTTTCACGTTCATTTACCATGCCTAACCGGCACCGGTTCTCGCCGGCGGTCAGGCGGAGTATGGTTCGGGACGAGGATAGAGGGTGTCCGCCGGGGACGTTTGGCGGATCGACAACACGCTGGAATGTTTTTCGCCCGCGTTGCGCGTTCGACGCGGGCGTTACAGCGTGTCGACGGGTAGGGGATCGATGCGGCGCGGTCGCGTGGGGTTAGGGCAGGGGGTGCGGGCCGGCGTTGCGGCGCTCGCGTGCTGCGCGCTTGCCAACTGCTCCTCGTCTTCCGGACTCATGTCGAAGATGGATCCGCGGCTCGGCGTCTCGGCGAGCCCGCGCGTGATCGCGCCCGGTCAGCCGGTCCCCAAGGGCGGCGGCCACTATGTGGTCGGCGCGCCCTATACGGTCGGCGGGCGCACCTACGTGCCGCAGGAAGATCCGCACTACCGCGCGGAAGGGCTCGCCTCCTGGTACGGCGAGGATTTTCATGGTCGCCTCACCGCGAACGGCGAAGTCTACGACATGGAGAGCATCTCGGCCGCGAGCCCGGTCCTGCCGCTGCCGTGCTACGCCCGCGTCACCAACCTCAAGAACGGCCGCTCCATCATCGTGCGCGTGAACGACCGCGGCCCCTATCACAGCGACCGCCTGATCGACCTGTCGACCAAGACCGCGCACCTGCTCGATTTTTACGGCGACGGACTCGCCCACGTGCGGGTCGAATATGTCGGACAGGCGCCGCTCCAAGGCAGCGACGACCATGTGCTGCTCGCGACGCTGCGGGTCAACCAGCCCGCGCCGGCGCCGTCGGGAATCCTGCTCGCATCGTCGCGCGCATTCCTGCCGACGTTCGGCGAGCGCGCGAGCGCGCGCGGCGAGGTGCCGATTCCGCCAGAGCGTCCCTTTACGCTCGGCCAGAACCAGGGCTCGTCCGTCTCCGAGCCCCCGCCGTCCACCATGGCGGCCGCACGCCCGCGCCGGCCCGCGCGGCCCTCGTTCGACGATCGGTTGGCCGCCAATCACCTACCGTCGGAGATCACCGAGGTGCCGCGCCATCCGTCGCCGGTCTCGGCCTATGCGACGCCCCCGGCGACGCAAGCCGCGCCCTCGATCATGACGGGCCGCGGGCTCTATTGACGCTACGAATGGCGGTGTTTCGCGGCATTGTTCGCTGCCGTCGCGCTTGCTACGCCGGCCGCCTCTGGAGACGCGTTCCCATGCCGGCAGATTCGGTCGTGCGGTCAGGCACCCGCGGCGCAACCCGCCTCGCGATCGTCCTGGTCGCGGGCGCGCTGGCGCTCGGCGCGGCCTTGGCGGCGCCGAACCCGGCGCAGCCGGCGAAGAAGGACGAATTCCAGACGCAGGCGCCGATGGCTATCCTGCTCGATGCCGACACCGGCACGATCCTGTTCGAGAAGAATGCCGACCAGCTCGTCCAGCCGTCGAGCCTCGCCAAGCTGATGACCATCGAGGTGGTGTTTCACGAGCTCAAGCTCGGCCACATCACGCCCGACACCGAGTTCGAGGTCAGCGAGTACGCCTGGCGGCACGGCGGCGCGCCGTCGCACACGACCAGCATGTTCGCGCCGATCCACAGCCGCGTGCGGGTGGAGGACCTGCTCACCAGCGTGATCGTACAGTCGGGCAACGACGCCTGCATTGCGCTCGCCGAAGGCATCGCGGGGTCCGAGGACAAGTTCGCCGCCATGATGACCAAGCGGGCACGCGAGCTCGGCCTCACCAAGTCGTATTTCTCCAATTCGACCGGGCTACCCGATCCGACCCTTGTGATGACGCCACGCGAAATCGCCAAGCTCGCCCGCTACATCATCAAGACCTATCCGGATCGCTATCCGATCTTCGGCCAGAAGGACTTCACCTGGAACAAGATCCGCCAGCAGAACCAGAACCCGCTGCTCGGCATGGACATCGGCGCCGACGGCCTGAAGATCGGCGGCAACGAGGAGTCGGGCTACGGCCTTGTCGGCTCGGTGGTGCAAAACGGCCTGCGCCTGATCGGGGTCGTGGACGGCCTCAAGACCTCGAGCGAGCGCGCCAACGAGGGCCGCAAGCTCCTGGAATGGGGTTTCAAGGGCTTTGATCGCCGCCCACTGTTCGCCGACGGTGAGGCCATCGGCGACGCGCGGCTCTATGGCGGCGCGCAATGGAGCGTGCCGCTCGCCGCGACCGGCGCCGTGAGCCTGCTGGTGCCGCGCGGATCGAACGACCGGATCCTGGCGCGTGTCGTCTATACGGGCCCGGTGCGGGCACCGGTCGTCCAGGGCCAGCCGATCGGGGCGCTGCGGGTCTGGCGCGGCGACAACATGGTGCTGGAGGTGCCGCTGCATGCGGCCCAGAGCGTCGCGCGCGGCGGGCTGCCGCGGCGGGCGCTCGATGCGGCGGCCGAGTTCATGATCGGGTTGTTTATTTCGGGGGCCAAGCGGATATAACGGGGGCAACAGACCGTAGCGTGGGCAAGATCGCCATCGCCTTTGCCCACGCGGTCGAGCCGGGTGAGGGCGATTTTGCCCACCCTACGGCGCACAATCCGAACCGAAGGGCATGCGCGGACGCTTCATCACACTGGAAGGCGGCGAGGGCGCCGGCAAGTCGACTCAGGCGCAGCGGCTCGCCGCCAAGCTGCGCGGGATGGCGATCGGCGTCGTGGTGACGCGCGAGCCGGGCGGCTCGGCCGGCGCCGACATCATGCGCCACGTGCTGCTCTCGGGCGCTGCCAAACCGCTGGGCCCAGTGGCCGAAACCCTGCTGTTCGCGGCTGCGCGCGACGATCATGTGCGCACCACCATCGCGCCGGCGCTGGCGCAAGGCAGGTGGGTGATCTGCGACCGTTTCATCGACTCGACCCGCGTCTACCAGGGCACGCTCGGCGCGGTTGACGCAAAACTCATACGCGGCCTGGAGCGGCTGACCGTGGCCAACACCATGCCGGAGCTGACTCTGATCCTCGATCTTGCGCCCGAGATCGGACTCGCCCGCGCCGCCAAGCGGCGCGGCAGCGCGGCGCCCGATCGATTCGAGACGGAGGCGCTCGCGTTTCACACCCGCCTGCGCCAGGCCTACCGCGACATCGCGGCGGCCGAACCCAAGCGCTGCGTGCTGATCGACGCCGGCCGCAGCGTGAACGAGATCGCCGACGACATCTGGACGAAGGTCTATGCGCGCCTCGATCCGGCGGCGGCACCGCTCTCGTTCGAGGACCTGGACGCGTGAGTCCCGCGAAGGCGCAAGCCGACGCGATCGAGGTCCCGCATCCGCGCGCGACTTTTGCGTTGGTCGGCCATGCGGAGGCCGAGCAGAAGCTGCTCGCCGACTACAAGAGCGGTCGCATCGCCCACGCGTGGCTGATCGGTGGGCCGGCCGGCATCGGCAAGGCGACGCTCGCCTACCGCATGGCGCGCTTCGTGCTGGCGCATCCCGATCCGTTCGCGGCGGCCGTGCAGCGCGCGACCTCGCTCGCAGTCGAGGCCGAGAGCCCGGCGTCGCGGCGCATCGCGGGCCGGGCGCATCCGGACCTCCTGGTGCTCGAGCGCACCGAAAGCGACAGCGGCAAGCTGCGCACCGTCATCACGGTCGAAGAAGTGCGCCGCACGGTCGGCTTTTTCGGCTCGACCGCGGGCGAGGGGGGCTGGCGCATCTGCATCGTCGATGCGGCGGACGAGCTCCAATATCCGCAAGGCTCCAACGCGCTGCTCAAGGTGCTGGAGGAGCCGCCGGCACGCTCGCTCTTTCTCCTGGTGAGCCACGCGCCCGGCCGCCTGTTGCCGACCATCCTGTCGCGCTGCCGCCGCCTGACCCTACGCCCGCTCGACGAAGCGGATGTGGTCGCGGCCGCGACCGCGGCGCTCGGCGGCGCGGGCGACGCGGAGACGCTGCGCCGGGCGGCGGCCGCCGCCGACGGCAGCGTTGCGCGTGCGATCGCGCTGTTCGGTGGCCCACAGCTCGCGCTGCGGGACAAGCTGATCGATCTCCTCGATCGCCTGCCGGCGACCGACCCGCGCGCGCTGCACACCCTGGGCGACAGCCTCGAACGCGGCGGCGACGAGCTCTACGAGATCTTCATCGAAACGGCGCGCGACTGGCTATCGGCCCGCCTCGATCGCACCAGCGACGCGCATCGACTTGCCCGCGTGGCGGATGCCTGGGAGCGCCTCGACCGCGCGGCACGCGACACCGAAACCTACAATCTCGAGCGCAAGCCGCTGGTTTTCAACGTCTTCGGCTTGCTTGCGGACGCCGCGCGCGGTTGATACCTACAGCTGACCCTTTCATCCGTCATGGCCGGGCTCGTCCCGGCCATCCACGACTTTGGCCGCAAGAAAGACGTGGATGCCCGGCACAAGGCCGGGCATGACGGCGTCGAGTGTCGAGAGATGTCCCACCCGCACTACTACGTCACGACCGCCATTGCGTACCCGAACGGCGCGCCGCATATCGGCCACGCCTACGAGGTGATCGCGACCGACGCGATCGCACGCTTCATGCGGCTCGACGGCCACGACGTCTTCTTCCTCACCGGCACCGACGAGCACGGCATCAAGATGCTGCAGACGGCGGGCCGCGAAGGCGTGTCGCCGCGCGAGCTCGCCGACCGCAACGTCGCGCTGTTTCGCAAGATGGTCGAGCGGCTGCGCTGCTCGAACGACGATTACATCCGCACCACGGAGCCGCGTCATTACAAATCCTCCCAGGCGATCTGGGAGCGCATGGCACGGAATGGCGACATCTACCTGTCGAAGTATTCCGGCTGGTACTCGGTGCGCGACGAGGCGTACTACGCTGAGGACGAGACGCGGCTTAACGACAAAGGGCAGCGCCTGGGGCCGACGGGCACGCCGGTCGAGTGGGTCGAGGAGGAAAGCTACTTCTTCAAGCTCTCCGCCTATCAGGAGAAACTCCTCGACCTCTACACGCGCGTGCCGGACTTCGTGCTGCCGCGCGAGCGGCTCAACGAGGTCGCGAGCTTCGTGCGCGGCGGGCTGAAGGACCTGTCGGTCTCGCGCACCACGTTCACGTGGGGCGTGCCGGTGCCGGGCGATCCCAAGCACGTGATGTACGTGTGGGTCGACGCACTGACGAACTACATCACGGGCGTCGGCTTCCCCGACACCGACAGCGAGAAATTCAAGCGCTGGTGGCCGGCCGATCTGCATGTCATCGGCAAGGACATCGTGCGCTTCCACGCGGTCTACTGGCCGGCCTTTTTGATGTCCGCCGGCATCGAGGTGCCGCGGCGCATTTTTTCGCACGGCTTTTTGTTCAACCGCGGCGAGAAGATGTCGAAGTCGGTCGGCAACGTGGTCGATCCGTTCGCGCTCGCCGACGCCTACGGTGTCGACCCGCTGCGCTACTTTTTGCTGCGCGAGGTGCCGTTTGGGCAGGACGGCAACTACAGCCACGACGCGATCGTCAATCGCATCAATGCGGATCTCGCCAACGATCTCGGCAACCTGGCACAGCGCTCGCTCACCATGGTGGTGCGCGCCTTTGCCGGCGCGTTGCCGGCGCCGGGCCAATTCAGCGCTAACGACCAGGCGATCCTCGCCCAGGCGGACGCCATGGTCGGCAAGGCGCGCGAGGCGATGAAGACGCAGCAGCTCCATCAGGTGCTCAACGCCGTGTGGGCCGTGGTCGCCGAGGCGAACCGCTATTTCGCCGGCGAAGCGCCGTGGGCGCTCGCCAAGACCGATCCCAAGCGACAGGGGACCGTGCTCTATGTGACGGCCGAGGTCATCCGCCAGGTCGCGATCCTGGCGCAGCCCTTCATGCCGGACTCGGCCGGCAAGCTGCTCGATATTTTGGCCGTGCCCGCCGACGCGCGCGATTTCGCGCAGCTCGGATCGGATGGTCGCATCGCGCCAGGCACCCAGTTGCCGCCGCCCGCGCCGGTTTTTCCGCGCTACATCGAGCCCACGGCGGACAAGCCGAGTTGAGCATCATGCTGGTCGATAGCCACTGCCATCTCGATTTCCCCGATTTCGCCGACGAGCTCGACGCCGTGGTGGCGCGCGCCCGCGCCGCCGATATCGGACGTATGGTCACGATCTCGACGCGCGTCGTCAAGCACGCCGGGTTGCTGGCAATCGCCGAGCGCTTTCCCGACGTCTTTTGCTCGGTCGGCACCCATCCGCATAATGCACATGAAGAGCCCGACATCGGCACGGCCGATCTCGTCGCGCACACGCGCCATCCCAAGGTGGTCGCGATCGGCGAGGCGGGGCTCGACTATCACTACGACTACAGCCCGCGCGACGCGCAGGAGCGCGGCTTCCGCGCCCACATCGCGGCGGCGCGCGAGACCGGGCTGCCGCTCGTCATCCATGCGCGCGAGGCCGACGACGACGTCGCGCGCATCCTCGAGGAGGAGACCGGGAAGGGCGCCTTCCCGGCGGTGCTGCATTGCTTCACGGGCGGCCGCGATCTCGCGCAGCGCGCGATCGCGTTAGGCCTGTCGATCTCGTTCACCGGCATCGTGACATTCAAGAAGTCCGACGATCTGCGCGCCATTGCGGCCAGTCTGCCGTCCGACCGCATCCTGGTCGAGACCGACGCGCCCTATCTGGCGCCCGGCAAATTCCGCGGCAAGCGCAATGAGCCGTCTTTCGTGGTCGAGACCGCGAAGACACTCGCGCAGGTGCGCGGCGTCGCGTTCGACGAGATCGCGCGGCAGACCACGGAGAACTTCTTCCGCCTCTTCTCCAAGGTGCCGCGCAGCGCGGCGGCAGCCGCATGAGCCTTACGGTCACGATCCTCGGCTGCGGCTCGTCCGGCGGGGTGCCGCGGCCGGCGCTCGGCTGGGGCGCGTGCGACCCGAAGAATCCAAAGAACCGCCGCCGGCGCTGCTCGCTGCTGGTCGAGCGCGGCGACAAGGCCAGGACGCGGGTGCTGGTCGACACCTCGCCAGACTTGCGCGAGCAGCTCATCGATGCGCAGGTCGATTGGCTCGACGGCATCTTCTACACCCACGAGCATGCCGACCACACGCACGGGATCGACGATCTCCGCGCGCTGTTCATCCACAAGCGCAAGCGCCTCGACGCCTACGTGGACGAAATGACCTCGCGCGTACTCTCGCAACGTTTCGACTACTGTTTCGCGACGCCGCCCGGCAGCAATTATCCGCCCATCCTGAACGAACACCGGGTGTCCGCCGGAACGTCGGTCGACATCGCCGGGGAGGGGGGCGTGATCCGGGTGTCGCCGTTCCTCCAGAACCACGGTGACATCCCCTCCCTCGGCTATCGTTTCGGTGCGGTCGCCTATTCGAGCGACCTGATCGACCTGCCGGAGGCGAGCGTGCCGGCGCTCGCCGGGCTCGATCTGTGGATCGTCGACGCGCTGCGCTACAAGCCGCACCCCAGCCACTTCAGCGTAGACGACGCACTCGGTTGGATCGAGCGGATCAAACCGAAGCGCGCCATCCTGACCAATATGCACACCGATCTCGATTATTCCGAGCTCAAGGCACGGCTGCCGAGCCATATCGAGCCGGCCTTCGACGGCATGCGGATCGAACTTGGTGCCGGTTCTTGACGTGACGATTTGAGCGAGAGAGGCCAGCCAAGTCCTTTAAAATTTGAGACAAAATCGACCGACGACCCACGCGGCTTGCGTGGCCACGACGGCGGATCTCGCCGGCTCCGACGGCCTTCCCGCAATGATGGCTTAGCTCGCGCCCTCGAGATCACTGCCTTTGGTCTCAGGCGTCGTCAGGATCGCGAAGATCGCGGCAGCCGCATAGATCATTACGAGGATGCCAATATAAAGATAGGCACGCTGGACGCCGAAATGATCGAGCAGTTGGCCGGCGATGATCGGAATCAGCCCTCCACCATAGACTTGGGCGATCTGGTAGGCCGCGTTGGCGCCCGACGCGCGGTAACGGGTCGGGAAATTCTCCGTGAAGAACGTCGGGATCGCGCCATAGCCGAAGCCGAACACGAAGCCAAATCCGATCACCTCGGCGGCGGTCGCGAGCAAAAAGCTCCTGGTGTTGACCAGGTAGAAATACGGGATGGCGAACACCAGGAAGACGATAGCCGCGGCCAGCAGGATGGTGCGGCGGTTGATGACGTCGGCAAGCAGGGCGCCGATGATCATGAATGCCAGCATGAAGGCTGCCGCGATGAGCCCGATCGCCTCGGGCTGCGAGCCCGTGAACCCGGCCGCCTTCATGTAGCTCGTGCCGAACACGAAGTAGAGAAAGAAGGCGCCGCCGAACATCGCGTTGACCAGCGATGTGCGCAGGATCGTGAGCGGCATGTCGCGCCATACCTGGCGCGCCGGATGAGCGAGGATCTCGTTCTGCGCGCGATGTTGCGTGAACACGAAGCTGTCCTCGGTGCGCGTGCGGATGACGAGACCGACGATCGCGACCACGAAGCCGATGAAGAAGAAGATGCGCCAGCCCCAAGCCGTGAAGCTCTCGGGCGTCATCAGCGCCTTCACCAGGATCACCGAGCCGAAGCCGAGGAGGAGGCCGATCGGGATCGCGAACCCGACCCAGGCGCCCCAGAAGGCTCGATATTTGGAGCGCGCCGCCTGCTCCACCACCCAGGTCGCGGCGGTGCCGAACTCGGCCCCGAAGCTGATGCCCTGTGCGAGGCGAAACAAGATCAGCAACGCCGGCGCCACGACGCCCACGCTGTCATAGGTCGGCGTGAGCCCGATCAGCAGCGTGCTGATGCCCATGAGCACTAGCGCCCAGACGAGCGCGTCCTTGCGCCCATGGCGGTCGGCGATATGGCCGAAGATGAAGGCGCCGATCGGCCGGATGATGATGCCGAGGCCATAGATGCTGATGGCGCCTGCGACCGCCGCGAGCCCTTTCTCCTTGAAGAAGATGCCGCCCCAGACCGTCGCGGCGATCACGCCGGTGACCAGGAAATCGTATTGCTCGACGATCGAGCCGATGATGCTGGCGAGCGCTACGCGATAGATCTGGGCGGACGTTGGCGTGGCAGCGGCGTTGGCGGGTGGTTTGCTCATGGTTCGTCCACGTTATGCCCCGAGCCAGCCGTCAGCGTACCACAGGCGCCCCAGAGCCGCGCGTTTCCGGGCATTCCTGCGGACATCTGGATATATTCCATAATATGTCTTATGCGAATCGTGACATTCGGACGATGGGGCCCTGCGAGATTGGAACCGCCTTCCCCGGCCGGCTGTTAACCGTTGACGGCGTTCCGCCGCCCAATCCATGCCGCACGAGGAATCACGCCATGAGCAAAGTCAGGGCCCTAGAGCCGCGCCATAAGGCAGCCGAAGCGCTCGATACGCCGACCGACCTCTCGACCGACGCCGTGCAGGAAATTTCGACCGCCATCAACGCAGTGCTGGCGGACAGCTTTGCGCTCTATCTCAAGACCAAGAATTTTCACTGGCACATCAGCGGGCCGCATTTCCGCGATTACCATCTGATGCTCGACGAGCAAGGCGAGCAGATCTTTGGCACCACGGACCCGCTGGCCGAGCGCGTGCGCAAGATCGGCGGTACCACGCTGCGTTCTGTCGGTCAGATTTCCGAGCTCCAGCGCATCAAGGACAACAACGACGACTTCGTCGCGCCGCTCGACATGCTGCGCGAACTCATGAACGACAACAAATCGGTCGCCGAGGCCATGCGCGAGGCGCACGAGATCGCCGACGAGCACGAGGACGTGGCCACCGCGAGCCTGCTCGAGAACTTCATCGACGACACCGAGCGACGGACTTGGTTT
>DASXCK010000273.1:0-1863 GCA_036491235.1 Xanthobacteraceae bacterium | reverse complement strand
GACGCGTTCTACGCGACGCAGGTCGAGACCGTGCTGTCGGCGGAGGAGACCGAACAGCGCAATCAGGACGCGGGCGCCGCCCTGCTCGACAAGATCGGCCCCGCGATCGTGCTCACCCACTCGCAGTCGGGTCCGTTCGGCTGGCTGATCGCCGACGCGCGGCCGAAGCTCGTCAAGGCCGTAGTCGCGATCGAGCCGTCGGGCCCGCCGTTCGAAGCGACGATCATCGGCACCGGCCGCACGCGCCCGTGGGGGCCGACCGACATTCCGATCACCTACGATCCGCCCGTCAAGGACCCGAGCGAGATCGCGGTCGAGCGCGAAGCCAAGGCCGCCGCGCCGAACCTCTTCGTGTGCTGGATGCAAAAGGCGCCGGCGCGCCAGCTCGTCAATCTCAAGACCATCCCGGTGATGATCATGTCGGCGGAGGCGTCCTATCACCAGGTCTACGACCATTGCACCGCCAAATATCTCGAGCAGGCCGGCGTCAAGACCGAATACATCCGCCTGCAGGACAAGGGTATCCGCGGCAACGGTCACATGGTGATGATCGAGAAGAACAATCTCGAGATCGCCCACGTGATCGACGAGTGGGTGGTGAAGAACGTGAAATGACGTCAGGCGTCATTGTGAGGAGCGCGCAGCGCGACGAAGCAATCGCGACCCGCACGCGCATGCGCGAGTGAAACGAGATTGCTTCGCTTCGCTCGTAATGATGCCCGTTACATCTTCCCGAGCTTCGCGCGGAACGGATGGGCGGGATAGACGCCGAGGATCGTCAGCTCCTTGGAGAAGAACGCGAGCTCCTCGAGCGCGAGCTTGAGGTTGGGGTCGTCCGGGTGGCCCTCGACGTCGGCATAAAATTGCGTCGCGAAGAAATTGCCCTCGATCATGTAGCTTTCGAGCTTGGTCATGTTGACCCGGTTGGTGGCGAAGCCACCGAGGCCCTTGTAGAGTGCGGCCGGAATGTTGCGCACCTGGAACACGAAGGTGGTGAGCATCAGCCCATCGCCGCGGCGCGCGGTCTTCCTCTCGCGCGAGAGCACGACGAAGCGCGTGGTCGAATGTGACTCGTCCTCGACGTTCTCGGCCAGGATCCTCAGGCCATAGATCTTTGCGGCGAGGCGCGACGCGATGGCGGCGCGGCTCGGATCGCCGCGCTCAGCCACCTCGCGGGCGGCGCCGGCGGTGTCGGCCGCGACCAGCGCCTTGATGCCGAGCTTGCGGATGTAGTTGCGGCACTGCCCGAGCGCCATGATGTGGCTCTCGACGCTCTTGAGGCCTTTGAGCGTCGCGCCGTAGGGCGCCATCAGCTGGTTGCGGATCGGCAGGAAGTGCTCCGCGATGATGTGCAGCTTGGCGGTCGGCATCAGATGATGGATATCGGCGACGCGCCCGGCGACCGAATTCTCGATCGGGATCATGCCGAGGTCGGCGCGGCCGTTCGCGAGCGCCGTGAAAGCATCTTCGAAGGTCGGACACGGCACCGGCTCGTAACTCGGATAAGCCTCCTGGCAGGCAATGTGCGAGTTGGCCCCGAGCTCGCCCTGGAACACGATGGTCTTGCGCTTCTTCGACGTTTTGCTCATGGCAGCCAACATCCGGGATTCGACATCAACGGTATCAATGTGAAAGCAAGGCGCGCGCCTTGGCGAGCTCCTCGGGCGTGTCGACGCCGAGCGGCACCGAGTCGACGAGCGCGACATCGATGCGCATGCCGGCTTCGAGCGCGCGCAGCTGCTCCAGCCGCTCGCGCTTCTCGAGCGTCGAGGGCGGCAGCTTGACGAAGCGCTCCAGCGCTTCGCGCCGGTAGGCATAAAGGCCGATGTGATGATAGAGCGGGCCCTCGCCATAAGGCGTGGT